>NZ_JAEKDC010000023.1:0-75245 GCF_016405645.1 Pseudomonas sp. MF5691
GTGTACATTCCATTCAACACACGACCGCCTACGCCGTCAAAAACGATGCCCTCCCGCCGGGGGAGGGCATCGTTTTTGACGGCGTAGGCGGTCGTGTGTTGAATGGAATGTACACAGTTCATGAAGCTGGTTTTGTGAATTATAAAATTGCTCTTTCGGATTTGAGCTGATGCCAATTACCCAGAATCTTTCTGATATATTTATACAAACCCTTGAACAGGCTGTTGATGGTGTTGTTGTAATTGATACTAAAAATTGTGTGGTGCTTTTTAATCGTGCGGCGGAAAAGTTATGGGGGTTTGATAGGGAGGAGGTAATTGGTCAAAATGTAAAGATGCTGGTGCCAGAAACTATTCGGGATAAGCACGATGAATATGTCGATTCGAATCGGCGTACTGGCGTAAATAAAATTGTTGGCACTACTCGGGATGTCCCTATCCACAGGAAGGATGGGAGTCAACGTTGGGGGGCGATGTCCATTTCTCGGGTTGAAAGTGAAGGGCAGGTTTTATTTACAGCTTTTGTAAAGGATGTAACTGACCATCGTAAGGAACAGAAGCGAATTAAGCTTTTGTCCTTGGTGGCGGATCAGACTGAAAATGCAATAGTTATAACGGATAGTAGCTGGAAGATTGTATACGTAAATAGAGGGTTTGAACGGATTTTTGGCTACCCTTTCAGCGAAGTTGAAGGGGTGCGACCTGCCGCATTACTCACACCACAGCTTTCTGAGTCCAATGTTAGTGCTATACATGAGAGGCTATCTCGTGGGCTTTCGTTGAGAACCGAAGAGCTGACGCGGGTAAAAAACGGTGAGCGAATCTGGTCTAATATAGCGATTAGTCCAATACTTAGTGGTGCTGGAGATCTAACTAATACTGTGACTGTGCTCGCGGATGTAACGAGTTCGAAAGTTCATGAGGTTTTACAGTTTTGCATTCTAGATGCAATGGTCCGCGAAATGCCACTGCAAGCGGTAATGGACTTGGTATGTAACGAGGTTGAGCGTATATCTCCCGAGGTCAAAGCATCAGTAATTCAAGTAGATGAAGATGGTTGCATGCATCTACTTTCTGCACCAAGTTTGCCTGCGACTTATGCGAAAATAATTGAGGGGATGTCAATACGCGATTGTATTGGTTCGTCCAGTACTGCTGCCTTCCTTGGAGAGTCGGTGGTCACTAGTGATATCGAGACTGATTCAACTTGGGCTGTGATACGTGATGATTTTCTGCCATTAGGTATTAAGAGCTGTTGGTCAACTCCAATAAAAGGAGCTAAGGGAGTATCTATAGGTGTTCTCGCATTTTACTATGACGAGAAACGTATTCCCTCGCCGCTACATCAGCAGATGGTTGATGTGATTACCCCTCTATGTGCTCTTGCTATGGAAAGGGAGGTTAATCAAGAAAACATACGGCAACTTGCATTTTACGATAGTTTGACTGAGCTTCCCAATCGTAGCTTGCTGCATGCCAAGGCGGATCATGCCCTGATCGAAGCAAGACGTACAAAAACCTCAATGGCAGTTTTGTTTATTGATTTAGATCGTTTTAAACAAGTAAATGACTCGCTAGGTCATCCTGCTGGAGACGAGCTGCTGAAAGTCATTGCTGAACGTCTTCACTCCAATCGTAGGTCAAAAGACATTGTAGGTAGGCTTTCTGGTGATGAATTTGTAGTAGTGCTGCCGAATTGCAGTAGTGACTGTGTAACTGAGATAGTAGAAGAAATTAAGCTTTCTATTTCAAAGCCATGTCAGATAGCAGGCTCTTCTATTTCGCCATCGGCAAGTATAGGTATTAGTATATATCCGCAAGATGGTCATGATATGGGAACTCTCATACATCGTGCAGATATGGCAATGTACCAAGCCAAGGGTGTGGGGCGTGGTAGATTCAGCTTCTTTAGCTACGAGTTGAATCAGCTTGCACAGGAACGTCAGGCGTTAGAGAGTGCTTTACGGCATGCAATTGACAATGGCGAGTTGAGACTTAGTTATCAGCCACAAGTTAATATGGATGACGGAAAACTATATGGTGTCGAGGCGTTAGCTCGTTGGACTCACTCGAAATTTGGTGAGGTTTCTCCTGCAAGATTCATTCCGCTGGCAGAAGAGTGCGGGCTGATTGGCGAGCTTGGTAATTGGGCTGTTCAGGAAGCATGCCGACAACTAGCTGTGTGGCGAAGGAAGGGGCTGAAAATTCCGTCTGTTTCGGTAAATTTGTCACCTAGCAATTTTCATAATCTTGACCTGACTGGAATGATTATGAGGACACTTGATCAGCATAATCTAATCGCCGCTGATCTTACGCTTGAATTGACGGAAAGTGTCTTGCTTGATACGAATCCAAGCACGATGAAGGTTCTTCATGAGGTACATTCTCAGGGCGTTAAGTTGGCAATGGATGACTTCGGTACGGGCTATTCAAGCCTGAGCTATTTGCGTAAACTACCAATTCAAGAGCTGAAACTGGATCGTAGTTTTGTTATGGATCTTGAAGCTGATGAAACAAGTCGTGCTCTCAGTGATGCCGTTTTACGTATTGGCGATAGCTTACGGTTGAAGGTTGTCGCCGAGGGTGTGGAGGAGCAAGGTCAATATAAAATCCTAAAAGAGCAAGGGTATCATGTTGCTCAAGGATATCTTCTGTCTAAGCCACTCAACCCCCAAGATCTTGAAGTTTGGATGGATAAGTATCGGGGCTGCTAGGTCCCAATAGTGGCGGTTGCAGGAGCTGAGTGCAACACGGTTATTGAATTGAAGCCGGAGCATCATGCCGCATTGCCATGGAGTTTTGCATGACCTCTCCCATCACCTCGATGGGGCATTTGAAGTCGAAGCGCTTGCGCGGTCGCATGTTCAGTTGCAGCGCAATGGCGTCCAGCTTCTCCTGGCTATGTACCGACAGGTCTGTGCCCTTGGGCAAGTACTGGCGAATCAGGCCGTTGATGTTTTCGTTGCTGCCGCGCTGCCAGGGGCTGTGCGGGTCGCAGAAGTAGATCGCCACGCCGGTTCTTTGGGTGATCTCGGCGTGTCGCGCCATCTCCCGGCCCTGGTCGTAAGTCATGCTCTTGCGCATCTCCAGCGGCATGCTATTGAGCGCGGCGCTGAAGCCTTCCAGTGCCGAAGTCGCCGTCGCGTCGTTCATCTTCACCAACATCAGGTAGCCACTGGTGCGTTCCACCAGCGTACCGACGGACGAGGCGTTGGCCTTACCCTTGATGAGGTCGCCTTCCCAATGCCCCGGCATCAGCCTGTCTTCAATCTCCGGCGGGCGCACATGAATACTGACCATCTCGGGGATCTGGCCGCGCCGATCCACGCCACCAGAGCGCGGCCGGCGCGTCGTCTTGCCTTGGCGCAGACAGATGATCAGCTCCTTACGCAGCTCACCCACTGGCAGGGCATAGATCGCGTTGTAGATCGTCTCGCGACAGACGTAGGCATCTCGCAGGTTGGGTATGTTCATGCTGCGCAGCTTGCCGGCAATCTGCTCGGGAGACAAACGCTCACGCAGCATATGGGTCACCAGTTCGAAGCGCTCGCTACCCGGCAACAGTTTTCGCATCGGTCGACAAACCTGGCGGCGGGCCTGCATTTGCTGCTGGGCTAGGCGGGCCGAGTAGCCACCGCAAGCACCTCGGTTACGGCGCAGCTCACGGCTGATGGTCGAAGGGGATCGGTTGATCAAGCAGGCAATCCTGCGCAGGCTGAAGCCTTGGGTACGACCGATTTGAATGGTGGCGCGCTCTTCAACGCTGAGTTCGGTATAAGACATAGGGGCAGCACCGTACCGGAAAGGTCAGGTGTTGCACTCAGTTTTTGCCGCCGCCGAGCTATGCTCTCAAGAAGCGGTTGCGCTAACCGATACAGTATAAATTGGGCCCCAAGTATTATTTTATTTGCACAAAGGTAATGATTATGTTTTTCAATAAAAACAAACAACTGCTGGACACAGAAAATAAGCTCTCAGAACTACAGCGGCAGCTTGATTCAATAAGTCGAAATGTCGCGGAAATCAGATTCAGGCCAGACGGGAGCGTAATCTATGCGAGCAATATCTTTCTAGAGATGCTTGGTTACAAACTCGAAGAAATAGCAGGGCAGCACCACAGAATTTTCTGCGAAAAGAATTATGCTAACACAGCTGATTATTCGCGCTTCTGGCAGAAATTGGCTGACGGCCATCTTCAATCAGGTTTATTTAGGCGGCTGCGCAAAGACGGTAACTTAGTATTGATTGAGGCTACTTATATTCCAGTTCAAAATCAAGATGGAAAAGTTATTGAAATCATTAAGATTGGCTCAGATGTCACTCAGAGAGAAAACGAGTTACTCTCACTAAGAGCCGTCCATGCAGCCATCTCCCGCTCGATGGCGGAGATCGAGTTCACACCTAACGGTGACATCCTGCATGCAAATGAGAATTTCCTCCGTGCTATGGGTTATCGCCTCAGCGATATCAAGGGTCGACACCACCGAATGTTCTGTTTCGATAATTTTTATCAAGAAAATCCAAATTTTTGGCAGAGTTTAAAGGGAGGAACTTTTTTAAGCGGGCAATTTGAGCGCAAGACCGCATCGGGAGAGACCATCTATCTTGAGGCCACCTACAACCCCGTCATTGATGAAGCCGGCCAGGTTGTGAAAGTGTTAAAATTTGCCACCGACGTCAGCTCGCAGAAGCATAAGGCTGATGAAATCCGTCAGGCCGCAGAGCTTTCCTTCACCACCGCCGAGGAGACATCTCAAATTTCCGTGCGGGGCATGGAGTCCCTTGCTAGTTCAATTGAACTATCTCAGGGTACATTTAATTTAATAAACGGTGCGGTTATTTCGATTACACAGCTAAATGCTCAGGCTAAAGATATCGAGAAAATTGTTACCATCATCCAAGGCGTGGCAGAACAAACTAACTTACTAGCACTTAACGCCGCAATTGAAGCTGCCCGAGCGGGTGAAATGGGCCGAGGCTTTGCTGTAGTAGCCGACGAGGTTCGTCAGTTGGCAGCTCGAACTAGCAGTGCCACCGTGGAAATCCAGAATGTGGTAACTGCTAACGGAAAGCTTACTCAGCAACTGAATATAGATATGAACAGCATCGCTAGAAGCGCCGAAGAAAACAACGATCAGATCGCAACTGTAACAACTATTATGCGTGAAATCAGTGACGGTGCAGACCATGTTGCCCGTACCGTATCGACGTTGTTCAAAGACAATAGCTAGTGTCCAGTTTTAGGCAAAATCAGGATCGGAACTTCGAGCCGCAGCGCTACAGAGCCAGAAGCCCAAACTTGGTGACGGCCATCGTGCTATGGAACACGATGTATCTGGAGTGCATCACTTGGGGCTGGTCGAGGCTGGCAAGTCGGTGGGCGGCGAGCTGCTGCAATACCTATTGCCGCTGGGCTGGGAGCACATCAACCTGACTGGCGATTACGTCTGGCGGCAGAGCCGCAGGCTGGAGATCGGGAAGTTCAGGCCGCTACGATTGCCCGGAAAACCTTAGCGTACGATTTTTTCCGAATTCTGCGGGCTCCCCTATCACCAGCTACGCTCGACCATCGCCCAAGTCGGTGGGAAGAAGGAATTGACCGGCCGCACCGACATCGAAATCGAGATCAGCAACCAGTGCGCCAGGCTGATCGGCAACGCGATCATCTTCTACAACTCGGCGATCCTGTCCCTGCTGCTGACGAAGTACGAGGCAGCTGGCAATGCCAAGGCGCTGGCGTTGATCACGCAGATGTCGCCAGCGGCCTGGCGGCACATCCTGCTGAACGGGCATTACACCTTCCAGACTGACGGCAAGTTCATCGACCTGGATGCGCTCGTGGCGGGACTGGAGCTGGGCTGACGGAAATTTCTGGGATTCCGGCGTACAACCCCAGGGAGGAAGATCGTTGCCTAATCTGCCGGCCCTCCGTCAGTACTTCACCTTAAACGTTGGCGACTCCTCCGGTCGCTGGCCACGTCGATCGTACAAGCGGGTGGTGCTGATATTGGCGTGGCCCAGCCAGACCTGGACCTTGGCGATATCGGCGTCATGCTCCAGGGCATTGGTCGCGGCCGTGGCACGCAGTCCGTGCACGCCCAGCCCTTCAACCTGGATGCCCGCCGTGTGGGCCCATTGGGCCACCACCTTATAGATGCCGTTACCCGTAACGGCCCCACCGGCGGTACGACCGCGGATCGAGCGGAACAGCGGGCCATTGCCCGGTTCGCGCTGAGTGTCGCGCTCCAGGTACTCATGGATGCGCTCGGCCGCGACCGGGTGCAGCGGCAAATAGCGGGTCTTGCCGCCCTTCCCTCTCACCTGCAGGTGCTTGATGCCGCGTCGGTCCTGCAGGTCGCCGGTCATCAGCTGCGCGGCTTCCTCACGGCGCAGGCCGTGGTACAGCAGCACCGCTAAAATGGCCCGGTCGCGCATCCCCTTCAAAGTCGAGCCATCCGGCGCCGTCAGCAGCAATTTAGCCTGGTCATCACCGAGTGCCGGCGTCTTGCCTTCGTTGGTTTCGATCCTGGGCCGTTTGACACCGTGCACGGGGTTGCCGCCGGCGACGGCGTTGTTCTCCAGCAGGTGATCGAACAGGCTGGCCAGCGCCGCCAGTTTGCGCCGGATGGTGGCCCCGGCCATGCCCCGGGCTTCCAGCTGGGCACGCCAGGCCAGCACGTGCGCGCGGGTGACCGCGCGGAATTCCTCGGCGCCGGTGAGACCTACAAAGCTGCAGAAGTCTTCCAGGTCGTTTTGATAGGCGCGTCGGGTGCGTGGGTTGTCGATATTGGCGAACCATTCCACGGCGGCCGGCACGCTGGCCAACTGCTGGAACTCCTGGGCGCTCAAGCGGCGTTCGCCGGACGGCAACAGCGCGGCGGTGGACTGGGGTTGATTGAGGTCTTTCATCGTATGCCCGGCCCTGCACGTCGACCTGCCGCTTTTTCAGATTCAACCCACTTCCAGTATTCACGAATGGACCGGTCTTTTGCAGATTCCGGTACCAGATGTATCCAGCGCTGCTTGGCCTGATCCAGTGCTTCCTGGCTGTGCAACTGGTCTTGGATCAAAGCCCCTGCTGCCGCAAACTCACGGCGGGCCAGGCTCCAAAATCCATTGGAGGTGCCGTACTGATGAAGCGGCACAATGGGCACCTGGTGCGTGAGCCAGAGTCGCCAGAGCACTCCCCGGCCGACACCCCGGCGCTGATGCTCGGGCAGGATCTGAAGCTCATTGATGTACAGCCGATCGCCCAGCGGGTTGATGCCGTAATCGACATAACCGACGTGCTGGCCATCGACCTCAATGTTGTCGAAGTAGTCGGTACCGGGAAATACAAAATTGTCGCGCAGTGATTCCGTGCGCTGGTTCACCAGGTGCACGCGTTCTGCGAGGACGTTCAGCATTTGCGCCTGGCGTCTATGAAAATAGTCACGCATCGGGTCAAAAAATGGCATGTGCCCTGTCCTGCTAAAATAGGGTGATAACGTATTTTATCACCACTTATGTGGCAGGCGGGCAATACGGCGGGTTTTGTCGTGTAGTGACCGGATTCGATGAATTTGTTCACGACGCGATCACGGAGTATGAATCTGTACCAGTGATCAATTTGGCGCCGGTGTGGGCCGTCATGATCACGGCCTTCCGCTTAACGTGCTTTATTATCCGTTTTCTGGAGCGATGCCACCTTAGCGTACGTTTTCGCTCCATTGGACATCAGGTTGTGAACGCCCAAGTTTCACGGGTGATGGCTGCTATGGTGACGGCCAAAGCCTCTGACGGACCCTCTGCGATCAAGCAACGGTTCCATGGTGTAGCCTCAATATCCCCGTTTTTCGGTATTGGCCGCACGGTCACAAAGGCTTTAAATCCAGGTGAGGACTTTTCAGTCTTCACAGACCATTCGTAATTTGATTGCAAACCCCGGTAGCGTAACGACAATAACTGGGTTGCATCGTCCAGCTTTTGCGTAGGTTTGAGCTGTTGAGACTGAAGTCTCAGCAGCCGTCCGATCTTGTGGTCTAACAGATCTGAACCACCCATGTTCTCGCCACGAGTCAACTCCTTAAGCAGATCATCCAGTGCCCAGCGCGTATTCGCATTCGGTGTGCAACGTGCAGTTGTCACCTCTCGGATTGCCAAGTCCCGCCCATCGTGTGGCAAATCCCAGTACCAGATGGCGGCTGGTAAACGATCGCGTTGAAGCATTCCATCCCTGTAGCCTGGCAACTTAGGTGTGGCGATATCGACCAGCACTTGCGCTATCGCCCCGAAAACGAAGCCACCAGCGATGCTGAGCAAGACCGTGCGGGTCATTTGTTCGGTGGTGGCTGTTAGCAAATACTGCCGCATGTTTTCGTAGTCACCTAAGGCACCAACCAGTAGCAATCCAAACGGCATCCAAGGCGCGACTCTGACCCCGCCAACCATGCCCTGGTGAAGAACCTGGTGAAGAGTTGGACGAGACCAGCGGGCTCCAGTTTTTCCTTTGCGCTTACTCAAAAGGCTGATCACTGCAGCGTTGAGTTTCTCTACGTTCAATCTCACTGCCCTCCCCCTCCCTTATGCCGACGCTTAACGTGGTTCTGTCTCCAGCTCACGTCGTAAGGCTGCCAAGGCCCGCTTGAGTGTTTCCCCCAACGGTTGATCGATATCGTCAGCAACGCGGTACAACTCATCCTTGGTTTCCTGCTCGCCTTTGATGTTGATCTGGACATTACGTCCGGTTTTGTGGCGTCGCTTTGACCGGTCAACCGGGACGATTAGAGGGGTTGCCTGTCGGCCGACAAACCCGTGTTGGTTCGCCATTTCCTCTACTTCTGCGTTGCTTTGCTTTGTTTTCTGCTCAGTGGTTGTTTTAGGCTCAAAACTTTTCAGGCTATCCAGTGGATCTACGCGACTCATGATGTGACCTTCTCTTGCTGTGGTTGGGCCTCTGAGGTGATTCTGGATATCAGTTCCCGAGCGAACGCTTCGGCGTTCTCAATAGCCTTGCCGACATTGGAGACTTCATCAGTTGGCAGCAACTCAAGCGGCTGACGGTAGGAAAACATTGCCTTGAATGCAGCCCGCTCATTCAGTTCAGTCTCAAAGAACGGAATTCCCCCAGCTTCAAAGCTCTTGCGGATATGCCTTGTGTCTCGGCTCTGAATCGCAGCGGATGTGCGTGTGAACAAAACGGCGTAAGGCAATTTATAATCAGGTTTATGTTTCTGGATGCCTCGTTCGTGAGCACGGATCAGCCCGAACGCCCTGCTTGCCTGCTCAGCGTCCAGTTGTGAGCCTTGGGTAGGTACAACCACAAAGTCTGATTCTGCGATCGCATAGGCAACGATTGTGGCCGCTGTACCCTCAAGGTCAACGATTACGAAAGGCGTCTTTGTAGCTGCATCTGCGATCGTTTCACCGATCGTTTTGTCAGTTACGTCCGAGATAATTGTCATGTTTTTTGGGGCTTCACCGCCCTCTGACCACGACTTTATAGGGTGATTCGGGTCGGCATCAATAATGGTGACCGGTACGCGCCGTGCGATTTGCTCAGCGAGTGCCAACGCGGAAGTGGTCTTACCTGCCCCACCCTTAGGAGAGACGAAAACAATGACTGGCATACACAGGCCCTCAGTAGGTTAGCAACCATTGAAACCATAAATGGATTCTTTTTGGAATTCCCTTTGAATTCCATGAAGAAACCATATATGAAAACCTTGAAGAATTCTATAGAATTCACAAAGGAATTCTATATTGGATTCTTGTAGAATTCCTTAGGGATACTATTTTTGAATTCTTTAAAGAATCTTAGAGGAATACTATCTTGAATTCATATAGAATTCTGTTTAAATTCTTTTGTGGTTCCAGCTATGGTTCCTTTAGGAATTCCAGATAGAATTCCAATTGGAATTCATTTTGGTTGTACAGGCGTACACATTGCCAGTAGCTACCGGTGCTGATGACTCTATGAAGCAGGGAAGGGGCCATCCTTAGGCATCCTGGACAACGTAATAGCTGACACGATTTGATCGTGTCGCGCTGACGCAGCATTTCTTGCCGCGCATGCGCTTCCTGGAGCAACGTAGGTTTTGTTGGCTGGTCTTAGCATGCCAAGGCTCGGGAAATGCCTCTAGCGCAATTGTAGGCGGTCGGTTTTACGCGAAGACCTAAATTCAGGGCAAAATAGCCGAAAGGACCCCAAAGATGAGTACGACTGAAACCCCGTTGTTGACCCTTACCTTGGATGCCAAGGCCCAGGCCGCGCTGATGCGTAGCCAGGAAGCCTATCGGGCTTGGCTGTATGCCCCCGCCGAACAGACCGACAGCCTGCGAGAAGAACGCGTGACAGCAGCGCTACGCCTGTCGGATGAGATAAGCCGCATCGCTCAACCAGATCTGGATTTAGCCCTCATCGCGGCAGCCCAGGCCAAAGGGTAAGCTCCCGTACCGGGATTTTCACGAACAGAAAGGAACCCCTCATGAGCGAGAACAATATGACCGAACCTACGAACCCGTTTGAAGGCTTGCCGTTGCATCACCTGCTGTTTCTGAAGATCCGCGACGGTGGCGGGCCGAAGGTGGCGCACGGCGTGGCCGAGCTGCACGGCATCAGCGTCGACGAACTGAAAGCGCAGTGCCGAAAAGCGGGTGAAGAGATCCTGGCCGAGCGCGGCGAATTCCTGGTGTATGAGCGGCCGGTGGTGGATTGGGCGAAAAGCTGAGCCCGCCGCGTTACCAATAACGCCTGTTATGTAAAAAAGGGGGTACACCGAGCCAGGGTGTGGCCCCCTTTTTTTGTGTCGGCGGAAACCAGAACCCCCTAGCCTGGTAGGCCAGAACCCCCTACAGTGGTTTTACGCACTCATACCCCCTCACTCGAAAAGGAAGCGATCCCATGTCCTATGCCCACCAAGGCCCGGCCAACGTGGTTATTTCACAGCGTCACTTCGGCCGCGATCCGGTCGACGTGGACAACCTTGGCGCCGCTGTGACCCTGGGCAGTGCCGGCCAGCCCAATGTCGCACGCCTGGAATTCGCGCATGCGCTGCGTGGCCCGACCGATGCCAATTACGTGACCGTCTCGCTGCCCAGCGGCTTGCAAGTCGGCGGGTCGATCATCCAGGGCGGCAATAACCCCGATGGCAGCGGGTGGCTGACGTTTGGGGTCGAGGAAACCGACTTGGGGCTCAACCCGTGAGCGCGCGTGACAGTAACGCCGCCCGGTACCGGTTGAATGAAGCGCTGAATTTTTGGGGGGAGCGTTGGGTGCTGGACGGCCTGCAAGTCACTTGCCCGGGCTGCCTGGCCGAACAACTCGCCCAGGACGCGCGCGCGCCGTTCATCCACGTCGACGCTTGCCCCTTGGCCACGGAGTTTGCCCAACACCCCTGGATTGAATTACGCGACCTGCTGGTCGACCTGCCGGCGGTGCCGGCATGAGCCTGGTACTGCACCTGCCATACGCGATCCGCCTCAAGGTGGCCCAGCACCTGGCCCGCATCGAGCAGGCCGTGGATCTGCACGCCCTGGAGCTGGCCCTGGAACGCGCGCAAGGTTTTGTGGAAGGCATAGAGGCGGCGGGTGCGCTGACTGCCGCCACCATCGAGGCGCTGTTTATCGCGTTCGACAATCTCGCGACCGAGCGCCGCCAGGAACTGACGGCATGATCGGGGAGGCGATACAGCTGGATTCCCTGGCGCACCTGGTGGCCCAACACGCCATCCGTGACGTGGTGGTCGGCCGGGTCAAAGGGGATAACGCGCAGTGGACGCTTTCGGTACGCCTGGGCGGTCCCACGGCGCGCCTGGTGCCCGTGCGCAGCCGGCGCGAGCCCCTGCGGATCTGGACCAGTCTAAAAGCCGTGGTCAAGTTCGCCGACAAGGTGGGCATCACCAGCTTCAGCGTGGAGCTGTGACTACACGCCCTGGGCGCGCGCGGCTTTGTCCAGGGCTTCGGCCAGGATCTGCGCCGAGGTGCTGAGCGCGCTGTAGAGCTGGGTCAGTTCCAGTTCCGGCGCGCTGGAAGGGGTGCGCTGGGATTGCGCGTAATACTTGCGAAAGTCTTGCAGGGTTTGCAGCTCAAACGGGGACAGCTCCAGGGTGATCGGCATCGGGCTACCTCGGCGTTAGGCGTAACGGAAAAGTCCAGACGAAAAAAAACCGCCTTAGTCGGGCGGTTCTTTTTGCAAGCCCGGTTAGTGGCCGGGCTTGCTCGCTCACAGGGAACGCTTGGTGTGGATGAATGGTAGCGCCGGCATTCAAGTAAACACAAGACAACACAAGGAAATAATCGTTATTTACGATCTACGGTCGATTATGAACCTACCATTCATCAACAATTCCAACCCCCGCAAGCCCACGTTTACGGGGCTTTCGGCTGAAAGTAGGTCGACAGTAGTTGTTCTCGGTCATGCAGCCACAACACAAAGCCGTTTTTTGCCATATCATAGGCCTTGTTCCGCGTTCGTCACCTCTGAGGTTGGCCGGGTATGCGCGCGAATTTTGGACCGACTGCCACGGGCTAGTAATCCGTGTCGGGTTTTATGCAGGAGGCCATTAGCCCAGCCGCCTCACAGGGAACGCTTGGTGTGTTTCCCAAAGGTACGCGTATCCCGATAAGCGTACTGGAGGTATGGCCCAACCACGGGAGGGCCGCTGCCATGTTTAAGTATTTTAGACGTGCGTGGGACTTCGTTGTGGTTTGTGTACGTGTTCATCACGTTTACGAACTGCTGCGAGACTACTTTGATGGCCTGTAAAGGCTGAGAGGTGGGCCGCTCTGGCTTCAGTCAGAGCGGTTTTTTTTGCTCAAAAAAAAGCCCCCGACGCGAAGTAGGGGGCCTCTCATTCAACCGTAGGCCCGGCTAGGCCATCGGTTGGGTGCTTCTTTCGCCCTTGTAGGGGATAACGAAAGTCGCCTGGTCATAATACACAGGACTCTGAGGTGTGGTTAAATTTAATTGTTTGTAGTGACAAGTAGTGACGTTTTTTTGTAAGTTTAACTTGTTCTTGGCTGTACGGCCGTGGATCACACACCAACCATACCACCCGCCATGGGGTTGATTCTCCCTGGGCAATGAACAGGAAACACCACCATGCCTGCAAACCACAACGAAGTTGAGCTGCAGATCATGGCCGCCCAAATCAAAGTGGCCCATTCACCAGGTGAAATTGCTCAACTGGTGCGCTTGATCAGCCCCACGCCCAGTACTGGAGAAATGAGCGCAGAAGAGTTTGAGCGCGTGATGAAGGTCCTGGTTGCGCACAATAAGCGACGGCCTTACTCCGCGAAATCGATTACTGCCGCTCGACTCGTATTGGTGATGGGGGCCACAATTTCAGAGGCGGCAGCTGAGGTCGGGTTGAATCGACAAAATGTTAGTGTGCTGATGAAGCGCATACGTGGCCACATGGAGTCTTTACCTAAAGGTTGGGTAAAGGTCGGTGAGTGGTTCCCTGGCGAGGTGGCTACCCAGCTAGGGGAAATCTCGGAGTCGCTTAAAGAACTTCATGCTGCAGGTAAGCCGCTCAATGGACTTACTTTTACCATCACACTGCCTTAGCTAACGCCTTGATTCCAGGCTTCCAGCTGTGCCGGCGTTCTGCAGATCCTGGTACCGGGCGTTCCCCTGCGCTGCGCTCGGGGCCGTGCTTTCGTGCTGCGCATCGAGCCAGGCCATGAAGCCGGCCCGTCTCGACCCTTCGGGCTTCAATCACATAACGCTTCGGCCTCCGGCCGGAACGCTCCACGCGCGGGCATAGCCCGCACTGCACGCCTTCACTGTGGCCATGCATCACACTCGTGCCTGCACCTACCCACCAGGTCGCCATAAAGGCCACGGTACTGGGCTCAGCGAAGCCATATCTCCACCTCGGGCACACAGAAAGGCAACCGCAAAGCCCAAAGCAGGAAAGCGCGTCGGAGGTGGTCGGAGTGCGATTTGTGCCGTCCTGCACTAGTGAATGCGTAGATTGCACCGCTTCAATGCGCGGGGCAGGGACGTTGATTTTAGGGGAATTATGCGTGATGGGGGCAGGGAGGGGAGCTGATTTATTTATGTTTATTGTAGTTACAAGTAGTGACATAAATTTACGATAAATGTATAATAAACCCATCGGCGCCACACCGGCGCCGAAGCCTGAAACGAGCGGCGGCTACCGCTCCGGGCATCACTTGTAGGGGTTATTTCATGTCAAACGCATACAACACGGTCATTCCCTTTAACCGTCTGCGCCGCAGCGAGAGAAACGCCCGCCGTACTGGCCGCAATTCCGCCAGTTACCGAGCAGGAATTGTGTCCCTTGCAGCTTCCATCCTTAGCACTCACGAACAGACCGGCCAAGGGCTTTTGCAAAACTTGGTCGTACATGTCAACGGCGAATTCTTCGATGTAGCGGCAGGCGGTCGCCGGTTTGACGCGATCACTCTACTGGTCGAACAGGGCAAGTTTCCAGACGACTACCCCACGGCCAGCTTGGTTATCGGCTCGGATGCAGTCACGGCCGCCAGTCTGACTGAAAACTTCAGCCGTGAAGCCATGCACCCGGCCGATGAGTTCGACGCGTTCAAAGAACTGACAGAACAGGGCTGGACCATTGACAGCATCGCGGACAGCTTCGGAGTCACGACGCTGGTTGTTGAGCGCCGCCTCAAGCTACGTGCAGCAGCTCCGGCCTTGATCGAGGATTATCGTAATGGTGGGCTGACAACCGAACAGCTGATTTCCCTGTGCGCAACGGATGATCATGACCGCCAAACAATGGTGTGGAACCGTGTTCGTGACCAGCACTGGAACAACGACCCAGGCGCGCTACGACGCGCCGTTATCGAAACGGAGGTAGATGCCAGCAAAGACCCCCGTGTTGCGTTCATAGGCGGTGTGGAGGTCTACGAGCAGGCCGGTGGTGGTGTGCGCCGTGACCTGTTTGCAGAAGACGGGCAGGGCACCTTGCTATCTGACGGCGCCTTACTCGATGTACTGGTCGAGGCGAAGCTACAGGATCTGGGGGAGCAAGTGCGTGCAGAAGGTTGGGGTTGGATCGAGGTTTGGCCGAAGTTTGATTACACCCAGTTCGACCGCCTAGGACGGGCACCAAAGAAACTGGCCGATTTGTCAGCAGAGGCTGCCGCCCAGCTTGAAGCGCTGGAAAAGGAGCTGGAGGACGCACAGACCGCAATCGAGGACCACTTGGATGCTGGGGACGACGAGCAGGCACAAGCACTGGATAAGCGCGTTGACGAGCTGGAAGCTGAAATACTGAAAATCCAGGCATCCACAGAAGGGTTTGCCCCGGAAGTCATGGAGCATGCCGGCGCGATCATCAGCATGCACTATGGTTCGTTGCGCATTGACCGGGGGCTGGTCCGTACCGCAGATCGTGCCAATGTCACTTCCGCCCTGGGAGAAGGGGAGCGCCTTTCAGGTGGCCGGGAAACAGAGCCCGCAGGGCGTAAGGGCAACACAATCAGTGACGCACTGCGTCGCTCTTTACTTGGGCACCGCAATTTAGCCGCACAGTTTGTAACGGCAACTAATCCCAAGGCCGCAAAAATTCTAATTGTCTGCAAGTTCGTTACTGATACGCGCAGTGACTGGAGTGGTTCACCAACGGACATGGGTATCAGTAGCGGATACGGTGCCCGCACAGGTTGCCCGATTACCGATGAAGCAGGGCAAATTAAACAAAATGAGTTTGTTGCACTCGGTGATCAATTAATCGAGGTGTTACCAACGGCTCATGGGGACTTGTGGGATGCTCTTACAGAATTAAGCGATGCGGAGCTAGATACCCTGTTGGCATTTGCTGTCGCTCGGTCTGTAAGTCTGTCTGTTGAGCCAAAAGAACTTACAGAGAAGTATGCTCAAGCGCTCAATTTGAAAATGGAAGATCATTTTATTCCTACCGTTGGTAACTATTTGGGCAGGGTATCCAAAGAGTTGATCATAGAGGCGTTGACCGAGGCGGGAAAAATAAAGGGTGATGCTGATCGGATTGCTTTGCTGGATATGAAGAAAGGCGCCCTTGCTACAGAAGCTGAAACCCGTCTTAGTGGGACAGGTTGGGTGCCTTCGCTGATTCGCACACAAGAGGCGATACCGGCGAAGAAGAAAAAAACAACCAAGCCAAAGAGCAATTCTAAGGCAGCCACCAGTAAGTCATAACTAGATAGGGCAGGGGTCAGATGGAACTGATCCCTATCCTAAAATGGAGAGCCAAAATCACTCATCACGGCGCACCTGGTGAAGGCCCCATTTTAAAAATCTGGCGCCGGGAGTGGTGGACATATCGAGAGCGTTTCGACAGGAAAACGGGTTGTTCTTGAGTAGGAATGACGCGAGGCGGTTTGAAAAAAAAGCCGAAAAATATGCAGTTATTGTGATGACAAGTAGTGACACTATGGTATGTGTTTGATACAATAAACACATCGGCGCACTCCGGCGCTGATACCTGAAACGAGCGGCGGCTACCGCTCCAGGTAAACCTTGTAGGGGAAATAATATGCACCTTTCCAGCAGCTTCCGTAATCCAACCATGCTGCGTTCAGACCGTCCGCTGTCGAACGACGATATTGCCCGCGTGGCGCCCTCGATCTTCGCAGAAGAAGCGCATGACAGCCGGTCAGAACGTTACCTGTATATCCCAACTATCGACGTACTGGATGCGTTGCGTGCCGAAGGCTTTGAGCCATTCATGGCATGCCAGACTCGCGTGCGGAGCGAAGAAAAACGCGAACACACTAAGCACATGCTACGCCTTCGCCATGCCAACACCATCATGGACAAGGAAGCGAACGAAATCATCCTGTTGAACAGCCATGATGGGACCAGCAGTTATCAGATGATGGCCGGGATGTTTCGGTTCGTCTGCGCCAATGGTTTGGTCATCGGTGATTGTTCAATTGATCAGAAAGTACGGCACAGCGGCAAAGGTGATGTCATCAACGACGTGATCGAAGGTGCCTATGAAGTACTCAATCAGTTTGACTCTGTTAACGATCACCGCGAGAGCATGAAGCAGATCAAGTTACGCCCGGAGCAACAAGAGGCTTTCGCGACAGCTGCATTGTCATACCGCTACGAACCGAAAGATGGGCCTGCGCCGGTAACAGCTCGCCAGTTGCTCAGCGCACGCCGTGTCGAAGACTTCGATAATGATCTGTGGACTACCTTCAATCGCATTCAAGAAAATTCGCTTAAAGGTGGCTTACGTGGTCGTAACAAGGTAGGCCGTCGAGCGACAACCCGTGCAGTCGGTGGCATTGATCAGGATGTGAAACTGAATCGCGCCTTGTGGGTACTGGCGCAAGAGATGCGCGGCCATTTGACCAAGGCATAACAAGCGGGCCGGGTGCGCAATGCACCCGGCTTCAACACTTGTTGAACTCAATGCACGGGGCAATAAGACATGAAGACATACAGCGTTTCTTGGAGCATCGATATAGAAACCGATGGTGATCATTTAGCAGCGGCACAGATCGCCGCAAATCAATGTTTTCAAGCGGAGATTGCCGCCGGAAATTTTGACAGCGCTTGTGTATTTACCGTAACAGGTCCTGATCAAGTACCGGCCACTGTCGACCTTGCTAGTAGTCTTTCTGACCTAGACGGCGACGACACGGAATAACAATAACGTGTGTTGCACAAGCCCCGCCAATGCGGGGCTTTTATTTTTCAGCAAATTACTCAATGTTGGTCGTCTTAGGTCTTTGGGTACGTCGCTTTGGTGGTGTACTCAAAAGCTCCGATATTGCCTTAATAGAAACCTCAACTCCCACAGTCCCCAGCGCTGATTTTATCTCAGCAGTGGTGTAGCCCTTGGCATTTGCTAACGTGACAATCTGATCTTTCAGAGATTCTAGAAACTCAGTCTTTCCGATCTTATCGCGGCTCAGATCAGGAAGCTGATCGAGAGCCTTTTTTGTCTCCTCAAGCTTGGCTTGGGTGAAGGTAGTAGTTCTGGCCATACTGGGTAACCCTCTGATCATTGAAAACCGTGAAACCCTGACTCTACCCCAGACCAGACGCGATGCCCAGACCCGCACCATCCGACGCATGCCTCTAATACACGCCCAGCTCACGCGATGACAAAGTGAGGTAATCCGAGTAAACTATCGGACAGGAAATGTTTTGTATGTACCGCCTGCACGCAGTCGGCCCATCCAAAACCCTGATCAGGGCTGCGCCCCGATACCCCGTTGTGCGTCACAGGTGCCGTTATGTCAAAGAGCGAATCGCGTCAGAAGGGCAAGGTTATTAATCTTCGGTGTACCGAAGAGGAAGCTACTATCCTGAAAGAGAAGGCTAAAGCCGCAGGCATTAGCACCTCAGATTTGCTTCGACGCTCAGCACTCAACCGCAAGATCGTGACGCGCACGGATCAGCGTTTAATGAATGAGCTGCTACGCCTCGGAGGCTTGCAAAAGCACCTGTTCAATCAGATGCAGGACAACATGACAACCGAACTCAGCAAGCAATTTTCGGAAGTCCTGGTCGAGGTCAAGAAGGCAATCATTGCCTTGGACCTGAACGTAGTCCCCGTAAGGAAATAAGATCCAATGAACGTCATTATTCCCCCCAAACGTCGAGACGGTGGCACCAGCTTTATGAAGCTGGTGAGCTATGTCAGCCAGCGCGAAGACAAACCCTCGGGAAAGGACGTTCTATCTGATGAGCCGAAATCGGCGCGTTCAGAATCAAGCAAAGCGGTGTTTGATCGGCTGGTGGATTACATCGACCGAAGCGACGCAGAGGATGCACCTGTACGTGTCCTTGAGCAGTTCAGCGACGGAAGGCAACGCGTTCAGGCTGGTGACGTAGCGTGTGAAACTAACTGTTTTTTTTGGGAAACAGCAGCTGCGGAAATGAACATGGTGGCGGCTCAGAATCGGCGTGTTAAAGACCCTGTTTATCACTTCATCATATCTTGGCCGGAAACTGATCAACCCACTGACGCCCAGGTATTCGAGTCTGCTCAATACGCCCTGAAATCCATTGGCTTAGAAGCTCATCAATACGTCACCGCTATCCATCGTGACACCGACAATGTGCATGCTCATGTCGCGGTTAACCGGGTAAATCCTGTGACCTACAAAGCAGCCAACATGTGGAACGATGTCGATACCTTGCAGAAAAGCATGCGCGTACTTGAGCGTCGTTACGGCTTTAAGCAAGACAACGGTCCGTGGCAGATGAACGCGGATGACCACTTGGTTCGGCCCGGTATTCATTACCATAGCGCCCCCCAGGGCGCGGCTAAGCGCGAGATATTTTCCAACACTGAAAGCCTTTATCACTATGCGGTTGACAAGGTGCGGGTGAAGGTCAACGAAGCGATCCAGAAAAAAGAAGCCGATTGGAAATCCTTGCATCTGTTGTTGCACGCGAATGGCCTTGGGCTGCGTGAACAGAGTGGAGGCCTGGTGATCTACGATTACTTGCGCCCAGGTGATCCTGTGCTTAAAGCCTCATCGGTTCATCCTTCGCTTACGAAGGTTCGGATTGAGGCGGCTTATGGTTCGTATGAAGGCCCACCGCCGTTTGAATCTGAAGATCCTTATGAGGGTTCATATGCAATCCTCAGTTCTTATCAACCGTCCTTTCAGGCTAGAGATAAAGGCGTGCGACAAGAGCGCCGAGAAGAGCGAGCGGAAGCCCGAGCAGGTTTGAAGGCGCGTTACCAGAAATACCGCAGTACCTGGGAGAAACCAGATCTGGATGTGAAGGGGCGTTACCAGCATGTGGCCGCACGTTATCAGGCTATGAAAGCTGACGTGAAGCGTTCGTATGATGATCCTTTACTGCGCAAGCTGATGTACCGGGTTGCTGAATTTGAACGGATGAAAGCTATGGCCGAGCTGCGTATCGAGCTTCGCCAGGAGCGTCAGGCGCTGTCAGATAAAGGCCTACTTAGACCGCTCGCGTATCGTCCCTGGGTGGAACAGGAAGCCTTGAAAGGTGATCTTGCTGCCGTCAGTCAACTGCGTGGTTTCGCCTATAGAGAAACACGTAAGCAAATGGTTCGTGGGGATCAACGTGACAGAACCATTTTTGCCGCCAGGGCAGATGACTCGCAGTTTTATAGTCCGCACACACATTCCTCCAGGCTCTATCGTGATGGCACCATCGAGTACCTGCGAGACGGTATCGCCGGCGTGGTTGACCATGGAGGCCGGGTTGAAATCAAGCCAGGTTTTGAGGACTATGACGACTCGGCCAACTACCGACTGGCCGCCAGTCTGGTCAGTACCAAAAGTGGGGAGAGGGTCGAGATTGTAGGTGACGATCAATTCGTTGACCGGGTGCTTGAAGCCGCTTGCGACTTCAATCATCGGGACAACGGGTATGTGTTCCAAGTGACAGATCGTGATCAGTTGGAACGCTATGACGCCATTAAAAGAGATTACATGCACTTCCAAGTCAATGATGAGTCGTTCCAGGAACAGCCTCGTTACTCCGATTACAATGACCAGATGGATGAGGCTGAGGTCAGACCAGATCAACAGCCGAGGCCATGAGGTTTTGTGAACTGGACTGACCGAAGCAGCAATGGACGTCGGTCAGTAACTCAGGTTGGGTACTCAGCTTTTACAAGCTAAACCGTTCTCGGGTGTGGCTTAGTGATTTGGTTAAAGTTGTAAACGCCTCAATCAGTAGTTGGTCACTCCCAGACGTGTTGCTGACACTTGCTCGAACGAATTGAGGTACGATGGCATGTCCTACCGCAAAGTTTTCAGCTGTCGCAACCAAGTAGTTTTGTTGTTTCAGTTCTGACTCAATCTCAGATGCCCGGCGTGGCTCAGGAACGGGTATCCAAAAGTGCGAACTGCTTGCATGAGTTTTGTATTCAAGTCCGTAAAGTAAGTGTTCAACCAGCATTTTGCGCCGACGAATCTCTTTGACTTGTTGTCGTCGTAATTGATCGGCTGTACCATTTTCTATCCAGTCAGTAACTAACTCAAACGACATTGGAGTAGCCATCCAACACGTCGAACGTAAAGAAGCGGATAGTCGACTGATCAAAGTTTGTGGAGCATGCAGGTAACCTACACGAAACCCAGATGGGACGGTTTTACTCAAGCTGGTGATCAGAGTCGTTCTTTCTGGTGCGAAGCAACAGAGGGGCGGCGGGCGATCATCCATCAAGACTGCGTAGGCGTCGTCTTCAAGAATAAGCAAATTATGATCGCGACATACTTTCGCGACTTCCTCGCGCCGGGTTACCGACATCACCGCCGCGGTTGGAGTCTGGATTGTAGGTGTACAAAAAAGTGCTGAAACACGATGGTTGCGACAAACCGCCTCCAGCGAGGATGGCAACAACCCTTCCTCATCTGTTTCAACTCCCACCAATTTAATCCCAAGCATCCGAGCAGCAGTGATCAACCCAGGATATGTCAGCTGTTCGGTGGCCACCGTGTCACCCGCCTGCAGCAATGCCATCAGGGAACAGACCAACCCATGTTGACCACCGTTAACACAGATCACTTGCTCAGGGGTCGGAGTGAAATCAGGTTGCTTAAGCCACTCCGCTCCAACAGCTCGATACCGTGGTAGGCCCACGTCTGGGGTGTACTGGCTTATATCCCTAATAGCACTGGGGTTGCCCGCGAGGACTTGTAAGCTCTGCGTTAGAAAATCGGTCTCGGAACTTGGGATGTACATGTTCCGGCTCATATCAAAAAACGTTGGGGTGTCTTCACTGAAATTGCGAAAGCCCTCATCAAGCTTACGATCAAGTCCACGTTTGCGGACGAACGTGCCATCACCAACGCGAGCCACTACTAGCCCCAACCGTTCTAGCTCACCATAAGCCCGACTGATGGTGCCAATCGTGACCTTGAGCTTGTCGGATAGCGTGCGATGCGGTGGAAGTTTTAGGCCTGGTTCGAATTGACCGCTAAGAATACCGTCGCCTATTGCATCTGAGAGTCGCTTGTACTTCACGCCTTTCCCTTTGGCCAAGCTCTCGCGCAACAATGACACCATGTCAATATTTGTTTTGACGGCCATCAATTCCCCCGCTAATGTTATTTTTAGGTCAATTGGATTGATCAGCGTGTGAATATAGATGTCAATCATGGATCTTGACAGGGATTTTTGCTGAGTAGCTGGTTGCCGAGGGGAAAAAGACTAAAGACGAATCAGTGAGCAGAATAACGTTAAAGGACAGACTATGAACAATAGTGTAGACATGCAGAAAGAGCTTAAAGAGCTCGTAGAGTTGGTAAGATTGGACGAAAAGTTCACCGTTGTGATTGCCAGCGGCGCTTTACCACTTGATCCATTGTCAAACCAACATCATCAGCAGCGCTTGACTCGTATCACCGAATTATCGGGAAAGTACGGAATTGCGTAACGATATCCAGATACAAGACTTATACTTTTTTGGAAGTATTGGACTCAATGTAATCGTCTGCAAACTTTATTAATTTCTCTAAGTATTCAACTGACTCAACCTGAAGAGACTTTTCATAAAGATCTTGGCGGAGCGCGATCAGCTGTGCTCTTAAAGAGTCCTGACCGCTAGGAAGCAGCTCTGCTGGGGATACATTTAGAGCCGTGGATATTCTAATTAAGTGTTCAATATTCGGAAGGGTTTTTCCCAGCTCGTAGCGGCTGATCACCGGGGCATCGCAAGCCACAAGCTCAGCCAGGTCAGCCTGGCTCATACCGCTGGCTTTTCGGAGAGCTTTGATTTTGACTCCGATCACGCGACGTAGATTGTCCACAGGGCTACCAAGAAAATTTAATAATTTCATAAGGTTAGTCTTATAAAAAGGTAGAAAAATACAAAACTTGTAGAATAATATTTACTTTTTTTCTAAAACGATTTAATTTGTCACCTGGCAATCCGCTGCCCACCGGCCCTCTTGGCTCGGCGGCGGTTGAAAATGCTTTCCCAAGCCGATCACAACAGCCCCTGCACCAAACGGTTCGGGATTTCGGAAGGGCGCCCGCTAGGATGGTTCTGCATATGCGAAACTGGTACGTTCTAATTCATAATTCCTCGAATCATCAGTCGCTTACAGAGTTGATCAAGAGGCTGGACGTTGAGGTGTATTCGCCTTGCAGGGTCACACTTCGTAAGCGCACGGATCGGCCTTCATCCGTGCGCCGTGAGCTTCCGTTGTTCCCCGGCTATTTGCTGCTGAATTTTGACCCGTATGTGACTCACACCACAGAAATCACAGCTTTGAATGGTGCCCATGGGTTTGTTCGATTCGGCGGGGACGCTTGTGTTGTCCAGGACAGTGTGGTCGACGCATTAAGGGATTTGATCCTGTTACGCACTGATCGCACCTTCAATTGCATTGAATATCGCAATCTGCCATCTGAGCTGGCCAAGTCCCTACACCTCATCATTGACATGCACTCCGAGGTCGCCCGTAAAGCCGCTTTTTTTGCGCTCCTTGCACAGGGCAATTCATTGCAACGTCTAACCAGTCGCCCAGGTGGCCGCGTGTATTCAGCGGTTCACCCTTTGTAGTAGTTGATTACCTAAATTCGAATTAGTGCTCTGAGCCTCGGCTAAAGGAGCGCCGGACCTCATGCACCCTGCCCCAATCACTTAGGGCATTCAGAGCTGTAGCGTGCATGTTGTAAGGACCTGTGATCCATGGCGAACAGATGCTGTTTGACGCTGTGAGAAGGAAGCTCGAAGCCCGCACCGAAGACGAACGGCCAGCCCTGCAATCAGCAGCGGGTAACTGACCAGCACCGCTGACGCAACAACCCCCGCCTGCCGCCAGTAGCGAGGCGGGGGTCACCATTCTCACCCCATCTAATTTGTATTCACCGCCAGGCCCTTGCCTGGCGGTGTTTTTGCGCTTTCCCAACCCATAGGAGTTCCCATGGAGCTACCAGAAGATGAAGCGATGTCCGCAACTACAACAACAACCAGCGTCTACGTCCGTGCAATCAGAGTGGAGGCACTGAATAAGGCCGCTACTAAGGTCAGCTACGAAACCAACAGCCCTAAGCAAATGTCCCCGTCCGGGCTAGCTCGATACCTGATCGATAACTACTTGGAAGTGGCTGTTCAAAAGCTGATTGATGACTCAAAAAAATAGTCATTTCAGGAGGCTATTATGCAAAAGCGACTACTTCTAACCGTTCTGCTCATATCCCTATCGGGATGCAACACCACCGCACCAAAGGTCGCCCAGGTGCCAGCAGGACAGTGGGTGGATGAGCAGATTGTGCAAAACGCTACCTCACTGAGTCAGGCGCAGGCCCGGTTACACCAGACCAGCTCTGTGCGAAACACTGCTCCTCTCACGGCACCGGCACCGTTGCCTGCAAAAGTCCAGGTGCCCGCCGTCAACCCTCCCATAAGGCCAGCGCCTAGCTCTGGAGGTTAGCCATGCGTTCGCTATGGCTCATCTTGGCGTTATCGATACCGTTGCCGGCAGCGGCGTTTTGTTTTCAAGAGGCAGGCCAGCGTTATCAGCAAGATCCCCTGTTACTGGAGGCTATTGGTGTATGGGAGAGCAACCTGCGGCAGGGGGCTGTGAACCATAATCGGGACGACACCGGAAAAATCATCAGTTCCGATTACGGCGTCATGCAGATCAATACCGATAACGCTAATCGGCTGGTCCGCCTGGGGCTGATCAAGCGCCCGGAAGACCTGCTGGCTGATGCCTGCTTCAACGTGCAGGTAGGAGCTTGGGTACTAGCCCGCCACCTTCGGGTGTGTGGCAACACCTGGCGTTGCCTCGGGTCGTACAACGCCGGCTTTCATCCCTCGGCTCGACAAGAAAACAAACGCCTGCGCTACGCGCAGGGCATTAGGGCGATTTACAACCGCCTCAAAGCGCTTGGCGCCACGCCGGGCAACCTCGCAATCCGTTAATTACTGCACCCTGTCCAGGGTGTCAGGAGACCCTTGATGAAGCTCTCTTTTGTTGCTGCGCCTGCGGTGGCTTTGCTGCTGGCCGGCTGTCAGTCTTTTTGCGAAAAGAAACCTGTAGCGCCTCCCCCTGCACCGCCCGTGGTGCTTGCTAAGGTCCCAGCCCAGCAACAAACGCTGTGGATGGAGGGCGTTATTAATACTCGCTCTGCCTTACCGGCTGACGCGATTCGTACCCAGGGCGACCTGGTAGCGGTTGACTGGAGCGCGGATGCGGTCGAGCTGCTTTCCCACCTGGCTCTCCAGCGTGGCCAGAAATTTACCTGGACCGGTGTTCGCCTGCCTTTGCCCGTTAACATCAAAGTCAACGGCATTACCTACCAGAATCTATTGCGCCTGGTAGAAATGCAGACGGCATGGCGTGCCACGCTGACCCAGCTTCCAGGGCAATTGAACCTAGCCTTTGCACAGGCCGAGCCTCAGAAGAAGGCAGGGGGGCGTCAGTGAAAAAAACCATTCTGACGCTGGCCCTATTGCAGGGCTTGCAGGGGTGTGCCCACACACCACCCGCCACGACACCTGATGCGCCGCCGCCTGTTGAGAGCTACTTGGTTCCTGCCCGCCCGGCGTCAGAGGATGTGTCTGAGTCTCGCCGCCAGTTGCTGGAGGAATCAGGGCGCACCATAGGTTTTCGTGGTGGTAAGGCTGAGCGTGCCTGGGAGTTACGTCAGGCGCTGGACGGCCAGATAGGGCGTCTCGATAGTCTTTACGACTTTCGCACCCTTATCAGTCGCCAGGGCTGGCTCCCACCCGTGATCGATGAGGCGGTGGACGTGGCGCACATCACGCCACGGCAGATCCGCACAGCGAGCCATGTTTACGAAATTATCCTTCCAGAGCGGTTTGTCAGTAACCCTCCGTCCTGGCGCACTTGGTTGATGGCTGGGCTGGCATCGTCCACCACCGATGCGGCGTTATCGGTAACGCCTGAAAACAGTGTGCAGAAGGGGCTTTGGCAAGCGGCAATTCGCCAGGGTTGGGGTGAAGGGCGGTTGAGTGCCGACCAGACACTGGAAGCCAACTTCAATCGCCTGACCCGTGATTACCGGGGGATGTTGTTGTACTCGCAGCTTCTGCGCCAAGGCTTCATCACGGCGCCAGTGGTCACGGACCAACAGCAGACTGTCACTGGCGATCGGCAGAAGCTCACCACGGGCGACCGGGTGCGCAAACTCAAGGAAAATGCCGGGTTTATCCCTGATAAAACCAAGTGGCGGCCGGTGATACGGAAGGTGCAGCCATGACCCAGGCTACGAGTTTTGAGCCTTATTCGTTTGACGGGGGATTGACCGGCACCTCACTACGCGAGTTTTTCGTCTGGTGTGCGCGAAAAAACGTCAGTGATATCCATATCCAGGGCGGCAACCATCTGGTGGTTGGGCATCACGGCCGCTTGCGCCAGGCCAGTTCGTTCGTGCTGGCTGATGACACCTTTTCCAAGCTGCTCGATGAGGTGTTCAACCCGGAAATCCGGGCGACGGTGCGAGGAGGCCGGCCTGTAGACCGGGCATTGCAACTGGATGGTGATATGTATCAGCGTTATGGACTGGAGCGCGGGGAGCGATTGCGCTTCCGTTGCAACTTTGTACAGGCCACCGCTGGACGGCTTGATACCACCATTGCTCTGACGATGCGGGTTATTCCCTCAGATATCACACCGCTGCCACAGCTGGGCCTTGAGGATGACCTGTTCGAGGCGTTGTTGCCGGCCAGTGGATTAGGGCTGATCGGTGGGATTACCGGGTCAGGGAAAAGCACCCTGGCAGCCTCGATCTATCGCTTCTGCCTGGACACGGACCCTGACCGTAAAGTGACCACGACGGAGGACCCCATTGAGTTCGTGCTTGGGCGTGCGGGTGATGTCTTGCTCCCGACTCAGTTGCAGATCGGCCGTGATGTGCCGAGCTATGCCGAAGGCATACGGGCGCACCTGCGCCGCGCGCCGTCGATTATCGGCGTAGGGGAAATGCGGGACTTGGAGACCTTTCAGGCGGGCGTTCTCGCGGGCCAGTTGGGTCACTTCAATCTCAGCACCTTGCACATTCACTCCCCCGGCGAAGCCATTCCCCGGTGCCTGACGATGGTGCCGTCTGAAATGCGTGAAGCGACGGCCCGCGATCTACTGGGGGTACTGCAGTACATCGTCGTGCAAAAGCTACTGCGTACCACGGATGGCAAGCGTCAGGCGGTGCGCGAATACATCCTTTTCGACGATCCGCTGCGTGCCCAACTGGCCGGGATGCCATACACCCAGTGGGGCCAGCATATCGACGGGATTATTCGTACTGAGCAACGTCGCTTTGCCGATCATGCTTGGCGGCTTTACCAGGGCAACCGGATTGACCGGCGAGAATTGGCGGTGGCCATGTCGGCTTCTCAGTTGCGCGAACTGGAAAAGCGAGACAGATCATGAGCAGATTTTCGGCACTAACGCGCCCGATCAGCCGTGGCCTGATGCTCTCGACGTTGCTGTTTAACCTGGTGTTAACGGCTCAGGCGGCAGAGATACAAGTCGGTTTCTCTCCGGAAGGAAGTGCTGAGCAACTGGTACTCAATGTGATCCAGGATGCCCAGCATCAGATCCGCTTGATGGGTTACAGCTTCACGTCGCCCAAGGTCGTTAAAGCCCTGGTCGCCGCGCAAAAGCGTGGCGTTGATGTCCAGGTGGTGCTTGACGCACATGGCAACGAAAGCAGGGCCAGCCGCGCCGCCATGAACCTGTTGGCCAAGGCTGGAATCGGTCTGCGGACGAATGCCGCGTACAAGATCCAGCACGACAAAGTGATCATCAGCGACGGGCAGAACGTGGAAACCGGCTCGTTTAACTACTCGACCTCGGCAGCCAAGGCCAACAGCGAAAACGCGTTGGTGCTGTGGGGCTTTCCGGCGGTGGCCAGTGTGTATTTGGAACATTGGCAATCACGCTGGGAGCAGGGTCAGCCTTATCAGCTGACCTACTAAAGGGTTGTCACAGAGGTTCTAGGGAGGAGAACAATCATGTGTGAAGACGATTGCCAATGTTACTTGGAGTCGGATGAAAACAAAGAATACAAGGCCGTTGAAGAACAGATCATCCACTGCACGCCAGAGCAAGCTTGGGCCATGTATTTCGTCTCGACCGGAGTGGTGCGTGAACACATCACCCTGGCGGTGATGGAGCAGATCGCCAGGGGCAACACGGCACTGCTGGTTGAATTCCCTGAATTTGCACCGGCAGGGAAGGGGGATCACGAATCAGGCTAACGCGGATCGCGCAAGCCTTTACCACGAAGGAGCCATCTATGGCTGATCAACAAAACTTCCTTCAACCGGGGTATTGGCGCAACGCCTCACGCCCTCTTAATGTTTATGGCATTCCAGCACCGTTGTTCTTGCTGTACCTGGTGTGGTTTCGCTTCCCATCGCTGAATACGATTTTTGTTATCAGCGCCATTATTGGCGGCTTTCGGCTGCTGTCGCTATTTGGCTGGACGCTCAAGGTGCTGGTCACCCGATTGACCCACTTGATGCGCGGTAAACGGCTATCCGGTCGGCCCTGGTGGTACCGGCGTTTTACCGAAGGGGATTGAGCAGGAGCGCAGATATTGCGCTGGGAGTAAATAACGGAGGCATGATGAATGACATTATCCATTGATGATGCCAAGGCACTCGTAATAGATTTCTGTGCTACTTACCCAGTAGCGTCCAGCCTTGGCTACAAACTCAGAGAAACCCAGGAGGAACTATATGGACCGCACGCCACCCGAGAAGCCGCAGGAACAATCCTCGGTTCGTTTCATCCAGGAGGAGGACGAGTCCTTTTCGCCACTTCCAACTTTGGTTCGGACGAAGAGTTTAAAAGATCTCTTAGGCACGAAGTCCTTGGACACTTTGGAATCAACACCTTCAACCCCGCCGAAAAACGAGCAGTCCTAGACGGGATTGTTGGGGCTCGCAACGAGCCCAGTATGGCCGGTATCTGGGCTAAGGTTGATCAGCTTTACCCCGGGATTAGCGACTCGCGCAAAGCTGAGGAAGTATTTTCCTTTGCCTGTGAGGATATCGAATCACTTGCGTACGGCAATGCCATTGGGGGCGCGCAATCTTTTCGTGAAACCTGCATCGAGCGCTCCCGACCAATGCAGATCCACGACCTCATCAACGTCACCACAATGGTTGCCGAGGGCCTGCATGACCGCAGCCGGTCACAGCAGATCTTTCCGGCGTCGGACGATGCCCAGTTCAAATTAGAAACCACCCCCAACACCTCCGAGTACCCGGTTTGGCTGGCCGTGCCACATGACGCGCGTGAGGTTGTTCGCGCAGCGGCTGGAAAGCTTGAAAACGGTCAGTCGGCAATCGGATGGGACAAAGAGTCGAGCTTGTGGTTTGCCCGCCCGGGCGCAGACCTTGACCGTCTTGCGCAGTGGTTGCCCGATACCAGCATTCGGTCGGGTGGCGGTGATCCTGAGGCCGAGTTTTTGGACGCCTTGACCCGTGAAGGGCTAGTGATTCAAGGGATGCCGGTGATGGATGGCCAGCGGCATCGAGTGGCCACCGTAGAAGATAAAAAGGGCAATAAAAGCGGTGTGTACCGAGGGTTTTTGGATCGTCGCCCTGGAGGGTGGTTTATCAACTATCACCGGGCCGAAACGGAAAAATCAGTGACCAAATGGAGTGCCAGGGGAGGGGAATCCGACCCCGTGGCACGTCTACATATCCGCGCCGCCGCCCGCCAGTCGCAGGAAGATGCAGTGCGTGTGCGCGAGCAACTGTATGCCCAGCAAACCCTGGCTGCCAAAAGGCTCTATGACCGATTGCCTGGAGCAGACCCCGCGCACCCGTACTTGGTGCGTAAGGGAATCCCCCCTACGCCCGACCTACGCCAAACAAGAAACGGCGCCCTGGTGGTGCCGTTTTTTAATGCCTCGGGAACGTTCAAAACACTGCAGTACATCCCCCCGGACGGGGAGAAGTACCTCTTTAAAGATGCGCCTAAGCAAGGGCACTTTCTGGTTGTGGGTGGCTCGCTGACCCCTGGCCAACCGGTGCTTTATGCCGAGGGCTACGCCACGGCGCGTAGCGCGAACCTCGCCACGGGCCTGCCGGTGGTGATGACCATTGATGCCGGAAACATGGTGGCCGTCGCCAAGGTTTTGCATGAGCAAATGCCCGATAGCCGGCATGTGTTCTTGGCGGACCTCGATCACGCCAAAAAGGAGAACAAGGGGTTGTTGATGGCCACCGCGGCGGCTGAGCAGGTCGGCGGTCAGGTTCTGTACCCAGCATTCACTGATGAAGAAAAGGCCCGTGGCCTGACCGACTTTAACGACCTTCACCTGTCCCGGGGACTGGATGCCCTGCGCAACCAGATTGGCCCGGTATTGGCCCATGACAATGAGGTGCCCACCATGCAGGAAGAGAAAGATGTTCTAGATTCGGCTGATACCTCAGCCCTTGTAGACTCCGTATTACCACCCGCCGCTCCAGAGCCGTTGACCTTCACCCACAACGGCGAACCCGTCACGATCGACCTGGAGCGTTTTCAGTCACAACCGCAGATCGAGCAACCCACGGCAGCGATTGAGCAGGACACTCCAACTGCTCCAGCGCCGTTGACCTTCACCCATAACGGCCAACCGGTGACGATTGACCTGGAGCGCTTTCAGTTACAACCGCAGATCGAGCAACCCGCGGCAGCGATTGAGCAGGACACTCCAGCTGCTCCAGCGCCGTTGACCTTCACCCATAACGGCCAACCGGCGACGATTGACCTGGAGCGCTTTCAGCCACAGCCAGCTACGCTGGCAAGTCCCGTAGCGCAGGATGAAAAATCAGTGAACGGCCCGCGCTGGATTATTGAGCGTCGTGACACATTCACGCAGCCCATTGAAACGGTAGTGATTGGTGAAACTGATAGCGCCGCCGAAGCGTTGGCTGTGTTCCTCAGCAAAGCAGATACCACTGTTATAGACAACCGCACAGGCGAAGTGGAGGGCCGCACGTCGTGGGTCAGGGATGGAGCTGCACCCGAATGGACACCTTCGGCCAAGCTCGAAGCGATGGCCAGCATGGAAGAAAAAGGCATCTCCTTGCCACAGACGCGGACGGGCGTGTCTGCAGGTGACCGACAACTGGCCGAAAGCCTTATGCTTGCAGTCAATCACCCCGATCATGCCAGTTTCGCCCACCAGTTGTTGACCCGCCGAGTTGTTACCGCGACGAGTGAGGCGTTCGGGGAAGCTGTACCGGGTATCCGTGCGTCGACCTTACCGGCGCAGTGGAGCGGAGAAGCACGAACTCTCCCTGTTGTTACCGAAGGTAGTTACGAGGCCGGTGACGAGCAAGACAGGCCAACAGCGCCAGGTGAACAACCGAGTCACTGGCGGATCGAGGTTAAGGATGCTAGCGGTGAATGGCAGTGGTTTGCCCACGACTTCAACGCAGACGGCGTAACAGCCAAGGCGATAGCCCAGCGACTAAACACTATTGGCAAAATGGCCGGTCTTGCACCAGAGCCGTCAGCCGGGCGGTTTGTCGAGCCACAAGCAGCGCCGATTGTATCGGAGCCACTGGTACCCTCCGCGCCGCTGAGTAATCCGGCAGCAATCGAAGCAACACTGGAGCGGGTGATTGGAGTCGATGAAACGACTCGTTCGCAGCCACGCGCTGAGGAACAATTGAATATTCCCCTTGCACCACCGGGCAGCGCAGAGACTGGTGCTGGACCCGCGGTGCAGACCACTGAGCGTCGGGAGTTGGAGTCAGAAGTAGAGTCGATTGCTCATGACACCACGCCATTGGCTCCTGCACCGTCAGCAAAAAATCTGGAGCATGAAGCACTTTTACCTTCGGACGATCCAGCCATCATGTCCCGGCCGGCAGGCGGGACAGGTAATGATCCGTCTCCTGCCGTCGTGACCGAAGTAGATGCAATCCTTGTCGGTGCCCCACGGCCAAGGGGAACGGAGGCCGAGCCACAGATCAGCCATATGGATCTGGATGCACTGCTGGCACGCATTGATAGGCAGATGCAGGGTGATACGGTTCTCTACACGCTCGATGGTGAGCCCGCGTTTGTTGACCATGGCGCGCGCTTGGAGATGGCCACAGGGGCCGGGCAAAGTGATGAAAAAGTCATCGCGGCACTGCTAACAGCTGCGCAATTTTATCGCGGCCGAATCGAACTGACCGGCAGTGATGAGTTCAAGGCCAAGGCGATCGGTTTGATTGCGCAGCATCAGATCAACGTCGAGATGAAAAATCCCGTTCAACGGGCATTGCTGGACGACGCCCGTAAAGCGCTAACGACAGAACCTGTGGTACGCGATGCCATTGCCGGCGAGGCTCCGCCTGCATTCGGTCCAGCTCCTGCTCAGCCTAGTCTCGTGATGCCAGAGGCGGTGCCGCCACCGCCTCAAGCTGCGCCAGTGTTAGTGGATGAAAAAATGGGCACCGTGTCACAGCCCGCCGCGCCACACCGGGCGGCTGAGCCAGCACCTGAAAATGTCGTTGCACAACCTAAAGGGGTTGCCGCGGAAATTCACCAACCCGCTGAAAAGGCCAAGGATGGCGTTGTAGGGAAAGTGATGGATTGCGGAATGGCACCGTACCACTTTGATAAAAGTAACGACCCAACTGCCTATATCAAGCTGCGCACCAAAACTGGTACGCAGACCTTTTGGGGCAAGGAGCTGGCAGGGTTGATGCGTGAAACCCGTGTTCAGCCAGGGAAAATGGTGACATTGCAATGGTTGGGTAAAGAGGCGGTCGTAGTTAAGGTTCCACACAAAAATGAGCACGGTGTCACGACTCACTTTGAGGACAAGAATGCCCATCGCAACCAATGGGCACTCACCGTGAAGGGAGCTGCAACGGTTCGTACCGGTCAGGATGAGGGGGTAAAACTGGCTCCTTATGACGCAGCCCGATTTGCCGTAGTACAGCAAACCGTGATTAACCGTCTGGGACTGGACCTGCCAGTACCCACACCACCCGCTCAGGGCCTGTACTGGATGACCCCAAACGGCCAGGGCAGTGCAAAGGCTGGGGATGAGCTGTCGGCGCAACGTCCGGCTATTGACCCGAGAAAGTCAGCAGGGCAACCGGTGATCAGCAGTTGGTCGCAAGACGGGCACCTGGACATGCTTCTGGTGCGCGGTGATGGCCCTTACCTGCAAGGTGTGGTGCGTCAAGGTAATGAGTTCCAGCATGTGTTGGTTAGCTTGCCTGGTACTCAGGACGCGCCGCCGATGGTGTTTAACGCCATTACACCAGAGGGGCTTGTGCCGATTGGCACGGGCAATGCCATTAACCGCTCAGGCGGTGTGCCAGTTTCTCGGGAAAACATCGCCTTCAAGCTTGAAGGCGACAACGCAACGCGCATCGCCAAGCTTGATGCGCCTGCCGATATCCCCCCCGCCTTGCATGCCCGGTTGGGCTTTGATGAGCGCTGGAAGGAGGACAACTCCCTCCCAAAGTCAGCACCCACAGCGGCACCGGCAGCACAGCCGAACGATCCACGCCCGGCCTGAGCAAGAAGAAACGCTAACAGCAAAGGTACTCACTATGTTCAAGAAAAGCATGTGCGCAGCACTGCTGACGGCTTTGTGCTGCTTGCCAGTTGTGGGAAATGCAGCGATTTGCCGCTCAGGCCAAGCGGCCAGCGCAGGCAGTCAAGCCGGTTACGAGCAAGCCAAACGGGCATCGGATGTATGGGCAGAGCGTGAGCGCACCGTCTCCGATGAACTCCAGGACTGCTTGGCACGTATTCGCACCACCAGCATCAGCTTGCCGTCATTCCCGAGTCTGTCGGATTTGCTGAACCAGCTAGCCGATCAGATATGCCAAGCAGCGGTGGACAAAATCAATAGCCATATCCCTAGCACCATTGATCCCTGGCGGTCCCATGGAGGTTTGTTGTGAACTCATTCCCTGATAATTCGGTTCAGTCCGATCAGCCGCCTGTCGAGCCAAATACAGCCTCGGCGGCGGATGAAGAGACGTTTAAGCATGCGGTAAATGCGCAGAACAAACGAGAAATTGGCGCCGCGTTTGCCCACCGCTGTCTGACGGCCGTGCTGTGGCTTGGCCCCGCCCTAGTATTGTCGGTGAGCATAAATGGGTTTCTTGTCTGGAAAGTCGCTAATCCCGACGTGAAGTACTTCACCACTGAAAACGGGCGAGTGACCAAGGTCATACCGCTGGATAAGCCCGGTTTTGGCATGAGCGACGTGGCAGCTTTTGGCGCTGACACGATCCGCGAGAGTTTCACCCTGGACTTTGTGCATTACCGCGACCAGATGACCCGCCTCGGTGAGCGTTATTCCGAAGTAGGTTTCCAGGACTACTACAAGGCCCTGACGACTTCGAACGTGCTAGAGGCGGTCAAGGAACAGCGCATGAACCTTTCGGTCGATGTGGGCCCGGGGATAATACGTAGTAAAGGCGAATTAGGTGGCCGGTATGTGTGGGAGTTTCAGTACCCGGTCACTCTGAAATTGCATGGGCAACAGTCCGGTAGCCCGCCGTTGCACTTCATCTTTACCCAACGTATCCAGCGCACCGACGTGCGTGTGAAAAACGCCGGCCTGGAAGTGACGCAAGTCATCACCAGCAATACCAACTGAGGCGAGGACGGTGCGCCGCCCCTTCACACCAGCTCAATAACCGACAGGCTTTACGCACGTTGACCCCTAGGTCTTCGATGTCACGAGGGAACCCTATGAAAACCACCTTTGCGCTCGCCTTATGGCTGGCAGCAGGCGGCTACGCCTGGGCGAATGAAACCGTCAGCCGGCAGGCGACACCGACGGCATCCGCCGAACCTACAACCACAGCAACGGCACCCGCTGCAGCTCCTCCCTCCAGTACGGGGACGCCTTCGGGCTGGGTATCGGGGGCTTCACTTACCTCAACAGCGCCGGGAGCCAGCATTCCCAGCCAGGCTGGGCCAGTTCCCGATACAGGGAAAGCTGCGGCGGCCCCGTTGCCTTCGGGCAACGATCCATTGCCGCCGCCACCGTCTCCGCTGTTTCAGCAGGCACAAGAGACGGTTTCACCACTGACCCCGCAAGAGATTCGTCAGTTGCGAGGGCAGGTTGAGGATATTAACCAGGCTATCGCTGCACCACAGGTCACGGTAGTGCCAAGGATCAGCGCATTGACCGTGAATTTGTCACCTGGAGCCAGTTTGCCGCTTATACGTACTGCCGTGAATTACCCCAGCTCGTTGAGCTGGATGGACAGTACTGGAGCACCTTGGAAACTAGGCGCAGCGCCGATCAGTGGCAACCCTGACTTCAAGGTGTTTTGGATACCGAACAGCCCGGTGATGGTGGTACAGGCCAATAAGCCTTTTAGCAGCGGCAACGTCACCGTCTACCTGGAAGGGTTGGCGGTGCCGATTGTGCTTAACGTCACCAGCGGGGAGCCCGATACAAAAGCGGGCATTTGGACGGTGGATAGCCGCTTGGACATGCGCATTCCCAGCCGGGGGCCAGCCGCTCTACCAGGCGCTGCGCCTGAAACCCGTATCGGGCTGCATGACCGCACGCTGCAGGCCTTCCTTGATGGCATTCCGCCCAAGGAAGCCCGGCGCCTGAAAACGACCGGTGCAGTACCCGATACCTCTGTCTGGCAACTGGGCGATGACCTGTACATCCGCACGCGGGCCGATATCCGCGACGAATTCGAGGCAACGCTGTCGTCGGCAGACGGCACGCACCTTTGGAAATTGCCGGTGACGCCCTACGTATCGTTCTCAGTAATGGGCCAAACAGCGGCACTCAACGTAGCCTTGGAGTAATTAATCATCATGGCAAACGAAAACGATGCAAAACATGACAAAAAGCTCACGCTGGGGCTGATCTGCGCGGCCGTGCTGGCGGTGGTGGGGGGCAGCTATTTCCTGTGGACCTGGCTCACCAGTCCTCCCCCGGAACAATCACGGCTTGACCTTACCCGTGTGACGGTGGCCTCACGTACAACCAGCACGGAAAGCGCGGCTTACCGCGCTTTGTTAAACCAATACAACGAGAACGGGGCTGCTGCGGCTAAAACCCAAAACAACAGCTTTATTGCCAGTATTCCAATGGAGCAACAGACGGTGGCAACACCTGTAGCGGTCGCAAAAAACGCTCCCCAACGGGAAACCACGTCCCGGCGCAGTAGCAGCAGTCAGCAGCAGACCCAAAAAAGTGGAGACCAGAAGGACGATCCGCGTCAGAAGGCATTGACCAAGCTGCTGGCTCGAATCAACCCCGTAATTAAGACTGAAGAACAAAAGCTCAGCGGTTTACAGGTTGCCGAGGTGATTGGGGGGGGCAGTGGCGTGGGTGGTTCTGGCGGCACAATGGTTGGTACTGCAAGCAACTATGATCGCTGGAGTGAAAGCCTTCCAGGTGGCGCCAGGTTACAAACGGCCTCCATGAAGAGCGGCGGCGATGCACCTTATTCCGCAGTGGAAGTGGTGCCGCCGTATTGGCGGGGAGCAGGGGTTATTGATATCGGGGTTGATTCGGACAACAGCACCACGCCGGTTCTCGGCAAGTTGTCCGGACCTTATGCCGGTGCAGTGTTAAAAGCCCCTGATGGGGCCAGGTTGCAGGGCGACGGCGTGGTCATCCACTTCACCGAAATGGCCTTCAAGGGCATCAACTACAAAGTGGATGCCTATGCACTTCAAGATGACACTCTGTTGGCCAACGTGGCCTCTGAGGTGAACCACCGCTACATGTCGCGCATTGTCTTGCCGGCAATACTGGGCGGCATCGGCAACATTAGTGACATGTACACCCAAGCGAATACCCAGGTAGTAAGTAACGGTTTTAGCACTCAGGTTGCTCGACCAGGGACACCAGATGGAACAGCAGTGGCCGGAGCCATTCTTGGTGGCGCTGCTAGCCAGGCTGCCAAAGTGCTAACTGAGGATGCCTCTCGCACCCCCGCCACCCAAGTGAACGTGTTCAAGGGCCAGGTGGTAGCCATTCAGTTCATGCGCGGTGTGTATGCCGGCGATGCAATTGCTCCAGGGCGAAGCGGGGAAGCGGTGCAGTCCGCTGTTCCGGCTCAGGCAGTGATGACGCCACAACCTCAACCCCAGGCCCCAACCCAACCTCAGTCGGCGGATCAATGGCGTGCGCAGACGCAGGCGCGGATCGAGGCGCAACGCAGGCTACAGGAGAATCAACAATGAGCGAGTTTAGTGCTACAGCAGAAGACAAGGTGTCGCCGGTTGTCTCGGCATCTTCTTCCCAATCAGCTGATCAGGGCGTGTGGCAACGCCCGATGATGGGGGGGCTGTCATTACCTTGGATAATCGGGGTTGTGGTGGTCCTAGTGGGAGCCGGGTGGTACTTATTTGGTCCCGACAGTACCCCCACGGTAAATCAGTTGGCTTTTCGGGAAGATCATGACGAGCAAGGCATTACCACCGCAGGGACTGGGACTACACCCCCATTACAGGCCACCTATGACGCAGGAGGGAGCCAGTTTAAAGATGAGGTAGCGGCAATGATCGGCGGTGTTCGCAGTTACGCGGAAACCAACCGCACTGCCATTGGACGCTTGTCGGAAACGGTTAAGTCTCAGGGCGCGGGGTTGACACACCAACAACAGCAACTGGCCGAAGCTCAAGCGCAGCTCAGTGTGTTGTCGGCTCGTTTGTCTTCACTGGAGGCGCGCCCTGTAGCACAGGTGTCCACGCCGCGTGTGGCAAAACCTGCGGCCCGTGTCCGCTCACCGCTCACCGGCATGCGTTTGGAAGCGGTGCAAAACGGCATGGCCTGGGTGTATTGGCAGGACAGAACCTGGGCGGTGAAAGCAGGGGATCAGGTAGGGCAAGTGACCGTGACCCGTATCGATGCTCAATCCCGTGAAGTGCATACCAGCGCCGGCACACTTAAATGAGGTGAGCCATGGGTGGTGGAAATGATGCGATTCAAATGTTGGTCAACCTGTCCCATAACCTACTGGGGTCTTTCGTCAGTCTGGCTTTTACGCTAGGCGGATTTTTTGCCGTCATTGGCGCAGTGACCTACCTCGCTTCCAACGCCAGTGCCTCCCGTAAAGCGCCGGGCCAGTCGCAGAGCGGCGGCAAGGTGATTGCTGTGTTGTTGCTGTGTGGTGGGCTGGCAGGCTTGGATCAGATGATAGGCGCCGCTGCCCGCCAGTTTGGCTGGCAGGGGGCGACTTTCGACGCCATTAGCTACGTGGACGTGGGCACCTTTGGTGTTGCAGCAGACGCAGCTAATGCGGTGTTGAGTCTGGTGCGGATGCTGGGCGTATTTTATGCCTTGCAAGGCATGCTCGCCTGGAAGCGGTCTCTCAAGGATGGTCATTCAGGGCTTACAGCCAGTCAAGATGTATCCAGCGGCACTACCAAGTTTGTCCTGGGCGTTTTTTGCGTATGCAGTCCGTATCTGCTGAGCGCCCTGCAAAAGTCTCTTGGCATGAAGTAAGGCGCCCGGAGATCTAACGCGCCTAAGCGCACCTTTAATCGTTACATCAAACTGATCAATCAATAAGGAGTTGGCCATGTCCAAAGACATGTTGCTGTGGGCTGCTGTGCGCGTCACTGTTTTTAAAGATGGGATGCGACAGCGGATGGTGAAAGGCTTAACGGCGGCCATGGCCGCGAGCCCGGTATTGGCCTTTGCTGGTGATGATATTGCGGGTATGGGGGATGCTGCGGCAGAGGGGGCCAAGTCTTTGCAAAAATCCGCGCTGACGGTCGCTCAATTCGTTGGCGTGATCTTTGTAATTGGTGGGCTGATTGCTGCCAAGACCAAGAAAGATAACCCTCAGATCAAAACCGGTCACATTATCGGGTCCATCCTGTTTGGGGTGTGCCTGGTCGTGATCCCGGAGATCATCAAGCGTTCGCAAACTCAGGTTGGCTTGTCGCCTGTGGACGTGGGTTAAGGAACCACTCTGCGATGACTTCGGTCATCGCAGGGTTACGGGTTACGGGTATTTCTGGCGGGCGTGCAAGACGCGTAAAACATCAACGCTGCCTGATTTGACCTGGTAGACCACAACGTAGTTGGGATGTACGACGCATTCACGCGTTCCTTGAATACGCCCGTATCTGAAGTGATAAGCCGTTTCTGAAAGACCTTCCGTGGCCTTCTTAATGATGTTGTGCAGATCTGTGGCTGCTACTGGGTTTCTCTGGTCGATGTAATCAATGATTTCGTCGAGGTCGTCAAGGGCGACGACTTTCCAGTTAACTGCCAGCACGGGCTTTTCTCTTGGCGGCTAAGCGCTGCTCGAGGAGAGCCATCGCTTCATCATGAGGAATGCTAGGCCGAGGATCATCAAGCGCTTCTTGTACTTTGGCGCGAAACCAAAGGTCGTAACTATCTGCTTGTTCCTGCGTTTCGAACTCTGAAACGATGGGTGAAAGTTGGGCGCTCATAGAGACCTCCTATATAGATACCCATCAGCTTAAACCTTCCTGGGCTTTCTGTCGTTTAGCCCGGACCAAGTGCACTACAACGGTCCAGCCGTTGTATTTCTGACGCAAACCTACGGCGGTTAGCCGTGCAAGCCAAAAGCTACGACTTTTCCGAATTCTGAAGTGATCCAGAAGGAGCGCTTATGGATATCGATATCCAACATGAACAACCCCCCTTGGCGCCCTTGATGCTAGATATCAGCGGCGACCCTGAGTTGCCGGTCCCGGTGGCCATCGCCGGCGATCGATGCGCCTGTTGTGGACTCTGGACTGAAAAACTATGGCAGGGAGCAAGGGCCGGATTCACCGAGTCCCATACCGTTTGCACCCTCTGTTACCTGGCCGGGCACTTGGACAGCCCAACGGCGGCCCATGGGCTTCTGGCCTTTTTGCCTGGGATGGCGATGAGCGACGTGCATCACCTGCAGCGCCGCGCCCTGATAGCCATCCGGGCCGGAAACAAAATCCAGCGCCGTGAGGGCCAAAGAATATGGCTGTGGCTTGCCCGCCATGGACGTGAAGTTGAGCAGGCATGGGGCACGGCGCGAGCGGGAGAGTACGCCATGGCCCTGCAACGTCTGCCCCCTCATAAGCGTTTAACCCTACAAACCCGACTGACGGGCTGTGCCCTGATTTTGCCACCAGACAGGTTTGATGACCTGACGTTGTTACTGCCCAGTGGGAAAACCGCTGCTGCCGTACTCACCTCCCGAAGCTGGGACACCTATACCCGGAGTGATTTGTATGTCGAGCCTGATACGTTGGGTTGAAAACCTGATTACTGAAACCTCGCGGTTTGCTGTGTCCCGGGATCTGCCGGACTACTGCGACCTGCAAACGATCGTGCGTCTGACCGAGGATGACCGGACCCGTCACCCGGGCCTCAAAGCCCCATACATCTTGGTCAACGATGAAGGTGATTACTGCACGGTGTATGCAGTGGCCGGAAGCTTTTGCGATACCGACGAAGCTGCAGCAGTTAACGAGCCCTATTCCTGGAGTGGTCGGCTTGAGCGTATGACTCAGGCGCTGACGGCTCACTATCGCCGGCATGGGCACAAGGTCAGTCTGGTATTTGAAGACGATCCGGAGCAGGGCCGGAAGGAAGTCCAGCGGTTGTTGGCCCCCCAATACGTTTCCGTGAAGCGTACCGGCATCGACATGACGCCTATTTTGGATGAACACGTCGAGAAGCTGGCCCCGTGGGTATCGCGGGAGCGTTGCTACATGGTGTGTTACACCGGGCGCAAAGCTCTCTCCGCGCATGAGCTGGTCGATGAAAACAAACGCCTCAAAGAGCTGATCGGCCAAAGCCCAAATGCGAAATTTGGGCAAAACCCAGTGTTGGCCGAAATGGCCGGCTTGAAGATCCGACACGATGGCTTTCTGAGCGCTGTGGAAAGCGCATTTGGTGATAACGGCCAGGGTGTGTTGCTGGAATTGCTCGATGCACACGCCGTGAGCCAGGCTTTGCGCTCGCAGGTGGACCGCGAGGGCACCAGTGACGCCTGGCAATCATTGTTACCTGATGATCCCATTACCCCGCATGGCGTGCGCAATGGTGATGACCACACACCTTTCCTGGCACCGCATCTGAACTTTCAGTTGATGAATCAGGACATGGAAACCCATGGAAACAAGCTGTGCATCAATGGAACCTGGCATGGAACCTTGTCAGTAACCCTAGGACCGCAGGCGCCGCAGACCTTTGCCCGCCTCAAAGCATTGGTGCCGCGTGGTGTGCCGTGGCGTGTACGCATGGACATGATGCCGGGAGGCATGAAGTCGTTGGGGGCCAAGAAATCTACCCTCGACTTTATGGCGTTTGTGCCGGCGCTGCGGCCGGTGTGGAACTCCATAGAAACTCTGACGCGGATCGAGCAGGAAGAGCCGGTGTGCGTGATGACCATCATGGCGTCTACCTGGGGTGACAGTAAGGCCACGGTGACACGTAATCTGACGCTGCTTACCCAAGCCTTTCAGTCCTGGGGTGTCTGTGAGGTGACGCAAACCTTCGGTAACCCCGTACGGGCGTGGGCGTCGACCTTAGTTGCTTCCAACAAAGGCAGTGGCCCACACCTGTTGTATCCGCCGCTGTCCGAGGCGCTGAACTTGTTGCCGATCACCCGCCCAGCCTCGGCTTGGGAAGATGACGGTAATGCTTTGTTCCCCACACTGGACGGCAAGCTGTACCCAGTAGGGCTGGCCACCAACAAGCAGAACAAACACACCAATGTGATTACAGGTTCTTCAGGGTTGGGTAAGTCGGTGTTGCTCAACAAATTGGGTAACGTGATGGTGTCCAGCGCTCAGCGGCAGTTGCCATTCATTGGTGGTGTGGACAAGGGCTTTTCGATGCAGGGTCAGGTGGACTTACTGCGTGACAGCCTGCCGCCAGAGCGCAAGGATGAAGTCGTCGGGATCGTGCTGCAAAACAGCACCAAACACTGCCGCAACCTGTTTGATATCCAGTTGGGTGCTCGCTTCCCAATTCCCCATGAGCGTAACTGGATCATTAGCATGCTCACGGCCATGTGCATTGATCCATCGACGGGCAACCCGCCGAACGAGCGTGATACCCGACAGATCTTGGAGCGCATCATTAGCATGGCCTACACCGCCAATGCTGAAACCAGTCCCAGGGCCTGGACGCGAGGGGTTGTACCTGTGGTCGACGCGGCCCTGGACAAAAGTGGCCTGATCGAGCGTTACCCAGCCCAGTGGTGGGAAAGCACCACCTGGTATGAGGTCCGCGACTTGTTGTTTGAAGCAGGGTTTGTACAGGAAGCGCAGCGCGCCCAGTTTCAGGCGGTGCCGGAACTGGCAGATATGACCAGCTTCTTGAACCATGAAGACGTACAGGGGGCATTTGGTCGGGTGCAACGCGATGATAGCCAGGAAGTCCTTTTGGAGTACCTGCACCGTTGCATGACCGACGCCACCAACGAATTCAAGATGCTGGCCGGGCGCACGCAGTTTGTAATCAGTCCGCGAACGCGAGTGATTGCTATCGACCTGAACAACGTGATGGGCGATGACAGCAAGTCCGGGCACTTGAAAACCGGGATCATGTTCTTGTTCGCGGGCCAGGTGGCTGGCGGTGATTTTGTGTTGCCTCAATACAAAGAGGCCTTGTTGGAGGCGGTGCCCAAGCTTTATCACCCCTTGCATAAGGACCGACTGGAGCAGCTTGACCAGGAAGTCAAAACGAAGGTCTACGACGAGCTACACAACGCCGCCAAGGTGCCCTTCATCTTCCCGATGCTGGAAACCCAGGACCGCGAGCAACGCAAGTTCGGGGTTCGTACCGTGTTGTCTTCGCAATACGTGCGTGACTTTCCCGACGCCATTCTGCGTTCGGCCAACTCGTTGTTCATGATGGAGGTGGACCCCGATGACGAACACCTACTGATCGACCGCTTCAAAGTGCCGAAGGTGACGATTCGCACGTTTCAACGCACCGGTTCAGGTCCTGCCTCGGATGGGAGTGGTGTACCGTTTTTGGGTGTATTTCGTATCAAGGGTGGCGGCACCCTGGCGCGGATTCTGAAAAATGCTTTGGGGCCTCTGGAACTCTGGGCTTTGAACTCATCACCCACCGATAGCGCCTTGCGCCGTCTGCTGTACGAGGAAGTGGGAGGCGCCACGGCCCGCGCCATGTTGGCCGAAGCCTTCCCCCAAGGTACCGCGGAAAAGCTCATAGCGCTGCGTCAGAAACAGGCTGGTGAGGCGGACGAAAACAATGTGATCCGCACCCTTGCCAATGAACTGATTACCCGGCGCGGTTACAACCTTTGAGGGAGTAAATCATGATGAAAAGACGTTATGCGTTAACCGCGTTGGCCATGAGTGTGCTGGGGGGGCCGCAGGCTTATGCCTATGTGCAGCCGACGGCGGAAGTGTCCAGCGTGCCGATCACCACGCAAGTTATGCCTGCTATGGTGGGCCTTCAAGCCACGTTGGCGGAAATTCTAACCACGGATATGCAGATCGGCACGGCCATTGTGCAGGCCAGTGACAAGCAGGTCGCCGTCATCACTGAATCAGCCCGCGCTCAACGCGAAGCGGACATTTTCGGACGTCAGACTGAGCGCCTGGAACGTGCCCGAGAGCAGTACACAGTTGCGGACAGTATTTGCAGCGAGTCCGCTTCTGGTATGGCTGCAACGGTAGGTAAGGTGAGTCGCTCCAATTCCTCAACCCTTGCTACGGGGTCGGGTGTTAGTAGTGCGGTGGTGCGCAAAACCATCGCTTCATTGCCCGTCGCACCACGCCAGGGCGGCTATCGCAGTGCAGCCATGCACGCTGCATATTGCACCGAGAGCGAGGCCGCGCAGTATGGCGGCACGGACTTGTGCCCGGGTGTGTCCAGCCTACCAGGGGGCGACATTGAAATGCGTTCGTTGCTCGACGGCGCGGGAGCGGTGGGTAAGGCCCCTGACCTGACCTTCAACCAGGACCAGATAGATGCGGGAATGGCCTACATGAAAAACTCTGCGCGTCATGACGGTGGTCGGGTACCGGGTAAGGGCGAAATCCAGTCAGCCACAGGGCGTGAATATCAGGGGTTGATGACCCAGTACAAGGCGATTCAAAGCGCCGCCACTCAACCGCAACTGGACATGATCGCCGCCAGTCAGGCCAATCCGGCCACGAAGGATGCGCTGCAAGAGGCCTTGCAAAGCCCATCCGCGGCGGAATTTTTCTCCTCAACTGGGAGTCAGGAAGCACAACGGACTGGCGTGATGAGTGAGCGCGAGTTTGAGGCCTTTGAGGTGGGTAGACGTTATGCCAACACCGCTTATGAGACTGATTTGCAGGCCATGAGCGGTGAAAACCTTACGCGGGAGTTGGTACGAGTGCAGAGCTTGGGTAATTGGCTGCAATTGGGCATTAAAAATGATCAGCGTCAGGCCAATATCATTGCTGGCCAGCAATTAGCCCTTGCGGCCGACGCTAAGTACGTACCGCAGCTTCAAGAGTTGGGTTCAAAAATGAGTTCGGGAGTGACTGCACATGAAAACTGAACCTCGGGACACCGATGAAGAACGGCAGGAATCCGACAAAAAGCCCAACACGCCGTTACAACGCGTCGGGCACGCGGGGCTATCGATCCTCAACCCGTTCTCAGATCTGGGAGTGATTTATCGCCAGGGTGTGCAGCCGACAATGGGCAGGCTGCATCAGGCCTGGGCGCTGCTTAACCACCAATCAACGCCTTCTGAATCGCTGGATTGGGCGCAGGCGGTGGCACGTACCGGCAAGAGCATCGAGCAGCTAAACACCGCCTTCACTCGTATTCGGCTCGCCTGGTGGTGCTTGATGGTGATTGGCGGGGGATTGGCATTGGTGTTGTCGTGTCTGGCACTGCTCGCGCACGACCTGCCCTCCGGCACGCTACTACGTGCGGTGATAACGATTCTGGTGCTGACGGGGGCGGGCGGACTGGGTTTTGTGAAAACCCTGATTACTACTTACCGCTTGTGGCAACTGCAGGAAAGGCGCGTCAGTGAGAGCGAAGGGGGCACTTTCAAGGACTTCCTGGCCGAAAACCACTGGGGTTGGCAAGTACTGACGTTGAGAGCTGCGAGGTGAGTCCCCGCGATAGATAAGGGGGGGAACGCTGCTTTCCTGCTCCGGGTCTGCGTGCTTTTTGGCTTACGGCTTTTCTTCTGTTTCACCTCTACGGTCCCATTCGTGGTCCGGCATATCACACGGAAAACTCTATGAAACTTACCAATAAATTTTGGTGGGTCGGACTGTTGCTGGTCTTTTCCCTGCCGGCCCTGGCCGACACTGTGGATTATCAGACTATCGCGGCTGCGGCCCAAAAGACCAACGACCTGTCACGGCAGGCACTGGTGATGATTTTTGGCGACGTGGTGCTTAATCCGTTTGCCCCTTCAACCCCCACGTTGATCGGATCGTTATTCGCCCTCATCAACGGGTTTTTGAGCGTGTTGGCCTTGTTCTGGTTTCTGGCAATCACGATGAGAACCATTGTGAAGTCAGGGCACCAGGGGCAAGTCTTTAACGGAGGGCGCTCAGCGGTGTATCCGATTATGACGTTCGCCGGGTTCATCACCTTGCTACCCACTGCCTCGGGCTGGTCGCTGGCTCAACTGGTCATGCTTTGGGCCACCTCTGTGATGGGGGTCGGTGGGGCGAATCTGTTGACCGATAAAGCCGTCGATATGATGAGTAGCGGATATTCGATGGTGACGCAGCCCACGGCACCAGTCACTCGATCAGCTGCCCGGGGTATCTTTGAGATGAACCTGTGCAAGTACGCGATTAACCGTGAGTTGCAGTCGTTGTATGCGGATGGAGAAGCCAATACACCGCTGATGACCACCAAGGGCGGTAATGGTCAATACGACACCGGCAATGGCAGTGCCGTGTGTGGCTCTGCCAAAACGCCTGACACAGGCCGAACCGGTACCTGGAATCTGCTGTTTGACAGTGATGTGGATACGAATGGCGTTATCACGGCGCAGCGTCAAGCGTTGGACACGATGCAAAGCTCTATGGATCAGGCGGCGCGGTCATTTGTGGACACCTACCTGAGCAAGCGTGACCAGGACGTGGGGAGTTTTCAGGATGCCGAGACGCAGATCCAGAACGCGGCCGCTGATTATGAAAATACGGTCAACCAGGCGCTGACTAAAATCGACTTCAAGGATACGCTGCAAAGCCAGCTATCAAGTCAGATCAAAAGCAGTGGTTGGGTCGCCCTGGGTAGTTGGTATCACACCTTCGCCACGGCCAACAGCAAGACCAATGACGTGGCCAGCTCGACGCCGGTTGTCACTGGAATGAGTCATGTGGGTGAGCATGGTACCAGCGACCTTTACAACCAGGTGTTTGCGGCCTATCGGGCGCAGGTGCAAAACAGCACGTACACCGCGCCATTGGGGACGCAGACCGCCAAGGATGATGGAGCGGCAGTTACAGCGGAAGATCCCAACTCGGTGTTTGTGAGCTTTTTCAAAAATCCTATGCAAATGATTACAAGCGGAATAGCAACGTTGAAAGTTGGCACGGACGCTAATTTTTCTAACCAAGTAAACCCGCTGATCAAAATGCAGGCGATTGGCGATTACACTCTGGTCGCAACAGAAACATCGATGGCGGTTTATGCGCTTGCTGTGGGTGCTGCTTCAGCGGCCAGTAACTCGGTACTGGGGACACTCGGGCAAGTCTTTGGAATCAACGGCGGTGAAGTAGCAAAAGATGTGCTGGGCGCTCTGGCCCCGATCTTCTTTTTCGTTATGTTTGCATTGATGGCCATCGGCTTTTCCTTAGCAGTGTTTTTGCCAGCAGTGCCTTTTTTGTTCTGGATGACGGGGGTATTTAACTGGATTGTCAGTGTTTTGGTGGGTTGTGCCGCAGGGCCGATGTGGGCTGCAACGCACTTGGGAGCTGAGGAAGACAAAGGTAGTCGTAGTGCCTACGGCTATATCTTCTTGATCGACATGATGTTGCGACCTGCACTGATGGTTCTGGGTTTCTTCTTTGCGGCCGTGGCCGTTATGGCTGGGGGCACAATTCTTAATCTGCTGTTCGCTTCTGCACTGGCTAATGCCAATGCGGACTCCATTGTTGGGCTGTTCAAGATGATAGGCTGGCTGATGATTTACGCCCGCATCGCGACCTTTGGCGTCACCCGGATCTTTGGTCTGCAAGCGTCTCTTGCAGACTATGTGATTTCGTTCCTGGGCGGTCGTGAAGGGGCCAACGTGATGGGCGGTATGGTCGATAACATGAAAGGCATGTTCGGTGCTGCAGGCGGTGGGGCGCAGCGCATGCCAGGTATGCGAAGCCAACCTAGGCGTAATCCTGGCGGTGGAGGTGGAGGGGACGGTATTCAATGAGCAGCCATTACAAGTTTCTCTGCTGTCCGATAAACGGTGGTCTGGGTAACAATGTTATCCGCTACGCTGTATTCATGGTTTAGGAGCTACGACAGCAGGAATCTTGTTTGATGAAGCCAGATGCTTCCAATCACAATCCAGATCCGCGTTATCTACGCGAGCTGATCGATAAGGCCGGAGTTAGTCAACGCAAGGCGGCCCAGCTGCTTGGTATGTCATGGACGGGTTTTCGAAATTACCTGCGTGATGAGTCAGAGCCGCTGTATAGGGTGGCCGATTATCGGGTTCAGTTTGCGCTTGAGTGTTTAGCCGATTCGACAGAATGAAATTCTTCTCAATCATGAGGGTAAGGTCATGGTGCAACGTTTGAAAACCGCCAAAGAGGGATGGATTGGGATCGTAAAAAGTCTCTATATGTTTTTTGCATTCCCGTTTTTACTGTTCATAGGTGTAGTAATGTTTTTCATGGTGACATCAGGCAAGTCCATGGGACGAGTCGCAGATGACGCATTGGGTACTGTTATTATCTGGGCCGTAATAATTGTATCAATTGGAACATTTGCATATGGAGTATGGAGCCGGAATCGCTTGCTCAAAAAAATCACGGCGTCTCTTCGTGATTCTGCGTACTACGCCCCTGAAATTGGCTACGAAATTTATCGCCAAGGTGAAGGCAAGTACCTGGGGATCGACAAGAAAAATGGTACGATTTTGTACGTTCATAGAATCCGTAAAGGACAGGTGGACGTAGTGGGCTTGACCATGGATGACTGGACCAACCGCGAAGTTGAAGGGAACATGTTTCGTCTAAATACCAAGTTCCCCGACCTGCCGCGTATTGAAATCGCTACCCCTTGGGCACAGCGCTGGTTCGATACCTTGGGGGCTATGGAATACCAAAACACAAACATGGCTAAGCCGTTTGCGCAGCACGTGCGTGACCGGATCGAAAAATTGGAAAGCGATTTCAAGATTCAAATCCCACGCCTGGCGTGAAGCAATAGATCCCCTTTCTCGTTTTACCCTGACGCGCTTTACCCTCCCACACTGCCCATACGGGCGGTGTGATTGTTTGTGGGCCATTAATGGCCATTCCAATTAGTTGGTTTTAATCTTCGTAGGAAATCCCAATGCAAAATCGACCTCAACAAAGCGCGTGGGAGGGCGAACAAGCGTATGTGTTTCTAGCGTTTTGTGCCGCTGTACTGCTGTGCTGGCTATTTTTCGATTCGTTCGTGTACTGGACTACCTGGACGCTTTATTGGTTATGGAAAATAGTGGACTTTGGGCCATTTCATACCTGGGCCGGGGGCAAGATCAACCTTCTGGCTGAGGTGGCCAATAACGCCAAGGACGTTACGTTGAACGAATGGATCGACGTGATGAACCAAACCAGCGGGATCTTCATGCTGTTCCTCGTACCGCTGGTGGTGATGAGTGCGATGGGATTGGCGCAACACCCGGCGCTGCCGTTTCGCAGTAAACGGATAGTGAACATCCACACTCTGCCTGGACTGGTGAGTGCGTTTGCCCCCGCAGTGATACCAGTCTTGGCCGCATCAGGGCCTGATGGTTTGATGAATGACACCTCGGCCGCAAATGCCTGGGCGCTCAAGCCCGAAGAGTTTGCCGATCGGTACAACCTGGTGCAGCGCAAAGTGCTGGATCTGGAGGCAACGCGTTCGGCGTTTGAAGCTCAGATCGGCGGTGTTCATAACGGTCTTTCGGACTGGACACCTTATGAGCGGGCCTTGTTGGCCGTGTTTGGTCAGCAGGTGTTTCTCGATGATCGCAAAGCTGCAACTCGATTGCTTGATGACCTGAACCGCTCTTGTATGGTCAGTGGTTTGTTGCGCCGCAAACGCTACTCGGTGACGCCGCTCTACCGATTGGCTGATAAGGGCTTTGAGCGCCTAAAACAGGCTCCAGGCGTCAGTGAGTGGTTGGAAAGCCATATCTCGGTGCGAACTGCATTAGTCGGATTGTACGGGCGCGATCTTCGCTTACCGCCTGCGCGGTTCCGCTGGCTCAAAGGCGTCGACCGCACGTTGTGGTATGCCCTGCATAGCGCGGACACCGCGAAGGTGTTTGTTGAGGGCGCCGGTGTGCAGGCTCAAGCCCGGGCAGAGGTTCATGCCCAAAAGAAGGGTTTGCCACGTCCCGGATTGATGGTCACGCAAGCCATCGAAGGCTTGCAGATTGAGCTGGAAAGCATCGGCCTGGTTTACCCGCGCGAAGTCATCACGGCCAAACGTCGAGAGGTTTCTGATGTTCCCGTTATGACGGCGATTTATGCCGTGCAGGAAACGGTGGCCAACGAGCCAGGCTAATAGCTGCTGAATTATCTGTGTACCTCCCCGCACTGTTCTGACGCTCCATCCCTACCTATTTCGACTAGAGGAAACCCCATGGCCTCGGCATCCCTGCACGCGCCGTTTTCGGTGCTTATCAAAGCTAATCACCTTGTTATCACTCAGACAGTAGATAGCGTCAGCCGCACGCTGTGTACCTTGGACCTACGCCAAAAGCCCTCCTTTTATTTGAACAATGGCAATGTGGTTTGCCGTGCTGCTCAGGGGTTTGAATTCTCACTCGAAACCCTTAATAACGATGAGGCGCAGGACCTGCTCAACCAGCTGGTCACCGTGCAGTTACACCATTCCACCCTAAAGGACATACGCCAAGTGACCGGCGTGGTGCTAGCTGTAGCCGCACTCACCTTCGGCTATTTTTGGGTTAAGGCAGAGGACATACAGTCCATCTCAACGCCGGTTGGCCTGGCAGTCACCAGTCCGGTACCCAGCGCACCTAAACCCATGACTCCCGTCCCGGTCCTCAGCGCTCCAAGCGCAGCAGCGGTACGGCCGGTAGAGCCAGCGCCAAGCCCGACTGCCTCAAGTGAGGTGCCAGATGATGGCTGGGCCCTGCCACAGGCAATCAGGGCCACGCTTCCGAACAAGCTGCACAACGCCGCAGAGCGCAAGTTGTTTACCGTGGACTACTCCAGCGACCATGCACGGACGTTGTACGTTTTCGCTGACCCCAGTTGCCCCAACTGTAAGCGTCTTGAACCAGCATTGAATGCCATTTCTGACGCCTTCAACGTGGTGGTGTTTCCGGTATCTGTGATCGGTAAGGAAAAGTCGATTGCGGCCATTACGCCGGTGCTGTGTCTGCCTCCTGAACAGCGCAAAGCGGCCTGGGACGCGTTGTTTGATTCGGCACCTAATGGGCTGAACCTTGGCAAACAATTGGAAAAGCAGGCGTCGGAAGGAGCGGATTCAAAAGCGGCGCAACCCGGTGAGTGCGATGTGGCTTCAAAGGCTCTGGGAATAAATCAGGTGGCCTATCAGGCCTATCTCATTCCTGGCACGCCTTGGGTGATTAGCGACGATGGCCGTTACGTGTCGCAAGCGCTTTTGCGCGACCCGCTGAAACTGCAAGCCTTCCTGGACGAACAACCGGCGCAGAAGGACCAGGAGGTATCGGATGCGAGCCAATGACTACGCCGTTGAGCGTACGCGCCTAAACCGCCGGATTTACCACTCGGCATTGGGCGAGTGGATGATGGGGCCCGGTAGTCTTGCGTTGGGACTGATCGGGTCTGTAGTGGGTGGCATCGTGTATCCGGCCAGCTTGTGGTTGAGTTTGCCCATCCTCATTTTTTGGGCGCCTTCCATGTTGCTCGAACCCTGGCAGATGCCTATGCGCATGCCTTCGGACATGGACCGCTTCGATCCTTCGACGCAACGCCAGGTACCGGGCAAGTTACTGGGTTTTTTGCCGGTGACCGTTATGCGCACCACCATGAGCAAAGCTGCTGGCATCTTGTATATGGGGTATTTGCGGGCCCGGGATGCCGGGCGTGAGCTGTGGCTCTCCATGGATGACATGACGCGCCATATTTTGATGTTCGGCACGACCGGCGCTGGTAAAACTGAGGCACTTTTGGGGTATGTCGTTGGCCAGCTCAGCTACGCGAAAGGGCTAATTTATTCTGACGGCAAGGCCCAAAACGATGTATCCGCCGCCCTTACCTCCCTGGCACGGCGCTACGGCCGGGAGGATGACGTTCGGACAATGAATTTCATCACGGGTGGTAAGTCCCGGGCACAGGATCTGCTTGAAGGCAATAAAAGCCGAGGGCAGACCAACACCATCAATGCGTTTGGTATCGCCCAGGAAACCTACATCATCAACCTGATGGACTCAATGTTGCCCCCTGCCGGCAACGATGGTGGCTGGCAAGAAAAAGCCCGGGCGATGATCCAGGCCCTGGTATTTGGTTTGGTGTACAAGTGCCGGCGTGAAGGGACGGTCATGTCTCAGCGCACGATTCAGGCGCATTTACCGCTGCGCGCGATCGCCAAGCTCTACATCCAGGCAGTGGAACAACAATGGCATGAAGAGGCCCGGTTGCCGCTGGAAAACTACCTGGGCACTCTGGCCGGATTTGACTTGGCCAAGGTGGACACCCCTTCTGAATGGGCGCCGGAGGCCCTGAATCAGCACGGGTATTTGATCCAGCAATTCACTCGCATGCTGGCCTTGTTTAACGACACCTACGGCCACGTGTTTGCTCTTGATGCCGGCGATATCGACCTCAAGGATGTGGTGCATAACGACCGCATCCTGCAGGTTTTGATTCCAGCTCTGGAAATTTCCTCGACCGAGGCGGCGACCCTTGGCCGTTTGTACGTGTCGCAGGCGGCCATGATCCTGAGTCAGGATTTGGGTGAGAAGCTGGAGGGTAAGCCCGAAGATATTCTGGTGATTCGCAAGTACAAGGACCGCTTCCCGTTCTTGTGGATCTTGGATGAGGTAGGGGCCTACTACACCGACAAAATAGGCGAGTTAGCGACGCAAGTGCGGTCCATTGGTATTTGCTTGCTGTTGGCGAGCCAGGAAGCGCAGCGTCTCAAATCCGCTGCCGGCGATAAAGTCTGGACATTGATTGCCAACATGGGCACCCGGATCACCGGGAAAATCATGGACCCCAAGGACACGCTGGAGATCCTGCAGTTGATGGCGGGTGACGAGTATGTACCCCAAATGTCCGGCTTGGTGCGTCAACCGGGCATGTTGAGTTCCAACTGGGAAGACTCCGACACCTTGACCATGAGCAAAGACAAAAAGGTCAGTGTCGAGGAAGTCCAGCAGCTGCAGGAGGGGGAAAACATCACCCTCTACAAAGGGAATGTGATTCGCGGCAGTTCCATGTATGTCGATGATGTCGACAAGCTCTCCAAGGAAGCCATCCATATCAACCGCTTTATCGAGGTCGCCCCGCCAGGGCTGGAGACCTTGTTGGCCGGTGCGCCTGCCAGGGTCCGGCGCAGCTATCCGCGTGCGGATCGAGTGCAACGGATTTTGCACCATGTGGCGATGAAGCCTGGTCGCAGCGACCTGGAAAGCCTGGTGCTGACTGATCCGTTGCTGGTGGCGTTGAATGACCTGGACGAGGAATGGCAGGCCATTTGGCGCCGGCGTCCAGGGGCTGCGGTGCGCAGCTCGTTGCTATGGAACACCGCATTGAAGCATGTCCCCAAGCGTGGACGTGGTTATCAGGCGCAGTCGCGCACCGCACTGGCGTTAACTGTGGGCAGCAAGCGTCTGGAGGACTACCAAGCGCAGCACATCCGACCACCAAATATCCCGAATGCCCAAGCTGCTGCGCCTAGAGCTGCAGCGCCGAGGCCACAGAGAAACGACCTGCAACCCCCGATCTATGAAGACGAAATGAATTAATGGGCGTCATCGAGTGGGCTTTGAACAGTTGGCGACACTACATGTTGTGTCGCCGGCAGCTGATAAAGGCAAACCCAAATAACGAGGAGAAACACCATGGCACGCGGCGTAAATAAAGCGATTTTGGTTGGCACATGCGGGCAAGACCCGGAGTTGCGGTACACCCCCAGCGGGAAGGCGGTAATCAATATGAGCCTGGCCACCAGCGAACAATGGACCGACAAGCAGACCGGGCAGAAGATTGAAAAGACCGAATGGCACCGCGTGGTGTTGTTTGACAAGGTGGCGGAAATCGCCGGGCAGTACGTTCGCAAGGGCACGCAGGTTTACATCGAGGGCAAGTTGCAGACCCGGGAGTGGGAAAAGGACGGGATCAAACGCTACGCCACGGAGATACATGTGGACATGCGCGGGACGATGCAGCTTTTAGGTGGACGTCCGCAGGGCGATCGGCAAGCTTCGCAAGAGGGCCTGGGGGGGAACACGCCAAATCAGTCCCCCCGGCCGCAGCAGTCGGTACCGAAGACAGAAGCCCATCCCGCAGACCAAGCGGAGCCGGATTTTGATCCGGACGATTACGATGAGTCGATTCCGTTTTAGTGGCGATTGGGTTCTTCTAGAGGCTGCCGTAGACCATAACTTCTGAACACAAAAAAGCCGAAACCTGCACAAAACTGCGCTCAAAAATGCCTTTTGGTGTCTCTGAAACTGCATGAATTTGCTTTTTCATGCAGCGACGCTTAGTCTTGTCTCGTTATTACCACAACGATTCGAGGGGCGTGATGGCCGTGGATCTTTCAGCGATGCGCAAGTTGTTCAATAAAGGTGGCCTGAAAACCGCCATTGTTGCCCCTGCTGCTATGCAAAGCGGGTGGGAGCTTATTGTTGTTCACATGGACGGGAAGCTGGATTACATGACCATCGCCCGATCAGATCGACGAAAAATCTATAAGAGCCTTGAGTCGGTGCATGCAGATGCAGCACGTGTAGGGTTTGCGGAAGTGACGACTCATGTGGAGGCAATGCAAGTGGCATAACGGAATCGCAGAAACCAAAAAGCCCGGCTGGTAACCGGGCTTTTAGGAAAATTCAGAACAGGTCCTAACTTTAGAGAGTGGCGACCTGCTCAACAACAACAAACGGTGAGCCAATTATGGCGGGCACCTCGGGCTTTTGCAAGCCGAGAAAACCCAATAATTAGCTCGCCGCCAATAGGCGTCGAGCATGGAATTAGCTTCCACAAGTGTTGGCCACGTCCAGCACACAGCAGGGACATACTCGCCATCAGGGCGATTCTTTGAAGAAGGTACGGCACTAAGCCGCGTTGTCAGCGAGGCTCCGTATCTTGCGCGTTGTAGCGATAACAAGACTGCAACCCTTGTCCGGCCACGTGATTACGCAATCCGTTACCCGTACATGCAGATCAACCGCCGCGGTATGGTGTCGTGGTTGATCTTCGACCTCGATCACTCCAATTCGCTCTCCTGGGACGATGAAGGGCTACCACCGCCTAATCTGATCGTGCGCAACAGGAACAATGGACACTCCCACCTTTTCTATGCCATACCCCCGGTCTGTACGACCGAGAGCGCCCGCGACAAGCCTATTCAGTACATGAAGGCCATCTATACGGCCTTCGCGCTTCGTATTAACGCCGATACGGACTACAACAGCGGACCGGTTGCCAAGACGCCTGGTCACCCTTGGTGGTCTACCTCAGAACTTCATAGCCACGTCTACGAACTGGGTGAGTTGGCCGATTATGTTGAGCTGCAGGTATCTCCCTGGAAGACAGGCCCCAAGCTTGAAGACCTTCCGCATTCAAGACATTGCATCCTGTTTGAGCAGCTGCGCTATTACGCGTACAGCATCGTCAACCGAGAGCGCGAACGCGGGACGTTGGCGTCTTTCACACAGCTACTAGAAGCCTTCGCGCACAACCACAACAAGTTTGCTCGAAACGGCTTTAGCCAGGATTTAATGCTGTCTTCGATAAGGGCCACAGTTAGATCCGTCGCCCGCTGGACTTGGACACGTTACGTTGGCAGCACCAGGTGTTGCCGTGGGGCCATGGGGCTCGACAAGTCCCTACCGCTGCAGGAACGTCAGAGTTTGGCGGCCAAGCGAACCCATGAGCTGCGTCACAAAGCTACCGAATCAAAGATCCGCGCTGCGTGCCGCGGGCTCCAGGAGCGCGGTGAAAAGCTGACCCAAGCCACGATAGCCTCCCTTGCAGGGGTTTCACGGCAGACGGTGGCCAACTATGGCCACGTCCTGGAAGAAGTCTCCCGGCCGCAGACTATCGCTGTCCTTGGAGTCGCGAGCCATCCCAAGATCAAATCAAACACGGTCGTCGGCGCCGGCGCTCGAGGCGCCGAATGCAATCAGCCGCAGGTCCCGAGCAACACATCCCTGAGTGTTAAGAATGGTGTACATCAGGTAACAGCCCGGCCACGGGCCGCCCTTGAACCTGTTGTTTCGGGGTGTGAACTTGAGGATTCCTCATAGTCTGTGTGATGGGGAGTGGTGTAAGTAGGTCCTCCTTTATGTGCGCGGGTATTGTTGGATGGTTGTTGTTGTCGTTGCTTTCGCTCATTGATTGATACTTTCCGGTATTTGGAGAGGGGTTATCAGTTGAATTGGCGCGTTTCCTTGTGAAAAGTGCGCCCGGTAGGTGCTGCGGTCTTTTCAGATTTCGATCTGAGGCGCGTACTTTTATTTGGATTGTGTGATTCGTCGTCCTAGGAGCTGATGGCGGACTGGGTGACTTGTCGTCCAGTCCGGGAGCGAGGCAGCAAGCCGATGGGTGCGATATCCAAGTTTTCGCGGCGTTTGCACTTGATCGTCCAGCCTCCATAGAATGGGTTTCGCTATGAGTATTGGGGAGCCCGGAGAATTGGGAAAAAATCGTACGCTAAGCCTTCGGCGCTAAGTGCACTTCCTGTTCCTTTGTTCCCCAAAGCCGGGATTAGGGAGCAACGGAACCAAAAACCAACGTAGCCGCCGCAAGCGTCCAGGTGGAGTACACCCTAACCGGGCGTCAGGCTGGCAGCCTGTACAACGTCAAGCTAGAGCTGGCTTCGGCATTTCCTGACACCTCGCGGCCAGCCTCTATGGCTTCAACCTGGCAGGTCGCATGCTTAGCGTACGATTTTGTCCGTTTTCTCTATCGACCCCAGTATTGATCAGGAAGAAATTGAAAGCTTTGAGTTGGTTTTCAGCGTGCAAATCGACGAGGGCCGGATGCTTGAGTTGTTGGTCGACGAGATTTTCTCGGGTGACTGCGTGTGGCAGATCACTAATGCAAGCGGGCAGGTATTGGAGCGCTCCGAGATTTACCAGGACCAGGCGCACTGCCTGCGTGATGGTCTGAACAAGGCATTGAAGTAGGAAAAGTCGCTCAGTTTCACCACAAGCCCCGGCTAAAAGCTGGGGCCGCGTCAGTAGAATAAATAGGCAGTATTGCCTATTCTCTTGCTTAGGCAATATTGCCTATTGCTGACTATGGGAGGGATGCGTGGACAATCGAACACGTTATCTACAACTGCTGGATACCTACGGGATTACCCAGGCTAAAAGCGCTGAACTAATTGCAGCGGTTACCGCGCGGCCTTGCGCTGTACGAACCGTTCGGTCATGGCTCAACGATCCTGAAAAGCCAAGCTCAACGCCTTGTCCCGATTATGCCGTTACGAATCTGGAAAAGGCCATTGAATACATGCAGCGCGCTTTGGCGCGACGTGCCGAAAGTTAAGGGAAAACGCACCAGGTACACCCAAGCCCCGCCGTCAAACGTGGGGCCAGGTGCATAGGAGAGGAAAGCTTTTCGATCCTCAAGACCGAGTTGGAGAACTCACATGCCAGCGATTACCGACCCTCACACAGGGCTGATCAGTTTCCAAAAGGCGCTGCTCAGCGGCACTATCAAGCCCAAGCGTTGCAAGACACATCGCGAGCTTTATTTTCTTCGTGATAAGCCGACTCCTGACACCATTCGGCTGACTTACGCGATGATCGTAGGTCGTCAGGTCAAGGCCATGGCGACTTACATTGAAGCTGAGCCAAACGAAGGAAAACGCTGTTTTGGTGTGGGCTATACCGTAGCGATTCCCTTCCGTGGTCAGGGGCTAGCCAAAGCCGTCCTCTCAAGCAGTTTGAAAGAGTTTAAAGGACTTTTGGAAGCCGAATTATCGGAGCCTGGCTTTTACCTTGAAGCCATTATCGGTGTAGATAACGAGCGGTCGCATAAGGTGGCCAAGGAGATTATCAGTCAGGAACCGGACCAGATTTCAGATAGCGAATCCGGATTGCCGGCAATGCACTACATCACGCTCGTGACTTGATAGCGAACTGCCTAGGAAAAGACCGACCATGACACAACTGATCGAGGCGCTACGTGCAACTGCCGCAAAGTGGCGAGCAGGCAACCAAGAACACCATGGTGGTGTCGTGCTGGTGTTTCAAGGCGAAGTGTACGGCTGGAAGAATGAGCTGCGTGATCCGTCGTGCGAACGCCCAGGTGCATACGCAGTGGACCAGGCCGGACTGGTCTTCAAGGCAGAAGGCGGTGACGACTACAACGGTGCGAAAGGGTGGGTCGCTATTGACCCTGATGCGTAATAGGAAAAATGATGAAATCAGCAGCTCGCAAATGGTCCTCTTTAGTCCTGGCAGTATTTGCTTTTGTCGGTCTTGTCTTGTTTCAAGCGCATTCGAAACAGGTCGAAAGCCAGCGAATTGCAGAGCGAGACAGCCGTTGTGCAAAGCACGTTGCTACGCCTCCCGCGCCGTTAAGGAGCGACCTGGGTTGCTTGGGATGGAAGGGCACCAGGTCCGATATCCCATTACCGGCACAAGGCTGAGCAAAAGACTGCATGAAGCATTGCAGCCTGCAGATTGGAACATACACTCAAAAGGATGCAGCTATGAGCAATGAAAAAGCCCACCTACTGAAAGTCGAGGCACAGCTACGCAAAGCGTATAGATCTGCATTCTTCTGCGGCGTGCTAGTTATTTTCGCGATGATGGTCATCGTTATGTTGGCTTTGGCCGCTGAACAACCAGTGGACCAAAAAGCCATTGCCGAAGGCTGGGCACCGCTCATCATGCTCATGGCAGCAATCTCGGGGATTTGTCATTTTTTCCATGGGGTGGTTAAGAACAAAATCCAGAGACTGGATCAATGAACACAACATCGATAATGACCAGAGTCGATTTGCTCGCAAGGTCTAGGAATTGACGAATAACGTTGGCCGTCGAGGCGGATAAGGAACGATTAATGAGCGCTCACCCCTACGATTTGAAAGACGCGATAACCGAACTTAAAACGGCCCTAAAGCCGCTGGGATTACTGGCTGAGTCGATGCGCGGGCTGGACAAGTCACATCGGCTGCAAGCCGACTTGAATCTGATTGAGCAATGTTATTCTGAGCAAGAACGCAAAAGAGTTTATACGTTGCTCGATGCAGCGTTCACTGCCGATCTGGATGCCTCGGACACGGTAATGCTTAGCGCGAAGCGCAGCAGCGATCAACGGACGTTCGAGCAGTACGCGCAAGCCCACGGGGAGGAGCAGGCCCAAAAAGCGTTCACTTCTCGCGAGGACGCCGCGGTGCTTTTTGAGGCGGCCCAAAAATCAATCAGTGAGCTGAAAACCGCACATCCAGTGCTCTACCGCGTGCATTCTCAAGTTCGAAACGGGTAGTGACTGGGCATAAGCGCGTTTAGAGAGGAAACGGCATGGCTAACGCTCGTATTGGCGCTTTGGCCACCAGAGCAGTGGGCTATATGCTGGTGATCACCACTGTTTTATTGATCGTCAGTATTGGCCAGGAGTTGGTGGACGGCGTAACAATATCCACCAATAAGTGGGGGCCCCGGACGACTTACACGCTGACCAGCGAGCCCTTCAAATACTGGGCGTCTGTGGTATCCCATGCGATAGTCGCGTTGATCCTTGGGGCTTCATCGCTGGGAGCTTTCTGGCTGGCCAGGCTTGAAGCCCAGGTGGATGAACCGCAGAAACAGCGTAAACGGGAAAAAACATGACCGCCCTCCTCCCTTTGATGGGAGGGTTGGCCTTACTAGGGGGGCTGTGTTCACGTCGACGAAACGCTAGGCAAGGAGAGCGACATGCGGTTATTCGACTATATGAAACTGAAACGACGGACACTTCTGGCACTGACGGCGGATGAGCTAAAAGCCCAGTGGCCTGATCAACACCTGGTGAACGAGGTGTGTTACAGCCTTACTGGTCGTCACATCATTACTGAATTGGCGGATGGCCGGTTTCGCCGTAAAACCCGTCTCCGCTTTTTTATGATCGTCACCTTTCTGCTGGCCAAAAACCTGTGTAATCCCGATTTATCCATCACCACCAAGTCCGTGTGTTTTAAATTGCTCCGACGGCGGCGGGCACGGATTCAGGCACTGATTGATTCCGCTGCGGATGATGAGATGTTTAACCAAGATGATATTGCTGAACTGGACTGGATCAGTGCTGTGGGCCTGCAGCAGTATGGGGCTGAACGTCGGGAGCAATCTACCTATCGGAGGGAGGGGATGTAAGCCGGAACCCCAGAAATTTCCGTCACCCTAGTTGGGTGGGCTCAACACTCGTGTCACCAGCTACCTTCTGGAGAATCGAGCTCGGCCATCCCTCCCTGGACGGGCATCGCTCGACGATGTTCAACGGCTCCCTCACGGGGCCGTCGTTTTGTGGGGGCTATTCCATCCACAAGTCGTCGAGGTTCTTGAAGTTCCAGAGCGTCGGGTCTTCGGGGCCAGTGATACTGTCCTTGCAACTCGTGGCCGCCAGGTCGATGGTCTGCATCGGGATCGGCTCTCTCGAGCGTAGCGAGAAGAACACGCGAACCTTGGGAGTCAGCAGTGATTCCATTCCCGGCTCAACGACAACGGCCAGACGCTGAGAGGACAGGCGAACCAAGGAGCCGACGGGGTAGATGCCCACGGCCTTGACGAAGGCGTGGAAGATGCGTTTGTCGAAATGGCCCTCCCACTTGGCCATCTGCCGCATCGCCGCGGACGGGTCCCACGGCTTTTTGTAGGCTCGCTCCGACGTCACGGCATCATAGACGTCGCAGATTGCGCCCATGCGGGCCAGGAGTGAAATGGCGTCACCGGCCAAGCGATCCGGGTAGCCGGTTCCGTCGATCTTCTCGTGATGGTGCAGGGCAATGTCCACCACCCCGGGCTCGGCCCCGCCTGCGCGCAGCATCTTTGCGCCCTCCACAGGGTGGCGCTTCATGATGGCGAACTCGGCATCGGTGAGCTTGCCTGGTTTGTTAAGCACTTCCAGCGGCATCGCGGCCTTGCCTAGGTCGTGCATCAGTCCGCCGATGCCAGCCAGGCGCGTTTGCTCCTCGTCTAGATCGAGATGCCGGGCCAGCGATAGCATCAGGGCGCAGACGGCAACCGAGTGCAGGTAGGTGTAATCGTCGTGCGTTTTGATGCGTGCGACGCTGATGAGGGCATGAGGTTGGCGCAGCACCGAGGCAGCGATTTCTCCGACCAGCGGCAACGTCGTGCTTGGGTCGACGGCCTTGCCAAGCCGGGCTTCCTGGAACATGTCCATGACTTGGGACTTGGCCGCAAGACAGAGTTTCCGTGCATAACACATTTCGCTCTCCATTGAGGTTGCGCCGTCACTTTTCTTGCTTAGTGGACTAGACGGCAGAGATTGCTCCTCCGACAATTCTCTGGGCTCTGGGCTCTGGGCTCTGGGCTCTGGGCTCTCTGGGCTCTCTGGGCTCTCTGGGCTCTCTGGGCTCTCTGGGCTCTCTGGGTCGACTTGGCTTTTGGCCAAGTCGACCCAGACCTCCCCGACGCCACATTCTCGAATGGCAGAGAGATCCTGAGGCTCGGTCAGCAGGAAGCTGCCGCGCCAGAATGGGTGTCGAACCCAAGAGCCGGCGAGCTTGTGGATGTACATGCCGAGACGAAGCTCGGATACGGGAATGCGTTTTACCAACTTATTTTCCTTTCTGAGTTGGGTGGTTAGGCGTGCGCCGAGGCTGGCACCCAGCGGTAGAGCGGAGGTAAGGTCACGCCAAGATTCTTGGATCAGCCGGAACCGCCGAAATTTCCGTCAGCCGATCAACATGGCTTTGTCTCGCGCTCGGTCGATGCGTTCCTGCATCGCCTGCATGACTTCTTCGTGGGTGTACGACTTGGCGTTGGGGTCGTCGGCCTCTCGGAGAGCTTCCTCGACCTCGCGGGTCATCCGCGCATATTCTTCCGGCCACAGCGCTTGCTCCATGCGCAGCGACGCCTGCCCAAGCAGGTGCAGCAGGCCGAACAGCCGCATGTCATTGGTGGCGACGACGTGCTCTCGAATCCGCTCCTGGATCACCTCGCAGGCCCGATGCGCCTCTGGCGTCGCCGTGCCCTCGTAGCCGGCTGGGAGTTCTGCTTCTTCAGCGATTCGCGCCCAAGCGATAGCCAGCGCCTCGATGGTGGACAGGTTCATTTGCTCATCCACTTGCGCAGCAGACGCTTTTTCAGGGAGGCGCGCTCTTGCGGATTGCGTCCCTTGTGGTTGGCAATGCGATCCGCCGTGGCGGCCTGGCGCTTGATGGGCCAGTAGGAGCGGCCATCCTTACCCATCGACCAGACGTTGCTGACCTGGTTTTCCAGTAGAGGCAGATGGGCGCATAGAGCTTCCGGCGACGCGCTGGCCAGCGCGGTGCGCTCGTGGGTTCGCCAGCGCTGATGCCAGAGTTTCTTGTCCTCGCGCTCGCTACGGCAGGTCGTGTGCCCAACGATGGGCGTTTTGCGGCGGCTGCGGCTCATGATGTGGTTGTCTCCAAGAACATTCAGGACAGGCTTTCTGGGTAGAGCGCCGTCAACCGGGACAGGGTTTCTTGCACTTGTTCCAGCGAGGTCATCAGATGATCAACCTGATCCTGAAGATCCACGGCGAGATCAAATAGCTCAGCCACTCGGCTGCGTGATCCCTCGTTGAACGCGGCCATTGCCAGTTGATGCAGCTTCAACAGGTCGGTGCGCAGTTGCGGAGGTGCGCCGTCTGCGCTGTCATTCAAATCGCCGCGCAGCACGTCCACGGCATCGACTGCACGCAGCAGTGCCGTGGTATCGAAATTCTCGGGAGTCAGTTCGTCCCATTCGTCGTCGGTGATGCGGGCTGCCATCAGGAGAGCTCCGATTAAGCGGTTGCGAGCGTTAGATGCCCGATCGGCTCGGCTGCTGGCCGTACCTTGATTTCGATGTCGTAGCCGAGGCGATTCAGACAATCCATCAGCTTGCGTTCGGATAGATTGGTGAAGTCGCCGCGCATCATGCCCGACACCTTCGGTTGCGGGATGCCCATGCGTTTGGCCGCCGCTTGTTGAGTCAGCCCAAGGGCGCGCATGGCCCTCCTGATCTCGACCACCAGGCCGGTCTTGATCTTGAGCTTTTCAGCGTCAGGCAGTCCAAGGTCGGCAAAGACGTTGCCCGAGCTGCGCTGAACCTCGACGCCTTCAATGATTCGTTTTTGCATTTCGTAGCTCCTGTGCCAATACCTCGGCCACCTTCAGCCGAGCGCGGATGATGTCCATGTCGGCCTTTGGCGTGGCGATTCCGCTCTTGCTCTTCTTCTGGAAGCAGTGCAGGACGAACACCGCTTCCGCAAACTTGACCGTGTATACCGCTCGATAGGTGCCGCCGGCATCGTCTTCGACGACCTCCAGCACGCCGGCACCACCGAACCCCTTGAGCACCTTTGCTGCGTCATCCTGATCGCCTATCTGCGCCAACGAGAGCGCGTAACCGAAACGGCGACGCACGTCGGACGGCAACGCCATCAAATCCTTGTGGCTGCTCGCGATCCATTCGAGCGGTTTTTCTTTGTTTGTCATGACGGAATTTTATACCTGTTCAGGTAATGATGTAAACGCGGCAACCTCAAGGAGGTGTCGTAAAACATTTGTTTTGCGACAGGCTGTCAGCCGCCGCTGTGCTACCTGTGCAACACCCCCTCAAAAATGTACGGAAAACTCTATCGCTATTCACTATTATGCGGAAACCTGTTTTTGATGGTTATCCGCCTATGTTGGTTGGCTACATGCGCGTGTCGTCGGACTCCGACCGCCAGAGCACGGACTTGCAGCGCGACGCGCTGCTCGCCGCCGGCGTCGATCCGCGTCACCTGTTTGAGGATCGTGCCTCTGGCGCGAAGGATGACCGTGCCGGCTTGGCGCGGGCGCTTGAGTTCGTTCGAGCCGGCGATGTGCTGGTGGTGTGGAAACTCGACCGGCTCGGTCGCTCGCTGTCGCACCTGCTCGCCATTGTGACTTCGCTCAAGGACAAGCGGGTGGCGTTCCGCTCGCTGACAGAGAACCTGGACACTACGACGCCCTCGGGCGAATTCCTGTTCCAGGTGTTCGGTGCGCTCGCGCAGTACGAGCGCGCCTTGATTCAGGAGCGCGTCGTCGCGGGCTTGGCCGCCGCACGCAAACGCGGCCGGATCGGCGGCCGGCCGCAGGCGATCACTGGTGAGAAGCTGGACGCCATCGTCGCCGCGCTCGATGGCGGCATGTCTAAGGCGGCGGTGTGCCGCAACTTCAATGTCAAGCGCACTACGTTGATCGAAACATTGACGCGAGCAGGTTGGCGTGGTGCGGGAAGGACGGTCGATGAGCAACAAGAATAAGCTACTCACCGTCTTTTCTGACGCAGAGCAGGAAGCCTTGTACCGCCTACCGGACTTCGACGATGCTCAGCGGCTGGAATACCTGGCGTTGGCCGAATCTGAACTGGCGTTCGCCAGCAGCCGGCCTAGCCTGCAGGCCCAAGTCTATTGCGTCTTGCAGATCGGCTACTTCAAGGCCAAGCATGCTTTCTTCCGCTTCGATTGGCATGAGGTCGAGGACGATTGCGCCTTCGTGCTGAGTCGCTATTTCCACGGCGAAGCGTTCGAACGCAAGGCGATCACCAAGCATGAGCACTACAGCCAGAGGGGTCAGATCGCCGAACTGTTCGGCTACCGGTCGTGGGCGGCTAGCTTCCTGCCGCAACTGGCACAGCAGGCTGAACAGATCGTGCGGCGCGACGTAATGCCAGGATTCGTGGCCGCCGAACTGATCGTTTGGCTCAGCGAGCACAAAATCATCCGGCCCGGCCACACCACCTTACAAGAGCTGGTCAGTGAAGCCCTGTCCACCGAACGCAGGCGCTTGGGCGGCTTGCTGGCAGAAGTGTTGGACGAATCGGCCAAAGCTGCGCTGGGCCAGCTCCTGGTGCGTGACGACACCCTGTCTCAACTGGCAGCGCTCAAGCAGGACGCTAAAGATTTCGGCTGGCGTCAGATGGCAGGGGAGCGCGAGAAGCGCGCCACGCTGAAGTCCTTGCACGGGATCGCCAAGGCGCTGCTGCCCAAGCTCGGCATCTCGCAGCAGAACCTGCTGTACTACGCGAGCCTGGCGAACTTCTATACCGTCCATGACCTGCGCCACCTGAAGGCGGAGCAGACCCGGCTCTACCTGCTGTGCTATGCCTGGGTACGTTACCGGCAGCTCACCGACAACCTGGTCGACGCGATGGCCTTCCACATGAAAAAACTTGAGGACGAGAGCCGCACGGGTGCGAAACAGTCCTTTGTCGCCGAACAGCTGCGACGCCATCAGGAAACGCCGCAGGTTGGCCGCCTGCTGTCGCTGTACGTGGACGACAGCGTGGCCGATCCGACGCCGTTCGGCGAGGTGCGCCAACGCGCCTACAAAATCATGTCCAGGGAATTGCTGCAAAACACGGCGCAGCGCATGAGCGTCAAGCCACTGAACAAACTGGCGCTGCACTGGCAGGCGGTGGACGGCCTGGCCGAACGCATTCGACGCCATCTACGGCCGCTGTACGTCGCGCTCGACTTCGCCGGCACGGCCCCCGATAACCCATGGCTCGCGGCGCTGACTTGGGCCAAGAGCGTGTTCGCCAAGCAGCAGCGCCTATCACAACGGCCACTCGACGAATGTCCGGCGGCAACGCTGCCGAAACGCTTGCGTCCGTACCTGCTAATGTTCGATGCCGAAGGCACGCCGACAGGCCTGCATGCCGATCGTTACGAATTCTGGCTTTACCGTCAGGTCAGGAAACGCTTCCAGGCGGGCGAGCTCTACATTGACGATAGCTTGCAGCACCGGCATTTGTCCGACGAGTTGGTTTCGATGGACGAGAAAGCCGCCGTGCTCGCGCAGATGGACATCCCCTTCCTGCGGCAGCCGGTCAGTGCCCAGCTCGATGCACTGGCGACCGAGTTGCGTGCGCAATGGGTGGCGTTCAATCGCGAGCTGAAACAGGGCAAGCTGACGCACCTGGAATACGACAAGGACACGCAGAGACTGACCTGGCGCAAGCCCAAGGGGGAGAACCAGAAGGCGCGCGAGCAAGCTCTCTACGAGCAACTGCCATACTGCGATGTCGCCGACGTGTTTCGCTTCGTCAACGGCCAGTGCCAGTTCCTGTCGGCGCTGACACCATTGCAGCCACGCTATGCGAAGAAGGTAGCCGACGCCGACAGTCTGATGGCGGTGATCATTGCCCAAGCCATGAACCACGGCAACCAGGTTATGGCACGTACCAGCGACATCCCGTACCACGTCCTGGAGAGTACCTACCAGCAGTACCTGCGCCAGGCGACGCTACATGTGGCCAACGATTGCATCAGCAACGCCATCGCCGCACTGCCGATCTTCCCGCATTACTCGTTCGACCTCGATTCGTTGTACGGTGCCGTTGATGGGCAGAAATTCGGCGTCGAGCGACCAACTGTGAAGGCGCGCTACTCGCGCAAATATTTCGGCCGCGGCAAGGGCGTCGTCGCCTACACGCTGCTGTGCAATCACGTGCCGTTGAACGGCTACCTGATAGGCGCACACGAGTACGAGGCTCACCACGTGTTCGACATCTGGTACCGCAACACGTCGGACATCGTGCCGAGCGCGATCACCGGCGACATGCACAGCATCAACAAGGCCAACTTCGCCATCCTGCACTGGTTCGGACTTCGTTTCGAGCCGCGCTTCACCGACCTCGACGACCAGTTGCAGGAGCTGTATTGCGCCGATGATCTGGCATTGTACGAGAAATGCCTGATCCGGCCGGCTGGCCAGATCGACCGGCAACTCATCGTCGGTGAGAAGGCGAACATCGACCGAATCGTCGCCACACTGGGCCTGAAGGAAATGACGCAGGGCACGCTGATCCGCAAGCTGTGCACCTATACGGCGCCGAACCCGACGCGGCGCGCAATCTTCGAGTTCGACAAGCTCATCCGCAGTATCTACACACTGCGCTACCTGCGCGACCCGCAACTGGAGCGTAATGTTCACCGCTCGCAGAACCGCATTGAGTCCTATCACCAGCTACGCTCGACCATCGCCCAAGTCGGTGGGAAGAAGGAATTGACCGGCCGCACCGACATCGAAATCGAGATCAGCAACCAGTGCGCCAGGCTGATCGGCAACGCGATCATCTTCTACAACTCGGCGATCCTGTCCCTGCTGCTGACGAAGTACGAGGCAGCTGGCAATGCCAAGGCGCTGGCGTTGATCACGCAGATGTCGCCAGCGGCCTGGCGGCACATCCTGCTGAACGGGCATTACACCTTCCAGACTGACGGCAAGTTCATCGACCTGGATGCGCTCGTGGCGGGACTGGAGCTGGGCTGACGGAAATTTCTGGGATTCCGGCGTACAACCCCATACAGCAATCGCCCCCAACCAGGTATGGTCCTGGGACTGCACCTGGCTTCCTGGGCCAGCCAAGGGTACCTACTACTATCTGGTGATGATCCTCGACATCTTCAGCCGTAAAGTCGTGGGCTGGGAAGCCTTTCTGGGGGAGTCTGCAGCTAACTCACGCCGTGTCATTGAACGAGCCGTGCTGGCCGAAAACATGGTAGGCCAGCCTCTGGTGCTGCACGCTGATAACGGCAGCCCCTTCAAAGGCGTCACCTTGCTTGAGAAGCTGAGAGATCTGCAGATCCAGCCTTCGTTCAGTCGACCGCGTGTGAGCAACGATAACGCCTTCTCCGAGGCTCTGTTCCGCACCTGCAAGTATGTGCCGAACTACCCCGTCAGTGGCTTCGCTGACCTATCAGCTGCCCAGCGTTGGGTGCACGGCTTCGTCCAGTGGTACAACTATGAGCACCGCCACAGTGCTATCCGCTTCGTGACGCCGATGCAGCGCCACACAGGAGAAGACAAAGCCATATTAGCCAAGAGACATGCGCTCAACCTTGCAGCCAGAGCTGCGCATCCTGAGCGCTGGAGTGGTGACACCCGCAACTGGCATCCTGTGACATTAGTATCGCTAAACCCAGAGCGCCGAGTAGTTAGGGAGGTAGAGAAAATAGCTGCATAAAAATCAAACAGGGCGACAGATACCTTGACAGTTACCGTAAGAGACATCTATTTTTACACCTGTCATTCATCCAACACAGTCATGGTAGCTAAGCTAGCACCCCACTAACAATATCGCTATCAGCACATACCGCACCCTGTTCGAACTAATGGATTGTGATGGACACACCAAATAACTCACTGCATGAGGCAACCCATGAAAAAGCAATTAAAAATAATTCTGCTCGCGTCCCACCTGGCTCTGTTTGGCGCGGGAGTTGGGCTAGGGATCTATATACTTCCGATTTTGTTAGCACAAGAAAACGCCACCATCGCCGAAATTGAAGAAGTGCAAAAGGTGGCAAAGTATAGCGGAGAGTTCAAGAAAGATCAGAAAGGCAGCGACTTCCTTCACTGGGCGAATGGACAACTTTTTGTTACGGATAACGAAATTGCATTTAAAGGTGATGTAGCACCTGGTCCAGACTACAAAATTTACCTGACAAAGAAACAAGCCACCGACAAAGAATCGTTTTTGGACATAAAGAAAGAAGCAATTCTGATTGGCGAATTGAAAAACTTCGGGAATTTCAAGAAAACCATTCCTGCAAGCGTCAACGTCAACGAGTTTACAACGGTCCAAATATGGTGCGAGCGTTTCTCTAAGTTCATCGGCTCCGCAAAATATCAGTAAACAAGCTTAAACTTGGATCTTGCCTGTTCACGAATAACATGCGCCTCATGCCAATGGAAATTAAAGTCTTGCCGGGCATGAGGCCTCCCCTCCACGTCTAGATTCTTGAAGTCAAAATTGACCTCAACCGACCCTCAGACACTGACTACGATGCCTGCATACCCTGAAGCGGTTCACCAGATGGGCTTGCGACAGAGATAAGTACGCGCCAACCTCAGATGCCGCTAAGGCTCTATACGCCGCCTTATCGGAATGGGTGGAATTTTGCGCGCGAGCGTCTAATGTTATCCAAGAGCGAGGGCTCTGATTAGTCCCGTCTCCCATGAAGATTCGCAGACTAAGACCCCTATTAAATCTGTAACATTTCGCTAGTTAAACGTTCATAGTGGAGATAAATAAAATGATTTCTTTACTGTGGGGTGAAATTAACCATATCGACAATGTTAGACCCATAGACGATGAGGACCTGCCATGTCTAAATGAAATATTTGAAATATTGAAAAAGCACAACTGCATAGACAGATTTGGCGTGGCACTACTGCACAAACACTTTGATCTACAAGAAGATGAGGTGGGGGTTTGGGGAGCAATGGAACCAAAAACCAACGTAAGCCTTACCACCTCCGCTCAGAGCCTTCTTCCTAGGCAATTCCCTCGATTGATCTTCCGTACTTTTCGAAAGTATTGCTTACGGCAATGTGCATCCGAGTTAATGTGGCCCAACACCACAATCTAGGAGCTGAACAATGAGCCAATCTGACCCGCAACACCCATCCCGCCGCATGCTGCTCAAGCGCGGAGCTGCCCTTTCCACATTGGCGATTACTGGAGTGGCCGGGTTAACTGTGCCTTCAGTGTCTTTTGCCGCAGCGCTTAGCAAAGAAGAGCGAGATAAAATGACGCCGGATGAGGTCATTGAAAGCCTGAAATCTGGCAATCTGCGTTTCCGTGAAGGCAAAATGCAGCAGCATGACTATTTGGCGCAAAAGCGCGCCAGTCAAAAGGGGCAGTATCCGTCAGCGGTAATTTTAAGCTGTATTGATTCGCGCGCTCCGGCGGAAATCCTGCTGGATGCCGGTATTGGTGAAACGTTTAACTGCCGTGTGGCTGGCAATGTGGAAAACGAAGACATTCTCGGCAGCATGGAATTTGCCTGTGCTCTGGCAGGGGCCAAGGTAATAGTGGTGATGGGGCATACCTCCTGTGGTGCGGTGAAGGGTGCCATTGCCAACGCCGAACTGGGAAACCTGACTGGATTGCTGAGCAAAATTAAACCGGCAATTACTGAAACGGCATACGCAGGTGAGCGTACGGCTGACAACTATGACTTTGTCGATTCCGTTGCCCGCACCAACATCAAGATGACGCTGGCCGATATCCGTCAACACAGCCCCACCCTGAATAAGCTCGAGCAGGATGGGAAAATAAAAATTGTAGGCGCTATCTATAAGCTTGTGGGTGGAGAGGTTGAGTTCTTTACCTGAGAATAAATAACCGTCAGCCTGGGCATGGCCGCTTTCGATCACAAACAGCTACAGGTCTTCCTCTGGATTACGCAGTGGCCGTAGCTCACCTCGGGCGACTTCTTCCGGTACCGCGAAGGAGTACCGTCCCAACATATTGATATGCTCGAAGATCAGCGGCGACAGCCGAACCAGATCCTCTTCCTGCACCGGGTAGCCGTGCTGCTTTAGCCGTTCCACAGCTGCCGTCATGTAGAGGGTGTTCCACAGCACGATGATGTTCACCACCAGGCCCAAAGCACCGAGTTGATCCTCTTGACCTTCGCGATAGCGCTGGCGAAGCTCGCCGCGTTTGCCATGGAACACGGCACGGGCCAGGCTGTGCCGACCTTCGCCTCGGTTCAGTTGGGTCAGGGTGGCGCGGCGCTTGGACTCATCATCGATGTAGGTCAGTGTGTGCAGGGTTTTCTCGATCCGCCCAAACTCTGCCAGCGCTTGGGCCAGGCGGGTCGGACGATCTCCCGTTTGCAGCGTGCGCATGATGCCGGTCGCCGGCACTCGACCGAGCTTGAGTGAACCAGCTAGGCGTAGTAGGTCATCCCAGTGTTCCGCGATCAGGTCGAGCTTGACCGACTGCCGGGCGAGTCCGTTGAGCTTGCCGTAATCCGCTTCTGGGCGTGTGCGCCAGAAGCGGGTGCCGCCGACATCGGCCAAGCGCGGGCAGAAGTGATAACCGAGCAAACGGAACAACCCGAACACCACATCGCTGTAGGCACCGGTATCGGTCATGATTTGTGTGGGCTGCAATTCGGTCTGTTGTTCCAGCACAACCGCAAGCAGTACCAGGCTGTCGCGCAAGGTGCCGGGTACTGTGATGGCGTTCAGGCCGGAGAACTGGTCGGAAATCAGGTTGTACCAGGTGACGCCCCGGCCGGTACCGAAGTATTTCGGGTTGGGCCCAGCATGCACGGTGCGCACTGGTACGACGAAACGCATGCCATCGGCGGAGGCCACTTCGCCGCCGCCCCAGATCTGAGCCAGCTCCAGTTGGCTTTGCGCCGACACCAGAATGGCGTTGGCTGCTGACAGGGTGTCGTCACGGAGATAGTTCTGGCTGACCCACGACAGCCGATCACGGCGCAGCGCTTGGTTATCGTTGCGGATCAATGGCTCCAGGCCGGTGTTACAGGCGCCTCCCAGCAGCACGGCGCACAGACTTGTCACCAGGTTGTCGGCCCGCGTATTGCGTTCGGATACATGGGTGAAGGCCTCAGCGAAGCCGGTACGGGCCGCGATTTCCAATAGGATTTCCGGCAGATCGACACGCGGCATCAAGTCGGCCACTGCTGCACGCAGTTGCAATAGCGAGTTTGGCTCCTCCAACTTGTCCAGCGCCCCGAGGGACAGCTCGGTTTTACCCTCTGCGCTCTCACTTAGCTGGATGGCCGGGTTGTCGGGAAGTCGGGCGGCAACCGCCTGCCACGTTGAATCCAGCTCAGCAGACAAAGCGTCCAAAGTGGTTTTGGCGTCGATGGTCAAGCCCAGTGAGCGGCAGATGATCGGTCGCGCCGACAGCCATTCTGCGCCATCGAGCAGACCGATACGCGGGTCGGCATAGCGCCAACTGGGTGCAACAAAGACATCGCGGCGGCGTAGGGCCGTGCGTAGTGCATCGAGCGTGCAGAAGACATAGGCGCCCATGTCGAGGGAGCCATCTTCGCGGGTGATGTGGTTCTGCCAGGCCTTGGCAACAATCTCCTGCGGCGCGTCATCCTCGGGCTTCCTGCGAGGTAGATTCAGTTGCAACCAGTCCAGACTAGCCGCCACCCCCTTGCCGGCGGGACTGAAGCCGAAGCGAATATGTTTCAGAAGATCGGGAAGGAAGCGGCGCACACTGCGGTAGCGCTCCTCCAGGGCGAGGTAAAATACATCGTTGGCCGGACGGATCAACGCAGTGACCTCTTCCAGGGCTTTCTCCAGCCTGACACGTGGCAGGTCGTTGAACAGCTGGGAACGGACGTTGTCATCGCTGATCGAGCTATCCAGCACGACCTTGCACGCAGCAGCGAGTGTTGCCGCCGAGCGATCCAGGTCTTTTAGGCTACGCAACCGGGCTTTCTTGTCAGCCTTCTCCGCATTGTTGAAAATATCACGTAGTAGCGCCTCCAGAACTTCCAGCGCATCGTCGTGCGCACTGGCTTCAAGGGAAACCGCGAACGCCACCAGCGTCGCCAACCGGCGCGACGCCGGCAGTCGATTGATGGCCGTGACCTTGGCCGTGTTGGAAAAGCGGGCCAGGGCTGCAATACGGCTGGGCGGGATATGTGCAGCCGGCGGCAAGGCGATACCCAACCCACGCACATCATCCAGCCGACGCAGCGCCCGAATCAGAGCAGGGCCACTGACCATCACCGGGCCGGAGCGTAGTTGATCCAGCCGGGAACTGCGGTTGCCTTCAGCCACCAGAAGCAAGTCTTGTAGGTGTTGTCTCTGTTCCTCGGTCACGCTGCGGCCTAAGGTGTACCAGAGGCGTTCTTCAACGCGGCTACGCAGTTGGGCAATGAAACGCTCTAACTGGGAAACCCCAGGCAATAGGACTTTCTGTGTGAACAGCCATGAGGCGGCTCGTTCAAACAGCACACCAGGCCGATCTGTGCCTGTCCAGCAGAGGGCATACAGCCATCGGCTCAAACGAAAGCCGATGCCAGGGTCTGTAAAGTGGCGATAGCCATAGCGCTCTTGAATATCGGCCGTATGTATCCAGCGACGATGATCGCTGTAACGCGCAAGACAGTCAGGGTCGGCGATTGCCAATTGCCGACAAAGTACATGCAGGACTTCCACCGGCACAGCAACGGGCTTGTCCGGCAAAACACCCACGAAGCGAACGGTAGTCAGCAGAACGGCATAGCCCAGGCGGTTATGGTTGCCGCGTAGTACCTGGACGGCTTCACGGTCTTCATCGCTCAGGTGGAAGTAGCGCTCCAGTTCATCACGGCTGGGTGCCTCGATGTAGCGACCAAAGCCGTCGCGCTGCTCCTGGGTCAGAAAGCCGACCGGCATGGATCACAGTACCTCGGCGCAGAACACCGCGGGGGTGACAATCCGCGTGCGTTCGATATGCCCGCGCTGCAAGAGGCCGGCGCGGCGATCACCGGTCACCAGATAGTCCGCATTGCCCGCCAAGGCCATGGCCAGCAGAAATGAATCATCCGGATCATCGGCTTCAACCTCGATGACCAAGCGCTCCAATACTACTGCGCGTTGCAGGTTGTTGATCATGGCTCCGACTTTGGCAGGCTGCAGGATGGCCTGAAGCTTGGGGTATCGACTAGCGCGCCGAATCTCATCGAGCTGTGCCCGTGAGGTTACTACCTCGAAGCGAGCCGAACGCCAGGCCCGATAGATCACATCAGGGGCCCCATGCGGTGAGATCAGCGCGCTGAATAGAATGTTGGTATCCAATACAACCCGCATCAGCGTTTACGTGCCCAGTCGAGCGCTTCATCAACCGCGTCGGTCAGCTCTGCCTCACTTAGATGGACGTTGAAAGCCTTGGCCTGTTCAGCGCTCAGTTCCAGGATGTGTGCCCGCACCGCCTCTTCGATGAAGCGCGACAGGTCGCCCTTACGGCCACCGCCTTGGCTGGCCAGAAACATGCGAAGCGATTGGTCGGTGTCGGTAGAGACGGCGACGTTCCAGCGAGTGGTGTTCATGACTTCTCCAATAACAGGTGTTTGTGTGTTTATACACCCGTTCCTTGCCGCTTCGCAATGGTTCGATAAAACCCTCGTTTTATAGAACTTTAACGGAAGACCAGCCCTGCTCTGAGTTAAGCCTCATTATGGTTTTAAATACTGGTATCGTTAATCAAGGTTCTATTTTCAATTTATCTGTTGAGTAAACGGTACTTCTGATGAAAATTGGCTATGCGCGGGTGAGTACTCGGGATCAGAACGCAGACCTCCAGATCGATGCTCTGAAAAAGGCAGGCTGCGAGCGGATCTATCAAGACGTTGCCAGCGGCTCAAAAAGCGCACGTCCGGAACTGGATAAATTATTGGTTCATGTGCGAGCCGGTGATGCCGTGGTGATTTGGAAGCTGGATCGTCTGGGACGCTCACTCAAGCACCTGGTCGAACTGGTCGGTGAATTGGCCGCTCGTAACGTTGGCCTGCAAAGTCTGAATGACCCCATCGATACCACTCACGCGCAAGGGCGCTTTGTGTTCAACCTGTTCGCTTCATTGGCAGAGTTCGAACGCGAGTTGATTCGTGAGCGCACACAGGCCGGCTTGTCCGCTGCACGGTCACGTGGTCGAGTCGGTGGCCGTCCGAAGGGGTTGCCAGCTCAAGCCGAAGCGACAGCTATGGCCGCAGAAACGCTGTACCGCGAGGGACGGTTAAGTGTGAGCGCCATTGGCAAGAAACTGCACATCTCCAAAAGTACGCTTTACCGCTACCTCCGGCATCGCGGCATAACGATCGGCGTACCCACAAAAATCTCCCTGCATCTCGACATTACAGTCCCACCGGCAGTGGACGATGCCGAACGGATCGCGACGGTCATATTGCGCCTGGCCGTCGAGAACAACAGCAAGTTCGTGCGTGGCAAAAAGCGGGCAAAAGAGAACATCGAGCGTTACTGCCTGGAACCCTATGGCATGAAGCCACTGGAGTCGGGCAACTACGCACTGAGCATTCCATATCGCAATGATGAGGCATTGGATAAGACGGTACATGATCTGCTGACCGAGATCAGCCAGGAAGCCGAGATGCGCAATTGTTTTATCGAGGCGGATGCCTGGGAAGAGGGCTCTGAGCGGAGGTGGTAAGGCTTACGTTGGTTTTTGGTTCCATTGCTCCCCAAACCCCTTGAAGGTGTAGTAGCGGATCAGGTCATCCTGGCTTTCCGGCAGCGCAAGCAGGGTGTCCCGCTCCGTGGCCGAGAGGATCAAGCGACGCGGCATGTGTCAGTCGTCCGTGCGGAGGTACTGGTAGAGGGTTTCCCGGCTGATGTTGAACTCGCGGGCAAGCTGCGCCTTGGGCTCGCCGGCCGTCGCTCGCTGCCGCAGGGTAGCAGCCTGCTCATCGGACAGGGCTTTCTTGCGGCCCCGGTACGCGCCACGCTGCTTGGCCAAGGCGATGCCCTCACGCTGCCGCTCGCGGATCAGGGCGCGCTCGAACTCAGCGAAGGCCCCCATCACCGACAGCATCAGGTTGGCCATCGGCGAGTCCTCGCCAGTGAACACCAGGCCCTCCTTCAGGAACTCGATGCGCACGCCGCGCTGAGTCAGCTTCTGTACCAAGCGACGCAGGTCATCGAGGTTGCGGGCCAGCCGATCCATGCTGTGCACCACCACTGTATCGCCTTCGCGGACGAAGCTCAGCAGCGCTTCGAGCTGGGGGCGCTGGGTGTCCTTGCCCGATGCCTTGTCGGTGAACACCTTGCTCACCTGGGTTTGTTCCAGCTGGCGTTCCGGGTTCTGGTCAAAGCTGCTGACCCGGACGTAGCCGATGCGGTGCCCCTGCACGATGTCTCCTTGGTTGAAGGCGGCTTAAGTGCACTTTCTGTTCCGTTGTGCCTCAAAGCCCATTTCTGTCAGGCTGAAATCTATAACCTTCGCGGGCATGTGTCAAAAAATGGGAAAGCAGACTCTATTCTGACGAAGCGGCGCGGCCCTGCCTGACATCAAGTTAGGGTATAGCTCAATATGACACATGGCTGCAAATCGCTAATTTTCCAACTATAAAGACTGACTCTTATACACATCT
>NZ_JAEKDC010000024.1:0-71130 GCF_016405645.1 Pseudomonas sp. MF5691
AGCCATCGAGCCACGCATCCGGTTGGTCCAGGGCCAGGGCACTGACCCCGGCCGGGATCGGCAAGCGCGCCAGCAACGGTGCCTGGGTCAGCAGCAGGGCCAGGCCGCTGTCTTGCATCATGTAGGCTAGGCGTTCCTCGGGGTACGCCGGGTCCAGTGGCACATAGGCGCCACCGGCCTTGAGAATCGCCAGCAGCCCGACCACCAGGTCAACGCTGCGTTGCACCGCAATCCCCACCAGTACATCCGGGCCGACACCGGCCTCGATCAGTCGATGGGCCAGGCGGTTGGCCTGCTGGTTGAGTCGGGCAAAGGTCAATGACTGGGTGTCGAAGACCAACGCCACGGCATCCGGGGTGCGGGCGGCCTGGGCTTCGATCAGGTGGTGGATGGCACTGTCGCGAGGGTAGTCGGCAGTGCTGGCGTTCCAATCTCGTAGGATCTGCTGTCTTTCCATATCACTGAGCAGCGACATACTGTTGATTGGCTGCTGTGGCGCTGCAATGCAGTGTTCCAGCAAGTTCAGCCAATGTTTCCCAAAGCGCTCAATGGTGCTGGCGTCAAACAGGTCGGTGGCATAGTTCAGCGTTGCAGACAGACCCTGTGCTGATTCAAAGGTGTTGAGGGTCAGGTCGAATTGAGCGGTATGGTGTTCTCTGCTCAGACTCTCGACGTGCAAGGCGGAAGGTGATGACGGCTGGCCGGCTGAGGCGCCCTGGTGTTCGCTGAGGTGGTTGAACATCATCTGGAACAAAGGGTTGAGGCTCAGGTTACGTTCCGGCTGCAGGGCTTCGACCAGTTGCTCGAAGGGCAGGTCCTGGTGGGCTTGGGCTTGCAGCGCAGTTTGCTTGACCTGTGCCAACAGTTCGCTGAAGGACAGCGGTTCATCGAAGCGTGCCCTGAGCACTTGGGTGTTAACAAAAAAGCCCAGCAAACGCTCGGTTTCTACCCGGTTGCGATTGGCCACAGGCACGCCGACACGAATGTCGGCCTGACGGCTGTAATGGTGCAAAAGTGCCTGGAACGAGGCGAGCAGCAGCATGAACAGTGTCACATTGCTCTGCTGGGCAAGCTGCTTGAGTTTTTGTGCCAGCGCCGGGGGAACCGTGACCGTGATGTTCGCCCCACGATAGCTCTGCACGGCAGGTCGCGAACGATCTGTGGGCAACTCCAGGACCGGCTGTTCGCCGCCCAGTTGGCCCTTCCAGTAAGCCAGCTGGCGTTCACTTTCCCCTGCCTCCATCCAGCGGCGCTGCCAGATCGAATAATCGGTGTATTGAATCGGCAGTGCTTGCAGCTCGACGGATAGGCCCTGGGAATAGCCACCATATAGTTGAACCAGTTCCTGGACCATCATGTGCATTGACCAATCATCGGAGACAATATGATGCTGGACCAGCAGCAGGACATGATCCTCTTCAGAAATGCGTAGTAACTTCACCCGCAGTAACTGATCACGGCGCAGGTCGAAGGGTTGACGGCTCTGCTGTTCAACGAAGTCCTTGATAAAACTATCTGTGGCGCCGTTCTTGCTAATGACGTCGAGGAACAGGCCGCTCAGGGGGTCGATCACCTGTATCACGCCTTGAGGTTCTTCGACAAATCGGGTGCGCAAGCTTTGGTGGCGTTCGATCAGGGTATCGAAGCTGCGTTGCAATGCATCGACGTCCAGTGGTCCCCGCAACCGCAGTGCGGTTGGCAGGTTATAGGCGGCGCTGGCAGGATCGAGCAACCACAGAAACCACTGGCGCTCCTGGGCAAACGACAAGGGTATTTGCGCAAAGAAATGCCGGGTTTGTGGGATCGGCAAGCGCGACAAGCTCATGCCCTTGGCGCTCATTTGCTCATAGAGGGTTTTGCGCTGGGTAACTGGCAACTTGATAAAGCGGTCTATCAAGTCATTCAGGGCGTTGGATTGCATTTATTGGGTCTCCAGCACATCGAGCAGATCAAACAGATCATTCAATGAGTCATCAGGGGCTTGTTCGCCAGCGGGCTCGATACGGGATGCATAGTCTTGCAGCGAGGCACTTTCGAAAATCGTGGCCAGTGGTACCTCAATACCCAGGTGCAGGTGCACGCGGGACGTCACCTGCGTGGCCAGCAGCGAATTGCCACCAAGGGCGAAGAAGTTGTCATCCAGGCCAATACGCTGGGTTTTCAGCACTGCTCGCCAGATATCGGCAATGTCGCTCTGCAACCCGCTTTGCGGTTCACGGTGTTCCTGGGCTTCGCTTTGCACGTCTACGCAGGCCAGAGCCTTGCGGTCGAGCTTGCCGTTGGGGTTGCGTGGCATCTGCTCCAGCACATGCACCTGGGCAGGAATCATGTAGGCCGGCAGGCGGGCCTTGAGGAAGGCCCGCAGCGCATCGATGCCTGAGTGAGTGTCACCTTCTTCCAGGGTCAGATAGGCAATCAACTGCTTGCCCAGCGGGTTCTCGCCGACCAGTACGGCCGCTTCGCGAACCCCGGGGAACAGCGCGATTTGCGCCTCGATCTCGCCCAGCTCTATACGGAATCCGTAGATTTTTACCTGCTGGTCCACACGCCCCAGGTACTCCAGGGCGCCGTCTTCCTTGCGTCGGCGCGCCAGGTCACCGCTCTTGTACAACCGCTCGCCCGGTATCAGGGCAAAGGGGTTGGGCACAAAGCTGGCGGCGGTGCGCACCGGGTCACCACAGTAGCCGCGCCCTACGCCGACGCCGGCAATGCAGATTTCACCCGTTGCCCCGGTGGGGATCGGCGACAGGTCGTCGTCCAGCACATACAGACGATTATTATCGGTTGGGTAACCGATCGGGATGTAGGTGCGTTGAGTCGAGGCCGGGTCGATGTTGTAGAACGCCACATCATCAGAACACTCAGCCGGCCCGTAGGCGTTGACCAGCTTGATGGCCGGGTAGCGTGCCAGCCAGTCGGCGGCAGTTTCTGCCGGCAGCGCTTCGCCCGTTGGTAGTAGCCAGCGCAGGTCGGGAAGGTCGCTGTGTTGTTCGATTAGCAGCGCCTGGATCAGCGCCGGGACAATTTCCAGCACGGTAATACGTTGTTCTTCAACGTGCTTGAGCAGAGCCTGAGGGTTCTTCGAAATGTCGTCAGCAAAAATACATACCTTGGCGCCGCACAGCAGTGCGGTGAGGAACTGCCAGACAGAAATATCGAACGACTGGGAAGCGGTCTGCGCGATGATGTCCTGCTCGGTCAGTTGCAGGTAAGGCACTTTGCTCAACTGATTGTTGAGCATGCCGGCCTGTTCCACCATGACCCCCTTGGGCTGCCCGGTGGAGCCTGAAGTGAAAATCACATAAGCCAGGTTGTTCGGGCCGCTGTAGCGTCCTGGGCGTTGCCGGTTGGCCAAATCAGGCGGCAGATCTTCCCAGACCAGCAGGCCCACGCTATGTTCGGGGGCGCTGATGGCCAGTTCGCCAAGCAGCATCTGGGCCTGCTCGCGGTACTTGGCCGTGCAGACCAATAGTGGCGTCTTGCTAAGGCGCAGGACGCTCTTGATCCGTTCGCCAGGATGGCTTGGGTCCAACGGAAGATATCCTGCGCCGGCCTTGAAGGTGCCGACAATCATTGCCAGCAGCTCCAGGTCGCGGTCGGCCAGCAGGGCCACGGGTTGGTCCAGGCCCACGCCGCGCTCGATCAAGCGATGGCCGAGGATGTTCGCCTCATGGTCGAGTTGCTCGTAGGTCCAGGCACGGTCCTGGCAAACCGCTGCCACGCGTTGCGGGCTGGCATCGACGTGCTGTTCGAACTGCTCGACAAATGAGCGCTGCAGATCGTGGGGCACCTGCGATTGATTGTGTTCAAGGGCCCACTCACTTAGACGTTCCGGAGCCACCAGAGTGATCTGGGCCAACGGTTGGTGCAGGTGATGACGTAGGGCGATCAGCCATTGCTTGAACTCTTCGAGCAAGCTGTCCATGGTCGACTGCTCGAAAAAGCGGGTGTCGTATGACAGATGCAGGCCAATCTTGTCGCTTGGGTAGACCACCACGGTCACCGGATAATTAGTGTGGGTCCGCGAAGATTCGGAGATTACGCCCATGTCCTGAGCGTCCTGGCCGACGGAGTCTTCCATCGGCGCGTTTTCGTAGACGAAGAGGCTGTTGAACAGCGGCTGGCCTTTGAGGATCTGGCTACACTCCTGAATGTTGACCAGGGGCAGATAGTCATATTCACGCACTGACACGTTCTTGTGCAGGATGGTTTGCAGCCAGGCGAGGGTGCTGAGTTGACTGTCCGGGGTGGGGATAGCGACCCGCAACGGTACGCTGTTGATAAACAGCCCTACGGTATTTTGCATCTCGGGAATATGCGCTGGGCGACCGGAAACCGTAACACCGAACACTACGTCCCGCGAGCGACTGTGGTTATGCAGGGTCAAGGCCCAGGCAGCCTGGACGAAGGTGTTGAGCGTGAGGTGGTGGCGCGTCGCGGCCTCTTGCAGTGCGGTGCTGTCTTGCTGGCTGAGCCAGGTGTAGTTGTCGCCAATCACCGACACCGAGTGCGCAGGCACTTGCGGATGATCCACCGGGAGTGACGTGGTGTGCTCCAGGCCTTCCAGTTGATCTTGCCAGAACGTCGTGGCGGCGGTGCGATCCTGTTGTTGCAACCACTGGATAAAGTCGCGGAAGCGGTAGGGCGTGGCGAGCTCACAGGGTTTACCCGCCAACATGGCGTGGTAGATCTCGAAGAAGTCCGACATCAGCAACGAGCGGCACCAGGCATCTAGCAGGATATGGTGGTTGCTCATGACAAACCGGTGGGAGTGGTCGGCCAGCAGGATCAGCTTGAAGCGGATCGGAGGCTGCAAGGCTAGATCGAAGCCGGCTTCCCGCTCTACCTTGAGCAAGTGTTCGATCTGTGCTTGTACCCGGTCCATCGGCACATGGCTCAAGTCCAGCCGTTCGACCTGCACGTTGCTGTTTTTGTGGATGACTTGCAGCAGCGTGCCGCCGGTATTCCACAGGAATGACGCCCGAATCGCTTCATAGCGTTTTACCACCTGCTGCCAGGCCGCCTCGAAGCGCGGATAGTCCAGCGTTTCCTTGATGGTGTAGCACTCTTGCATGAAGTAAATGCCGGAGTTTTTTTCCAGTAACGTGTGCACCAGCAAGCCTTCCTGCATCGGCGACAACGGGTAAATGTCTTCGATCTGCTGGACCGGGATGCTCAGTGTGTCCAGTTGTGCCTGGCTCAACCCAGCCAATGGGAAGTCAGAGGGTGTTGCACCTTGGTGATCGGTATCGCAGCAATAGCCGATCAGTTGCTCGAGCGCATGCAGGCAGTTGTTGGCGAGGTTCTGGATGACTTCAACAGGGAAGACGTCGTCGCTGAACGTCCAGCTCATGCTCAACTGGCTGCCATAGACCTGGCTATTGATGGTCAGCCAGTTGCCCAAAGGCGTTTCGCTGCTTTTTTCGGCACCACGCTCCTCGCCAGTAGGCACAAACAGCGCGCCTTCGGCACTGTCGAAGCTACCGTCGAACTGGCCCAGGTAGTTGAAGGTAATACGTGGCACGGGCAATGCGCTCAGGCGTTCCCGAGTCTGAGCGTCACCCAGATAGCGTAGAACGCCAAATCCAATGCCTTTGTCAGGAATGGCCCGCAGTTGTTCCTTGACCTGTTTGATTGCTTCGCCCAAATCCGGATGGGCGCTCAACTTGACCGGGTACAGGCTGGTGAACCAGCCGATGGTGCGGGTTAGGTCAATGTCATCGAACAGGGGTTCGCGGCCATGGCTTTCCAGTTGGATCAGCACGTTGTCGCGCGTGGTCCATTGGCTGACTGCACGGGTTAGGGCCGTCAGCAGCAGATCATTGATTTGTGTGCGATAGGCCGCGGGCGCGACTTGCAACAGTTGTTGGGTCAGGGTTTTGCTCAACAGGATATCGACAGTCGTTGACCGGCTATGCTGCTGGCTGCCGTCAGGATTGGATTGCGGCAGGTCGTGGCTGGCGGCGTCCAGTTGCTGTTCCCAGTACATCAGTTCCTGTTGCAACTCGGCACTCTGCCCATAGCCCCGCAACCTTTCGCCCCATGTCTTATACGCACTGGTCTTCTCCGGCAATTCAATCGCCTGGCCCGCCTGCACTTGCCGGTACACGGTTTGCAAATCATCAAACAAAATCCGCCACGACACGCCATCCACCACCAAGTGATGAATCGCCAGCAGCAAGCGCTGGCTACCGTCACCCAGGCTGACCAGCACCGCGCGCAGCAGCGGCCCGTCTTGCAGGTTGAGGCTGCGTTGGGCTTCGTCGCCCAAAGATTGCAGTTGCGTTGTGTCCTCAATCCGGGTCTGCCACAACACCGACGCCGTGGCCGGGCGGTATTCGGCGTTCCAGCCAGAATCAGCCTGAGTGAAGCTCAGGCGCAGGGCGTCGTGGTGTTGGATGAGGGCGTTGAGGGCCTGTTCCAGCAGGTGCGGGTCCAGGGCCGTGGCGGGCTTGAGCAGTACCGATTGATTCCAGTGGTGGCGCTCGGGGATCTCGGTATCGAAGAACAGGTGTTGGATCGGCAGCAGTGGTGCGCTGCCGGTGACCGGACCTTGATCGATCGCGAGGCCCTGGCCGTGGGTTTTCGCCACGCTGGCCAGGCCCTGGATGGTCTGGTGCTGGAACAGGTCCTTGGGGGTGAAGTGGATGCCGGCCTGGCGGGCGCGGCTGACCACCTGAATGGAGATGATCGAGTCGCCGCCCAGTTCGAAGAAGTTGTCGTTCAGGCCGATTTTTGCAAGTTTGAGCACGTCTTGCCAAATGGCTGCGATGCGTTGTTGCAGATCGTTTTGCGGGGCCACGTAGGCGTGCAGGGCCTGGCTCGCGTCGGGGGCGGGCAGGGCCTTGCGGTCGAGTTTGCCGTTGGGGGTCAGGGGCAGTTGCGCCAGGATCAGCAAATGACCTGGGACCATATAGTCTGGCAGCTGTTCGCCGAGCCAGGCTTTTAAGACCTCGCGCAAGGCGTCCTGGCGGTTAATGTCTGTTGCCGGTTCCGTCGGCACCACATAACCCACTAACTGCGCGCCGCCCGGGGTTGGGTGGGCGATGACCACGGCTTCGCGCGCCGCCTTGTGTTGCAGCAGTTGCGCTTCAATCTCTCCCAGTTCGATACGCAGGCCGCGGATTTTTACCTGATGGTCGATACGCCCGATGTAGTCGATGACCCCATCGGCACGGTAGCGCGTCAGGTCGCCGCTGCGATACAGGCGTGCGCCATTGCCTGCAAACGGATCGGGAATAAAGCGTTCGGCGGTCAGTCCCGGGCGCTGGTGGTAGCCCTGTGCCAGGGAGTCGCCGCCGATCAGCAGTTCGGCGCTGGTGCCCACCGGGCACAGCTGCAGGTCGTGGTCGAGCAGGTAGGTACGCACGTTGGCGAGGGGGCGGCCGATAGGGGCGATGGCGCCTTCGGGCAGGCTGGCGACATCAAAGAAGGTGGTGTCGATAGTGGCTTCGGTTGGGCCATAAAGGTTGCACAGGCGGCCGTTCCAGCGTTCGCGCAATTGTGCGACCAGCGGAGTACCCAAGGCTTCGCCGCCCAGCAGCAGCAAGCGCAGGGATTGCATCTGCGCGCCCTGTTCGTCGACGAGCAAGGCTTGCAGCAGGGAAGGGGCCATTTGCAGCACGCTGATGCGCTGGGCGGCTACTTCCGACCACAGCACTGACAAATCGTCGGACAACTCGCGGGAGGCGAGGACCAACTGCGCACCGTTGAGCAAGGGCAACCAGAACTCCCACACCGAGGCGTCGAAGCTGAAGGCGGTTTTTTGCAAGACCCGGTCCGCAGCGTTCAGGCCCAATTCGCCCTGCATCCACAGCATATGATTGGTCAGAGCGCCGTGGCGCACCTGCACGCCCTTGGGCTGCCCGGTGGAGCCAGAGGTATAGATCATGTAGGCCAGATTTTCGGCGCTGACTGTTAGCTGCGGGTTGGCGCTGTCATAGCCTTCCAGCCAGTCGCTGTCCTGGTCCAGGCACAGGGACGGCAGGCTGTCCGGGGCGGGCAATGCCAGGCTGCTTTGGGTCAGCAGCAGGCCGATGCCGCTGTCGTTGATCATGTAGGCCAGGCGGTCAGCGGGGTAGGCCGGGTCCAGCGGTACATAGGCGCCGCCTGCCTTGAGCACGGCCAGCAGGGCGATGACCATTTCCAGGCTGCGCTCAAGGCCCAGGCCCACGCAGACGTTGGGGCCAACGCCCAGCTCCAGCAGCTTGTGAGCCAGTTGGTTGGCGCGACGGTTGAGCTGATCCAGGGTCAACTGCTGCTCGCCGAGCACCACAGCGGCGGCATGTGGCAGGCGTTCGGCTTGCTCCGCGACCAACACATGCACAGGGGCTGCGTTGAGGTAGTGGACGGCCGTGGTATTCCACTGCCCCAACTGCCGCTCACGCTCCTCATCACTGAGCATCGCAAGCTCGCCGATCAGTGCCTGCGGTTGCTCAACCATGGCTTGCAACAGGTTCTGCCAGTGCCCGGCCAGAGTGGCGATGGTCGCCGGGGTGAAGCACCCGGCGTCATAGTCGAAATGCGCGGTGATCTGCTGCTGGCTGTACTCCACGTCCAGCGACAGGTCGAACTTGGCCTGCAACGGGTGGCTGTCCATAAACGTCAGTTGCAACGGGCCCAGGTGCAGGGGCGCGTCCTGCGCGGCGCCGGCGCGCCAGTTGAACAGGGTCTGGAACAGCGGGTTGGCCTGGGGGCTGCGTTGCAGGTGGAGGTCTTCGAGGATCAGCTCGATGGGGTAGTCGGCATGTTCCAGGGCGGCGAGGGATTGCTGGCGCAGGGCCTGGAGGAACGCGCTGCACGATTGCTCGGGTGCCAGTCGCGCGCGATACACCTGGCTGCTGACGAAAAAGCCCACCAGGTCCTGGATCTGTGCCTGGTTGCGTGTGGCGTTGGGCACGCCGACGGTGAAGTCGGTCTGGCCGCTGTAGCGTCCCAGCAGCAATTGCCAGGTGCCGAGCAGTACTACGAACGGGGTCAGGCCCTGTTGCTGGCAAAAGCTCTGGAGCTGCTCGTTCAAGTATGCAGGCAGGGTGTGGGCATGATGGCCGGCACCTGCGTGGTTTTCCAGGCGCTCGCGAGGCAGTGTCAGGGCCGGGATATCATTGCCAAGGATGGCCTTCCAATACTGGGCGGCTGCGGCGTGTTGCGGTGTCAGCGGGTAGTCTTGGCGTTGCCACTGGGCGTAGTCGGCGTACTGGATGGACGGGCGCGGCAGGGCCCGGCCTGGTTGGCCAAGGGCGCTTGCCAGGTCGTGCATCAGGATCGGATTGGACCAGGCGTCCGAGACGATGTGATGCATATTGAGCAGCAGCACATAATCCTGCGTGGCGCGCTTGAGCAGGGTGCTACGAATCAGCGGCGCCTGGCTCAGGTCGAAGGGCTGGGTGGCGTGCTGGCGGATGCGATCTTGCACTTGCTGTTCGCGCTGGACGCTGTCCAGGGCGCTCAGGTCCTCTTCGAGCAGGTTCAGCTGTGCGCCCTGGTCGATGACTTGTAGGGGCGTGCCGTCGGTGTTGCGAAAGGCGGTACGCAGGATATCGTGGCGATTGATCACCTGGTTAAGGGCCGCTTCCAGGGCGCACGCGTCCACCGGTCCCTTGATGGCAATCGCCCGTGGCAGGTTATAGGCATGGCTTTGCGGATCGAACTGTTGCAGGAACCACAGACGCTGCTGGGCGAACGACAGCGGCACCGGATCACGCCCGGCGAGGCTCTGGATGGACTGCCCGGCGCCGGCTTCATCGGCCAGCAACAAGGCCAGCAGGTCGTCATCGGGAAGTTGGTTCAATTGGTTCATGATCGATCTCGTCGCCGTCGGCAGAGGAAATAAGCTGTGTCAGGAAGACGAAGTTCGATCAATGAGATTTAGGTGCAATAGCAGGCGGGGAGCGTTGTAGTAGCCGGCAAGCCGGCTGCTACAGGGGAGGTCAGGCGCAGGCTTTTTCAGTGATGACTCGGCCGGCCTGCATGCGTACCAGTTGGTCGGCGACGTCGAAGTAACGGTCGTCGTGGGAGATGACGATGATGGTCTTGCCCAGGCGCTTGAGGTCCGGCAGCAGCTCGGTGTAGAAAATCCGCCGGAAGGTCGGGTCCTGGTCCGCCGCCCACTCGTCGAACACCAGCACCGGGCGCTCGTCGAGCCAGGCGTTGACCAGGGCTAGACGCTTGCGTTGCCCGGTGGACAGGTCGGTGGTGGTGAACGCGCCGTCGCGCACGCTGACCTTGTGGGCGATTTCCAGGCGCTCCAGGTATTGAGTGGCGTCGTCGGGCAAGGCCTTGTCGTTCTGCACCAGGTCGTCGAACAGGAAGTAGTCGGCAAAAATCGTGGTGAACATCTGCCGGTAGTCATCCAGCCCCAGGGCGTCCACGGGCAGGCCGTTGAGACGGATTTCACCTTGCTGCGGGGTGTACAGGCCCAGTAGCAGCTTGATCAGGGTGGTCTTGCCGCAACCGTTTTCACCGACGATAAACAGAATTTCCCCAGGCTCGATGCTCAGGTTGACCGGCCCGAGCTTGAACGGCTCGCTGCCTTCGACCGTTGGGAAGGCGTACTGCACGTTGCGCAGTTCCAAGTGCTTCATCACGGGCACGGTTTTGTCGGCGTCATCGAGCAGCAGGTGTGGTTCCGGCGAGGAGAAACGCTCCGACAGGTCGGCAATGCGGCGGAAGGCAATTTGCGCGCGGCTGATGATCGGCAGGTTGCCGATCAGGTTTTCCAGCGGACCTTTCATGTACAGCAGCACCAGGACAAAGCCGCTCATCACCGCCGGGTCCGAACTGGGCCAGAATTGTTGCAGGGTCAGGGCCAGACCGATAACCACGAAAAACAGCATCGAGCCCAGGCTCTTGGCAATCACGAAGATATTGATCGAGCGGATGTGGGTGTCGCAGATTTTGTCGGCGGTGCCCTGGATATTACGGGTGTGCATGGCATGCCGACGTGGGCGGTGGATGCGCAGTTCCTTGGCACCCTCGGCAATCGCCGAATAGTGTTTTTGCAGGTTGTCTTCGGCGTCACGTGCCGCGTAGAACCCTTTGATGCCTTTGCTTTGAGCCACGTACTGCACCGCCGAACCAATGCCGATGGCCAGCAGGGTCATCAGGAAGATCGGCCAGGACAGCACCGCCAGATAGCCCAGGCAGCCCAGGATCACTGTGGTGGAAATCGCCAGCGGGGCGAAGGCGAAGGCAAAGTCGCTGATGGTGTCCACGTCGTGGGTCAGCACCGGGATCAGGCGGTGAGTGCGGTAGCGCTCGATCTGTTCGATGGGGGCGGCGAGCACTTTGGCGCCGAGGTCCTTGCGCAGTTTGGCAATCACCTTCTGACCGACGAAATTGGTGCCGATGTCGGCGCCGATACTGCTGAGCAGGGCCAGTAGGCACAGCCCGGCGAAGGCCAGCACCACGCCGGTGCCCATGCCGTCGGCGCTGTGCAGGCCGCGGTTGACCGTGGCCAGCAGCGCCGTGACGCTAAGGCCGCCGATGATGCCCAGCGTGATGGAAGAAATAACAATCCGCCGATAGGGCTTGAGCAGGCTCAAGAGTTCTCGAATGGCGCTGCGCGGTGCTGCGGTCATGAAACTACCTCGATCGCGACGTGGCTACGTGCTGTGGGCAAGTGAAGGCCTGCGCGCGGAGGTTTACCGTTGGCAGGCCGATAGTAGGAGGACGAGTCGGGCGGGGCGCGATTTAGCCGCGTCCCGAGGTGCGTAGGCTCAGAGATCCCGTGCCACGCGAAAGCCCAGCCAGTCGCCGCGCACGTTGGAGTTGAGGCTGTTGCGGTTGCCGGAGCGGGAAAACACCGGCGCTTCGCCCCAGTCGTTGCCGCGAATCTGCCGCACTTCGCACTGCCCGGTCAGCCAGGCGCTGCCATCGCTGGGCGCACCGACATAGCTGTCGTTTTCACAGTCTTCGACCCATTCGTAGACGTTGCCATGCATGTCATACACGCCGAACGCATTGGGCGCATAGCTGCCGGCCGGTGCGGTATAGCTGTAGCCATCCGCCGGCCCGTAGGTATTGGCGTGCTTGGCGATGCTGTATTCCTTACCCTCATCGAATGGAAATGGGAACGGGCCGGAGGTGCCGCCACGGGCGGCGTATTCACGCAGGGACTCGCTGACCATGCGGTACTGCTTGCCGGTTTTCTTCGACAGCCAGGCGACATAGGCATTGGCTTCTGCAAAGTCCATGCACACTGCCGGATGTTTGGGGCTTGTCTTGTAGGTGGGTTTGCCGGCCGTGCATTTGCGCCCTGGACGGTCGTCGCCGTCGGGCATCTTGTAGCCGGTTTCTTGTACGTAACGGTCCCATTCGCCGGCCAGCACCTGGAAGCGGCTGATGGCCACGGGTTTGGCGAAGGTCACGTCATGGATCGGCCCTTCATCGGGCTGGCGACCGACCTCATCATCCGGGGTGCCCATTTTGAACGTGCCGGTGGGCAGCACCACCATTTCCGGGCAGTTTTTGCAGTCCTTGAACACGGTGCCGGGCTTGGGCGGTGTCGCGGCTTGGGCGGATGGCAACAGGCAGGCCATCAATGCCGTCAGGGCCAGGGATTTGAGGAGCGTCGGGGTGAGCGGTTCATCGTTCATGAGTCGTCTCTTGGGCAAGAAAAAAGGGTGTCAGAGGGCTTTGTCGAGCAGGACCAGGAAGCGGTCGACTTCATCTTCGGTATTGAGCAAGCCGGGTGCGGTGCGCACCACCGGGCCGACGTCGCGGTTCACTGCGTCGCTGACCACACGGTTGCGCATCAGGTAGGCGGCCACCTTGTCACTGTCCTGGCCCTTGACCCGAAAGAAGCTGAAGCCGGCTGAGAGCTGCGGGTTGTACGGGGTGACCAGCTCGATGTTCGGTCGCGCTTGCAGGCGGTCCTTGAGGTAGGTGTTGAGGCTGTGGATACGCTGCTGAACCTGGGCCTTGCCCAGCTGCAGGTGCAGCTTGAAGGCCTCGTCCAGCGCCCAGCGGTGTTCATAGGCGTGATAGCCACCGGGGGAGAACGAGGTGGCGAAATCACTGTCTTCGGAGAAGGTCGGCACGCAGGGGGTGAGGGTGGTCACCTGCTCTGACGCGGCGCATACCAGGCCGGTGCCGCGTGGGCCGAACATCCATTTATGGGTGCCGGCGATAAAGAAATCGCAGTGCATGTCGGGGAAGGCCAGGTCTTCGACGCCAAAGCCATGCACGCCATCGACTACGTAGAGAATGCGGTCTTTTTCTTCGCGCCCCTGGTTGTGGCGCTTGACCAGTTGGCCGATTTCGCCGATCGGCAGCTTCACGCCGCTGCCCGATTGCACCCAGGTCATACCCAGCACCCGAGTGTTGGGGCGGATATTGCGCTCGATGGCCGTTAGCACCTCATCGATCGACACTTGATTGGCGTTGGCGAACAGCTTGATCTTGCGCACCTGAGTGCCGTCGCGCCGGGTGCGGAACCCCAGGATGCTGTCGGTGGAAAAATGCTCGTGCTCGGTGGTGAGAATCTCCTGGTCGGGCCGCACATGGATGCCGCCGTAGATCATCGCCAAGCCCTCGGTGGTGCTGCCGGTGAGGGCGATCTGGCCGGGTTTGGCTTGCAGGTAACGACCTGCCCATTCGCGCACCTGGCGTTCGCGTTTCCAGGGTTCCTGCAGGTCCCAGTCCATGGTCAGGCCGGGGTTGCGGTCAATGGCGGCGCGGTGCCGTTCGATGGCCTCGCGCACGGGCCTTGGGTGTGAGGTGATCAGGAAGTTGGAGAAGTGGATGTAGCTTGGGTCCTGGTCGAACAGGTGGCGCATGCCCGTCCATTTGTCTGCGGGTGCCGGGATGGGGGCTGCCTGGGCCTCAAGGCCGGCCCCCAACGGCAGGCTGGCGGCGAGGATGCCGGCCTGCTTGAGAAAGGTACGGCGGTCGGTCATGGCGTCGGCTCGCTTGGCAAGACGCCAGGTTTGGCGGATTTTTGCGTCTGCTCCCACACCCGCAGGAAATTGCCGCCCCACAGCTTGGCGATATCGGCTTCGGAGTAACCGCGGGTGATCAGTTCGGCGGTCACGTTGCGTACTTCGCTGACATCGTTCCAGCCTTTGACGCCGCCGCCTTCGTTGAAGTCCGAGGCAATGCCGACGTGGTCGATGCCGATTTTGCGCACGGTGTAGTCGATGGCATCCCCCAGGTCCTTGAGGCTGGCCTTGGGTTCCTCTTCGAGAATGGCGTAGAGCTCGCTGGCGTATTCACCGAACTTCTGTTCTGGCCAGGCGGCGATGATCGGATCCCCCGGCATCAATGCCATCGCCAGGTTGGGCAGTGGCGGTAGGTCGAAACGCGCGCGCAGTGCGTTGAGCTTGTCCTGGATCGGCTGGCTCAACGGTCGCAGGTAACCGCCGAAGGCCACCACTTGCACCACGCCGCCGCTGTTTTTGATCAGTTGCAGTTCTTTGTCGCTGAGGTTGCGTGGGATATCCACCGATGCGCGGGGCGCAGAGTGGGAAGCGACCATGGGGGTGCGGCTAAGCTGGGCGACTTGCTCGAGGGCGGTGGTCGACATTTGCGATACGTCGATGATCACGCCCAGGTCGTTCAGGCGCTGTACGGCTTGCTTGCCGATATCCGAAAGGCCGCCGAGGGCGTCCGGTGAATCGTTGAAAAACGGCAGTGGGCGCGAAGAGTCCGACCAGCTGTTGTTGCCGATGTAGCTGAAGCCGAACATGCGCATGCCGCGTGCGGTCCACATGTCCAGCAGGTTCAGGTCATTGCCCAGCGGGTAGGCGTTGAGCATGCTGATAAAAATCGCAAACTTGCCTTCGCCATGCAGGCGGCGAAAATCGGCGGGGGTATAGGCAATGCCGACCTGGTTGGGAAAGTCGCGGACCATACCGGCGATGATCTTGTAGCGCACCTCTTGCTGATGCCGGGCCTCGTCGACAAAGCCTGCGGTCGGTTTGTGGGGCGCGTTGGCGCCGTTCCACAGTTCGGGCCAGCCGAAAATCGTCAGCGCCGCCCCCGACAGGCGTCCGCGACTGGCCTTGGCCAGGTCGAACTGGCCGCTGCCGTCCTTGTCCGCTTCATGGCCTGCGGTGCCGAAGTCCAGGGGCACGGTGATATGGCTGTCGAACGAGATCAACCGATCTTGCAGTTCATTGGCTTGCTTGATCACTTCCAGCGGGTAGCCGGCATTGCCGCGAAACCAGTGATCCCAGGCAAAGCCTGCGCCGGCAGCAATGGCCAGGGCCAAGGGCAGGCCGATGGATAGAGCCTTTTTCGAACGTGGTTTTGTCATTGCCATCTCAGTCGGTTCGCCTTTGAGGTGCAGGCGCAAGGGGCCTTTGCTATCTGGGAAGAACGAGTGATGGGCAGGGAAATTTAAGCGCGCCAACGATCACCTGCAGGAGCCGGCTTGCCGGCGATAGCGGTGGGTCAGGCAGTGATGCATCGACAGGAAGACCGCCATCGCCGGGCAGCTGGCGCCTACAGTAAATTTGCCACCCGGCTAAACGTTCTAGCTTGGATAAAGCCTGCTCCAAGGCTGACACAGGTAGGAACATGACGATTTCTCGACGAGGGTTTATCGCAGGCCTGGCGCTGACCGGCGCCGCCGTACCTGCGGCCTTTTATGCCCATCGTGAGTTGACGCGTGAGGAATTCCCCATCACGCCCGAAGAGGCCACGGTGGACCTGGCGGACACCGCCGGCCAGCAATTGGCGGACAGCCTGCGGGGTGTCTGGAGCCTGCGCCTGGAAGGGGCTGATGCCGGGCTGCAAGGCTTGCCCCTCGACGGCCTGGAACTGTTTCTTGATATTGCGCCGCGTGGCCGAGGCCTGCGTGGCTACCTGGATACGGCCGGGCAACTGCGCGCAGAGGGTGAGCCGCGCTATCAGGTGCTCGGCGACCTGGCGCCAGGCAATGCGGCGCTGCTGTACTGGCGCCTGATTGACCGCGACTCGCCAGACGGCAGGCCGGCCTATGAATTCAAGATGCGCCTGGACGAAGTCTGGGGCAGCTTCGGCAATGCCGGTAGCGGCACCCTTAGCGGGCAGATCCTCAGTCTCGACCGCCCGCTGGCGCTGCTGGAGCGGGACAACCGTTTTGTCGCTACCAAGCAGCTTTTTCCCGAAGCCCGCGAGCGTATCGGCCTGAACCCGACGCTGCTGGCGTGGTTGGTTGCGCCCGAGCACCGCCTGTTTCATCAGCTCTGGCACGCCTCGCGGGACCAGTGGCACAAGCTCCCTGAAGACAAGCGTAATGCCCTGCGCGGTATCGGCTGGCAGCCCGGGCCACGAGATAAAGAGCGCGACGCCCGTGGCCCGCGCAAGGACCGCAACGGTTCGGGGATCGACTTTTTCTTTATGCATCGGCACATGCTCGGTACTGCGCGCTCCATGCAGGACTTGCCGTCATGGCCACGTTTCCCTGGGCCGCAGCCGGCACTTGAGGCTGATCGCCGGGGTTTTGCGCGCTACTTCGACAATCACGATGGCTTTGCGCTGCCACCCACTTGGATGGCCAGCGGTGACGAGCAGTACACCCAGTGGGTCAGTGAGATCAAGGCGGCCGAGACTTATCACAGCAACTTCCAGGTGTGGGAGTCGCAATACCGTGACCCGCGTTACCTGGCCAAGTTGACTCTGGGTCAGTTCGGCTCGGAGCTTGAGTTGGGGTTGCACGATTGGTTGCATATGCGCTGGGCTTCGGTGCCGCGCGATCCTTCCAATGGTGCGCCCGTGCCATTTGCGCGAGATCCGGCGGACTTCGCGGCGCGTTGGTATGAGCCTGAGAATGACTTTTTGGGCGATCCGTTTTCCTCCCATGTGAACCCGGTGTTCTGGCATTTTCATGGTTGGATCGATGATCGGCTCGAGGACTGGTTTCGCGCCCATGAGCGCTTTCACCCGGGTGAACTGAGCCGCCTGGAGGTCAACGGTGTGCCGTGGTTTGCGCCGGGGCGCTGGGTCGAGGTGGGTGATCCGTGGCTGGGGCCGGACACCCATGGTTGCAGTACCACCCCGGGATTGCAGATGGGGCGCACCGTGGAGATGGATCCGGAAACCATGAAGCTGGCCTTGCGCATCACCTTTGGCGCTGATGATGACAAGTTACAGGACTTGTTCCGCAAGGTGCCGAAACGGCCGTGGTATGCGCGGCATTTGAAGGTCAGGGAGCGGATCATTTGACCGACGCGCCATCAACCTGAATGCACACTAAACCATGTGGGAGCTGGCAAGCCAGTTCCCACATTAGATCTTCATCGTTGAAGGTCGGGTGCCTGCCAGCCTCCACCCAGCGCCTTGTACAGCGCCACACTGGCCTCCAGCCGCGCCTGGCGCAGTTGCACGTTCAGGTCCTGGGCGGCATACAGTGTGCGCTGGGTTTCCAGCACCGTCAGCAAGTCTTCCGCGCCGGCCTCATAACGGCTTTGGGCGATGCGGAAGGCGGTCTGTGCCTGGCTCAACTCCTCACGCTGCCACTGGCGTTGTTCGTCGAGCTGGCGAATGCTGCTCAGGGCCTTTTCCACATCGGCAAAGCCATTGATGATCGCCCCGCGATAGGTGTGCAGCAATTCATCCTGGCGTGCCGTCGCTCTGTCGCGTTCGGCGCCGAGGCGACCGTTGTTGAAGATTGGCGCGACCAGCCCGCCCGCAAGGTTGTAGAACGGGTTGCGCAGCATATCGGCAGTGCGATTGGCGCCGGAGCCGAGGTTGGCGGTCAGGGTGACTGTGGGCAGCATGGCGGCGCGGGCGACGATGATGTCGGCCTGGGCCGCCGCCAGTTGTGCTTCGGCGCGGGCGATGTCCGGGCGACGGCTGAGCAGGTCGCTGGGTACTCCGGCGGCAATGCTGGGCCAGCGCAGTTGGTCAAAGGATTGATCGGTAAATTGCAGGGTCTGTACCGGTTGGCCGAGCAGGGCGGCCAGGCTGATCCGGGCGGCTTCGGTGCGTTGACGGACTTCTGGCAGCTGCCGTTGTTGCGCGGCGACCAGGCTCTTTTGCTGCGCAAGTTCCAGCTGGGTGGCAGAGCCGGCGTCATGGCGGGTCTGCACCAGTTTCAGGACGCTTTGCGCATTGGCCAGGTTCAGTTCGGCGATACGCTGTTGTTCATGCAGTGCCAGCAGTTGGGTGTAGGTCGTGGCCACGCCGCTTAGCAGGGTCAACTCCACCGTGGCGCGCTCGAATTCGCTGGCGCGCACGGCCAGTTCCGCGCTGTCGCGTGCAGCACGCTTGCCGCCCCAGAAGTCGATTTCGTAGGTGGCGGTGAGGTTTGTACTGAAGTAGTCCCCCGCGTCTTTGTTGCTGTTGCTCTGCGGTGGGTTGTTGCCCGTGCCACGCAGCTGTTTCTGCCGGCTGGCGTTGAGCCCGCCGGTGAGCGCGGGCAGCAAGGGCGCGCCGGCGACCACCGCGCTGGCCTGGGCCTGGCGTACCCGGGCCATGGCGCTGGCCAGGTCGTAACTGCCGGCGCGGGCCTGTTCGATCAATTGGTCGAGTTGCGGACTGGCAAATGCCGTCCACCATTGCTGGTTGACGTGCTGGGCCTGGGCCTTGCTCGCCGTGTCCCACGCGGGCGGTGGCTGCAAACCGCTCTCCGGGCGCTGCGCCGGGCTGCTGCACGCGGCCAGCAGCAGGCTGGCGGCAACGAGGGTCAAGTGCGCTTTCATAGGGCGATCATTCACTGGTAAGGGCCGTGACCGGGTCGAGCCGGGCTGCTTTGCGGGCCGGCATAAAGCCGAAGATGACGCCGGTGACCAGCGCGCAGGCGAAGGCGCCAAGGGCGGCTGGCAGCGAAAAGGCGACGGCCACGCTGCTGAGGATCAGCGCGCCGCCGACCAGCAGGGCCAGGCCGATCCCCGCCACCCCGCCGACCACCGTGAGCATCACCGCTTCGGTGAGGAACTGGCGCAGGATGTCCCGCTGCCGGGCGCCGGTGGCCATGCGGATGCCGATTTCCCGGGTGCGTTCGCGCACGGTCATCAGCATGATATTCATCACGCCAATGCCGCCCACCAGCAGCGAGATGGCGGCAATCGAGCCGAGCATCAGCGACAGGGTGTTCTGGGTGCGGGCCTCGGCCTGGATCATCGCGGCGTTGTTGGTCAGTTCGAAATCCCGCTTGCCGTTGTGCAGGCGCAGCAGCAGTTGGTCGATGGCTTTTTCCGCTTCATGCACCTTGCGTGCGTCGGCGGCGGCAATCACTACATATTCGGGGTTGTAGGTGCCAAACAGGCGGATACTCGCGGCGGAGTAGGGGATGGCGATACGGTCGTCGCTGTCCTTGTCGCCGGAGCTGGCGCCTTTTTCGGCGAGGACGCCGATCACCTGGAACGGCACGTTTTCGATGAGGATGTATTGGCCGATGGGGCTCGGCAGGTCCTTGAACAGCTTGTCGCGCACCCGTTTGCCAATCACCGCGACGGTGGCGGCGCTGCGTTCGTCGGCTTCGGTGAAGTAGCTGCCCTCGACGACCGGCCAGTTGAAGATCGCCGGGAAGTTGGTGTCGTTGCCGCCGACATAGGCCATGTGGTCGACATTGCCGAAGCGCACCCCGGCTTCCGCGCCGTTGACCGGCATGATGCGCTTGACCTGGGGCAGGGCAGCCATGGCGCTGACGTCGTTCATGGTGATAATGCCGGGCGGCGTCCGCGGGTTGGGCGCCGAGCCACTGACATAGAGGATATTGGAGCCGAAGGCGCCCATCTGCGCCATGACCTGGCGCTTGCTGCCTTCGCCCACGGCGAGCATCACCACCACCGAGGCCACGCCAATAATGATGCCCAGCAGGGTCAGGGCGGTGCGGAAGCGGTTGATCCACATGACTCGCCAGGCTGCTTGTACCGCGTCCAGCAGTTCGCCTTTCCACGCACCATTGTGCTCGGCGCCATCGGCCAGGCGTTGGCGCAGGTCCACGGCTTGCAAGGCCTTGGGGTTGGCGTCGGCGTTAGCGTGGGAGTGGGGGTTGGGGGTGTCGCTGATGATCAGGCCGTCGCGGATCTCGATGATGCGCTTGGCCCTGGCCGCCACTTCGCGGTCGTGGGTGATCAGGATCACCACGTGCCCCTGGCTGGCCAGTTCGTCGAGCAGGGTCATGACCTCGGCGCCGCTATGGCTGTCGAGGGCGCCGGTGGGTTCGTCGGCGAGGATGATATGCCCGCCGTTCATCAAGGCTCGGGCAATCGACACCCGTTGTTGCTGGCCTCCGGACAACTGGTGCGGGCGGTTGCCGCTGCGCCCGGCCAGGCCCAGGCGGGTGAGCAGGGCGGCGGCGCGGGCATGGCGTTCGGCGGCCGGCGTGCCGGCATAGATCGCCGGCATCTCGACGTTTTCCTGGGCCGAGCCGGACGGGATCAGGTGGTAGCCCTGGAACACAAAACCAAAGGCTTCGCGGCGCAGCCAGGCCAGTTCGTCGGTGTCCAGTTGTGCGACGTTTTCCCCGGCGAACAGGTATTGGCCGACGGTGGGGCGGTCGAGGCAGCCGAGGATATTCATCAAGGTCGACTTGCCTGAGCCGGAGGCCCCGACAATCGCCACGAATTCCCCGGCATGGATCGACAGGTCGATCCCGCGCAATACGTCGACCTGGGGCGTATCACCGCCACCGTAGGATTTGCGGATATCCCGAAGTTCGATCAGCGGCGTCAACATTCAGCCTCCGCTGCTTTCGGCGGGGCCGATCAGCAGGTGATCGCCTTCGTTGAGGCCATCGAGGATCTGGATGCGCAGGCGGTCGCTGATCCCCACCCGTACTTCACGGTCTTCGATGCTACCGTCCTTGGCCACCACTCGCGCCAGTTGCGTGTCGGGCCGGGTGCTGCCTTGCAGGGCCGCGACGGGTGCAGTCAGCGCATCGCTGACGCGGCTGGCGACGAAAAACACCTGGGCGGTCATTTCCGCCATCAGTGCGTTATCGGCGTTATCCACATCCAGCAGCACGGTGTACAGCACCACCCGGCCGCTGCCGCTTTTGCTCGAGCTGCTGGGGCTGCCGCCGCCCTGGCTGGTTTCGTTGAGGGGCTTGGGCGGCACCGGCAGGATCTGGCGCACAGTGCTGGTCCAGCGCCGGTTGCCACCGCTCAGGGTGGTGAAATACGCCTGCATGCCCGGTTTGACATGGCCGATATCGGCTTCCGAAACTTCCGCCCAGACGGTCATGGGTGACAGGTTGGCGATGCGCAAAATCAGCGGCGTCTGCTGCTGGCTGTTGAGGGTCTGGCCTTCACGGGCATCCACGGCGACTACCGTGCCGGAAATCGGTGCATAGATGCGCGTGTAGCCCAGCTCGGCCTGATCAACCCGCAGCGTGGCCTGGGCCTGGCTGATCTGCGCCTTGAACATGTTGATGCGCGCCTGGGTGGCGTCCAGTTCGGCCTGGGCGGTCTGCACGTCTTCATCGCGGGTCGCGCCACCGGCGGCCAGGCGTTGCTGGCGCTGGTATTTCTGCTGTGCCAGGCGGTTTTGCGCGTGCTGCTCCTGCAGTTGCGCCTGCAGATTGGCGATGGAATAACGGGTGGCGTCGAGCTTGGCCTGCTGGGTAGCCGGATCGATCTCTACCAGCAGATCGCCTTGCTTGACCTGGGCGCCGGCTTCAACGTGAATCTTGCGGATCTGCCCGGACGCCTGCGCGCCGACATCCACGTAACGCCGTGGTTGCAGGGTGCCGAGGGCGGTCACGCTGCTTTCGATATCGCCCCGGCGCACTTCCAGGGTGGCGAACTGATCGCGGCCGGGCGGGATCAGTTGCCAGGCGGCGAAGGCGACCACGGGGATCAGGCAAAGTGCTGCCAGCAGCGCGCGCCGGGTGTGTCGAGGACGGTTCATGCACGGGTTCCAGCCAGGAAAGTTCGGACCGCTGCTCAAACGCCCTTGAGGGCAGAGACAGAAGCGGGAAGCTGTCAGGTAAACGAGGTATTTGCCCTGAAATTTAAGTGCTTACATACGGCGTTACAGCTGGGCGAAACGCCAGTATTCGAGCGCGTTTACCAGTCTGTTTAAAGCCACATGAGAATAATTCTAAGTTAGATGACTTCAAACTGCCATTACTGCATTGCCACAGCCGTCGCCGCCACGCCTGCCCGGACGAATCCTGCACCGGGCTTAAATTTTTTTTCATTGTCCTCGTTTCCTATCAACACATGGCCTGTTGTTCAGCAGGTCGCCCAGGCTTTCCGCCCCACTGCCACGGGGCTTATCCAGAGGACACTGGAATGACACAGGCAATTGCATCGCCCGCGGTTCACGACCTGATCGGTATTGGTTTCGGTCCTTCGAACCTGGCGCTGGCCATCGCCCTGCAAGAGCGCGAGAAAGCCCAGGGCAAGCTCGATGTGCTGTTTCTCGACAAGCAGGCCGACTACCGCTGGCACGGCAATACCCTGGTGAGCCAGAGCGAACTGCAGATTTCCTTCCTCAAGGACCTGGTGACCCTGCGCAACCCCACCAGCCCTTATTCCTTCGTCAACTACCTCAAGGTCCATGGGCGTCTGGTGGACTTCATCAACCTGGGCACGTTCTACCCGTGCCGCATGGAGTACAACGACTACCTGCGCTGGGTCGCCGGGCAATTTACCGCGCAGAGCCGCTATGGCGAGGAAGTGCTGGCCATCGAGCCGATCCTGCATCAGCAGCAGGTCGAGGCGCTGCGGGTGATCTCCCGTGATGCCCAGGGCGAGCAACTGGTACGCACCGCGCGCTCGGTGGTGGTCAGCGCCGGTGGTACGCCACGGATTCCCGAGGCGTTCAAGGCGCTCAAGGACGATGGGCGGGTGTTCCACCATTCCCAGTACCTGGCGCGCATGGCCCAGCAGCCGTGTGTCGAGGGCAAGCCGATGCGCATTGCAATCATCGGTGGCGGGCAGAGCGCGGCCGAGGCGTTTATTGATCTGAATGACAGCTTCCCCTCGGTGCAGGTGGATATCATCCTGCGCGGTTCGGCCCTCAAGCCTGCCGACGACAGCCCGTTCGTCAATGAAGTGTTCTCCCCGGAGTTCACCGACCTGGTGTTCCAGCAGCCCAGCAGCGAGCGCGAGCGCCTGGTCAACGAGTACCACAACACCAACTATTCGGTGGTGGACCTGGACCTGATCGAGCGCATCTACGGGATTTTCTACCGCCAGAAAGTCTCCGGCATCGCCCGTCACGCCTTCCGCACCCTGACCACCGTGGAAAAAGCCAGCGCCGGGCCCCTGGGCATCGAGTTGCTGGTGCGCCATAACGCCACCGGTGAGACGGTGCTCAATCACTACGATGCGGTGGTCCTGGCCACCGGCTATGAGCGCCAGATGCATCGCCAGTTGCTGGCGCCGCTCGAGGCCTATATGGGTGACTTTGAAGTGAACCGCGACTACCGCGTGGTCACCGACGAGCGTTGCAAGGCGGGTATCTACATGCAGGGCTTCAGCCAGGCCAGCCATGGTTTGAGCGATACCTTGCTGTCGATCCTGCCGATTCGCGCCGACGAGATTGCCGCGTCGCTGCATGAGCATGATCGCAGCCGCGGCCAGGACCGTTCGGTGCGTGACGTGCTGCTGGCCACCGCGAGCTGATACCGGCTGCCGGTCGCTCCCGCGCCTGCGGGGGCGACCCTGGCTGAACCCTTGCTGAAGAACCCGACGATTCGCCGCGCTGTCACTTTCCTCCTGCAGACTGCAGGCGTAAGCTGCGCCGGTTTTCAACCATAGCGCAGACCTTCGTGAACAGACTTTCGAGTGACAGTTGTCGACCAGGCTTGGCCAGCTGACGCGCATCTCCATGCCGTTGCCTCGCCGAGCAAGCGAGAAGCGGCCTTTCGGTAGCGAACCGTCCTGGTTCCTGCCTGATCCCCCTTTTTTCGACGCTGATTCTGCGGGCAATCAAAGGGAGATTTACCATGCAAGCCCTCAACAATATCAATCTGGATTCCTTGATCGACACCGTGGTCAGCCTCAGTGCGGCCTTTATCCTGGGTGGGCTGATCGGCTTTGAGCGCCAGTTCCGCCAGCGCACGGCCGGGCTGCGCACCAATGTGCTGGTGGCGGTGGGGGCGGCGATCTTTGTCGACATGGCCAACCGCCTGGCCGGGGCCGAAGGGGCCGTGCGGGTAGTGGCGTATGTGGTGTCCGGGATTGGCTTTCTCGGCGCCGGGGTGATCATGCGCGAGGAGGGCAACGTACGCGGGCTCAATACCGCCGCGACGCTGTGGACTTCTGCCGCCGTGGGCGCCTGCGCCGGTGCCGACCTGATCCTCGAGGCGTTCCTGGGCACCTGTTTTGTGCTGGCGGCCAACACCTTGCTGCGGCCGATCGTCAACAACATCAACCGCCAGCCCCTGGACGTGGTGTCGGCGGAGGTCACCAACATCCTCTACGTGATTGCGCGGCGTGCCCAGCAGCAGGCGGTAATGGCCCTGCTGGAATCGGAGCTGGCGCGCTGTAACTACCCGGCCAGCGATGTCGATGTGCGGCCCTTTGGCAGTGAGGAAGTGGAGATCGAGGCCACCCTGGCGGCCAACTCGGTCGATGGTGACGAACTGGATGCCCTGGTGGCGCGGGTCTCCCAGTCGACCCTAGTGGTGCAAGCCTTCTGGAGTCCCAGCACCACTGATTGACAACCCCCCTTTGTTCGGCTGGAAAAGCTGCCTCCCGTCATGGGGGGCGGTTTTTTTCGGTGATTTTGACTACGCTTTAGTGAGGATTAATCCTACATATGCGCCGGATTTTCCCTTCGGGCGAAACATCATTCCGTTGTTAATGTTGAGCCGTTGCACCTAACCAAATTCCGTTGAAACGTTCTGTGTAGACAGTACCGCTGGTCGGAACTGGTACTTCTCACAGGTACAGGGGTTTCGTGTGATGTGTAAGGGTATTGGCGCCCTGAAATGAGTGGTCGCCAATGAAGCAACTAAACAGTCGTGGTGTTCTGCCAGGGAGTCGCATGAGCAAAGCGCTAATTGTGGATGATCATCCGTTCATTCGTGCAACCGTCAAGTACCTGTTGCGCCAGGAGGGCTTCGAGAAGATTTTCGAGGCTGCCAATGGTGCCGATGCATTACAGATTGCCAGGGAGGAACGGCCAGACCTGGTCATTCTCGACCTGGCCATGCCCAAGCTGGGCGGGCTGGAAGTGATCAGCCGGATCAAGGCCTTGGGCCTGCCCTGCAAGATACTGGTCCTGACCTCCTATCTGGCGGTGTTTTTTTCGACGCGTTGCATGCGGGCCGGGGCGATGGGGTTTGTCGCGAAAACCGGCGAGCTGGATGAGCTACAAAAAGCCATCAAGGCCGTCATGTCCAACTACAGCTGCTTCCCCAGCCTGCCCACCAGTTCCGTACGCAAGGACGACTTGCAAACCACGGAACAGCAACTGGTAGAAGCACTCTCTGACCGGGAGTTGATGGTGCTACAGAAGTTGGCCCTGGGTTTGGGCAACAATGAAATCGCCAAGGACATGCTGTTGAGTCACAAGACCATCAGTACTTATAAAACCCGGTTGAAGGAGAAACTGCGTATGTCGTCGGTGGTGCACTTATCCAAGTTCGCCCAGCGTAATCATCTGATCTGACATGTCGAGATCTCTGGGGAAATGGCTCACCGCACTCTGGCTGGTGGGTCTGGCGCTCACCGTCAGTGTGGCTCAGGGTGAGCCACACCCACTGCGTTTGCTGGGGCACTCCACCCTTGACACACTGCAAGTGAACCTGGATGAGGCCGACTGGCGCTGGCTGCGCGAGCGCCGCACATTGGTGATGGGGGTTTCCGCCCCCGATTATGTCCCCTTCGATGTGACGGGCAGCAACGGCGAACTGGAGGGGATCACCGCTGATTATGCGGCGCTGCTCGCTGAGCTACTCGGCATCCCGATCCAGGTGCAGTGTTACGAGCACCGGGATCGACTCATCGCAGCCCTTAAACGCGGCGAGGTGGACTTTGTAGGCACGGCCAATGGCTATGAGGCGGCGGACCCTCAGTTGGCACTTTCGCGCTCGTACGCCAACGACCAGCCAACCCTGGTGACGCGTATTGATGACAGTCAGGCGCTGAGTGCCGATCTCGACGGTAAACGCCTGGCCATGCTCTCCCACTACATGCAGCCCGAGGTGGTAGCGGCCTTTTATCCCAATGCCTCCTTGCAGACCTACCCGTCGACTTTCGAGGCGATTGGGGCCGTGGCCTTTAGCCAGGCGGATGTCTATCTGGGCGATGCAATCAGCACCAACTATCTGATTAACAAGAACAACCTCAACAACGTGCGGATGGCGGACTTTTCCAGCTTGGAGGTCAACCCTTTCGCGTTCGCGCTTGCCCGGGACAATATCCGGCTGCTGCATATCATCAATGCGGCACTGGCGGTGATTCCGGCCGATGAACAGATGGAGATCCTGCGCCGCTGGAGTGCCGGTAATCTGGGGATCGTTGGCCGTGAACGCCTGCGTCTGAGCGACAGTGAACAGCGCTGGCTGGACAAGCATCCAAGGGTCAGGGTGACGGCACTGGACAAGTTCCTGCCGTTGTCGTTTTTCAATGATCGAGGGCAATTCCGGGGCTTGAGTGCCGATGTCCTGGCCCAGATCAGCCTGCGTACGGGCTTGAAGTTCGATGTGGTGCGCGCAGGTTCGTTGCCCCGTCAAATCCAGCAGGTCAGCGATGGCGAGGCAGAGATGATCGCGTTCATCACACCGAGTGTGGCTCGCGAGGAAAAGGTCCGTTTTTCCCGGCCCTATTTGAGCAACCCATTCGTGCTGATCACGCGTGACGATGGCAGCACTCCGGTCACACTCGACGATATGGCGGGCAAGCGCCTGGCGGTCATTGGCAGTAGCGTGCAGCGGGAAATCATCAGCCGCGACTACCCCAACGTTCTGTTGGTGAACGTGGAGAATTCCGCGCAGGGCATGGCTTTGGTCGCCAGCGGGGGTGTCGATGCCACGGTCAACGCACTGATCATTGCGCGCTACATGATTGCCCATCAATACCGTGACCGCCTGCGCATCACCAGTACGGTGGGCTCGCAGCCGGCGCGAATCGCTTTTGGCGTGGGGCGCGGCCAATTGGAGTTGTATTCGATCCTGGACAAGGCGCTATTGAGCATCACCCCCCAGGAGATGGATGAGTTGACCAACCGCTGGCGCAGCGAGTTGTTGATCGATGACAGCTATTGGCTACGCCACCGCAACACGATTATCCAGGGCTTCTCCCTGGCCGCCGTGTTGTTGCTGATCACCCTGGGCTGGGCCATTTACCTGCGCAGCCTGATCCGCAAACGTGCCCAGGCCGAGCGCGCCCTGAGCGACCAGATGCGCTTTATGAGCGTGCTGATCGACGGTACGCCGCACCCGATCTACGTGCGTGATCGCCTGGGGCGGTTGATGGCCTGTAACAGCGCCTATCTCAATGTTTTCGGCTTCCGCCTCGAAGACGTGATCGGTAAGACCGTGATGGAGACCGACACGGGGAACCAGCCCCAGGCCCAGTCCTACCATGAAGACTACTTGCGCTTGATGGAGCGCGGCGAACCGCAGATTCACGACCGGGTACTCAAGGTGCCCGGCGGCGCGACCCTGACCATTTATCACTGGATGCTGCCGTACCGTGACGGGGACGAAAGGGTCGTGGGCATGATTGCCGGCTGGGTCGATGTCAGCGAGCGCCAGCGTTTGCTGGGGCAGTTGCAGGAGGCCAAGGAAGGGGCCGACGCCGCCAACCGCGCCAAGACCACCTTCCTGGCGACCATGAGCCATGAGATCCGCACGCCGATGAATGCGGTGATCGGCATGATCGAACTGGCCTTGAAAAATGCCGAGCAAGGGCGTATCGACCATGACGCCCTGGCAGTGGCTTCCGACGCTTCGCGCGGCATGCTGGAATTGATCGGCGATATTCTCGATATCGCGCGGATTGAATCCGGCCACTTGTCCCTGACCCTGGAGCCGTCGAACCTGCGCGAGCTGCTGGTTTCGGTGGGGCGAATCTTCGAAGGGCTGGCGCGCACCAAGGGCCTGGTGTTGCAGGTGGAGCTGGACCCGCTGGTCGATCGCTACGTGTTGATTGATCCGCTGCGCTTCAAGCAAGTGGTCTCTAACCTGTTGAGCAATGCCATCAAGTTCACCGCCCAGGGCCATGTGCGCTTGAGTGCCAGTGGCTCGCCGGCAGTTGCCAGTGGTTACCTGAGCCTGCGGCTGGTGATAGAGGACAGCGGCATCGGGATCAGCGTCGAGGACCAGATGCGCCTGTTCAACCCGTTTATTCAAGGGCGTAACACTGACCAGTCGGCGCGTAGTGGCTCAGGGCTTGGGTTGGTGATCAGCCGCAGCCTGTGTGAAATGATGGGGGGCCAGCTGAAATTGAGCAGCGTGCTGGGGCAGGGCACACGGGTCGAGGTCACACTGCCATTGGCGGTGGCCACCTCGGCCAGCGCACCGTCCGAACCGGTTGCTCTGGAGGCGCCGCCAGCCCATGCGTTGAATATCCTGGTGGTGGACGACTACCCCGCCAATCGTCAATTGCTGACCCGCCAACTGAGTTTCCTGGGGCACCGGATCACTACCGCCAACGATGGTGTGCAGGGCCTGGAGCGTTGGCAGACCGAGCGTTTTGACGGGGTGATCACCGACTGCAACATGCCGCTGAAAAATGGCTATGAGCTGGCCCGAGACATCCGTGCCGATGAGCGGGCCCGCGGCTTGGCCCCTTGCCTGTTGCTGGGGTTTACCGCCAATGCGCAGCCGGAGGAAACCGAGCGTTGCCTGGCGGCGGGGATGGACGGCTGCCTGTTCAAACCCACCGGGCTTGAGGACCTGCATGCCGCACTGGCTTCTCGCACGGCCATGCCTTCGGTCAATGAGCCGGTGCAGGCCGACCCGGTCAAGGCCCTCGACTTGAGCCGCTTGTTGAAGCTGACCGGCTCCGACACGGGGGCCGTCAAGGAACTGCTGGCACAACTGCTCGACAGCCTTGCTGCAGACCGTACGCAACTTCAGGCATTGCTTGAAAAACACGACTACGCCCAGCTACATGACCTGGCCCACAGGACCAAGGGCGGGGCGCGTCTGGTCGAGGCGCAGACCTTGGTGAACCACTGCGAAGCGCTGGAAGCGGCTTGTGAACAGCGCGATCCCGAGGCACTGGTTTGTGCAGTGGCGGCTGTGCAAGAGGCCATTGATCAATTGCATCAAGCCCTGACGGATTACTGCAACCAGGCATAGAGGCAGGTCCGGCGCAGGGAATTTGGGAGAACTCCTACATGTAGAGGGAACTACGCTGATTTTTTCGTCGAAATATGTCTGGAAAAGTAGGCCGCTCCTTCCTTCCGCGAGCGATGCCTGCTCAGGGACTTGCGATGCCAACCAAAGCACTGACCATCCTGATTGCCGATGAACGGCACCTGCAACGGTTGCACATCGAAAAAATGCTCAACCAGCTGGGCTATTACCGGATCGTCCCGGTGCAGACCTTCGATGAAGTGCTGATCCTGACGGATATCCCGGCTGAGCCATTTGACGTGTTGATTATCCATGCCGGACTGGCTGCCGCCGCGGGCGGCGCATTGGCGTTCCAACAGCAACATCCGCAGGTGCGCCATGTGCTGGTGTATGACGACCAGGACCTGGGGCCGTCTGCTTGCGTGGTGCCCCTGGCCCTGGTGCGTTTGCCGGGAGCGCCCGACAGCATCACCCTGGAACACTTTATGGACATCGTCGACCCGCCGTCACCAGCCAGTGGCTTGCGGGTCTTGCCCTGGCTGCGGGAGCTGGCGCGCAACCCGGCGGTTTAGCTCAGTCCCACTGCGGCGCAATACCCTTGGGGCTGGTCAGGCGATGGCCGCGCTCGAGGCCCTCGATTTGCGCCATATCGGCTTGGCTCAACGTCAGTTGCACAGCCTTGAGGTTGCTCTGCAGGTTGGCGCGCTGGGTCGAGGACGGAATCACCGCATACCCCAGCTGCATGGCCCAGGCCAGGGCGACCTGTGCCGGTGTGGCCTGGTGGCGTGTGGCGATTGCCTGGATCACCGGGTCTTTCAGCACTTCGCCGTAGGCCAGGGTCATGTAGGACGTAATCTGGATACCGTGACGCGTGGCGAAATCCACCACCTTACGGTTTTGCAGGTAGGGGTGCAGCTCGATCTGGTGGGTGGCGATATTCTCGGCACCGACGGCGGCGATGGCTTCTTCCATCAGCGCTACGGTGAAGTTGGAGATGCCGATCTGCCGGGTCAGGCCCAGGCGCTTGGCTTCCAGCAACTGCCCCATGAACTCGGCGACGGGTACCTGGTTTTCTGGCGACGGCCAATGGATCAGGGTCAGGTCCAGGTAGTCGGTCTGGAGCTTGCGCAGGCTTTCATTGAGGCTGGGGATCAACTGGCCTTCGGCAAAATTGGCGATCCAGATCTTGCTGGTGATGAACAGTTCATCGCGGGGGATACCGCTGGCAGCGATGGCCTGGCCGACCTCGGCTTCATTGTCGTAGATCTGCGCGGTGTCGATGACCCGGTAGCCGAGATCGAGGCCGGTGCTGACGGAATCGATGACCACCTGGCCCTGCAGGCGGAAAGTGCCAAGGCCGAATGCGGGAATAGACATGTGTGACTCCTGTTGTGGCATGGACAATGGCGTTGAGTATCGGCTGCCGGCGCCAGGCGAAACACCCATGCTTGTTCAAATGACTCTTGACCAGAAGTCATGAGTGGCCCGCGCCTACAGGGTGTTGAGCTCGTGGGCCAACTCCAGCACCACTTTGCCGCTGCCGACAGTGGGCACCAGGTGCGTAAACGGGATATCGATCATGCGGTTTTCCCGCACCGCCCGCAGGCGCGACAGCACCGGGTCGCGGGTCAGCAACTGGCGTTTGCGGCTGGCAGGGGACCACACGGCGTCGGCCAGCAGGATCACATCCGGGTCGCTCATCAATAACGTCTCACTGCTGACCGTGACCCGGTACTGGTTGATCCCAGCCAATATATTGTGCGCTCCGGCAGCCGCCAGCAGGGTGGTGACGAAACCTTGCCGTCCTTCGCTGTCCAGGCCGTTGACTTCACTGTCGAGGTAAAACACCGACAGCGGCTTGGCGGGCTTGGCCAATGCCTGGGCGCTGGCCAGGTCGGCGTCCAGGGCGTCAATCAGCTCGCGGGCCCGCTGCGGTGTATGCAGCAGCTTGCCCAGGGTCAGCAGGTCATTGCGAATGTGCCCGAAGTAATCCAGGGAATGCCCGGCACACGCCGACTCCAGCAGATACGAAGCCACGCCATTACCCGCCAGCCCGGTGCGTGAAGTAATGCCGCTGCCAAAAGCCGTGGCAAAGCCGCCCACTACCAGGTCCGGCTGTTGCCCGTACAGCACCTCGCTGGCCGGGTAGCGCGGAGCAATCACCGGCACAGCGAAATATGTGCCCTGCTTATGCGCGGCGCCGTTGTCATCCAGGTACGCCACGCCCACCAGCGCCGGGCCGGCCTCCAGGGCCAGCAGCATATCGGCGGCGTGCTGGTTGAGGGCGACAATCCGCGCCGGCGGCGTATGGGGCAGGTGCCACTCCTGTTGGCAATTGCGATAACTGTCCGCCAGGGCCGAGGCGCTGCACACCAGGGCGATGGCAAATCCTCCCAAGCGTTTCATGGGCGCTCCCGGATCAATAACTCTTCGAGCACCTCGCCGCCCACCAGGTGCACATCCACCAGGCGTACGGCATCGGCCTTGCTGCGCACTCCGTACCAGCAGCGCTCCGGGTACACCGTGAGCACCGGCCCCAGGTTGCAGGGGAACTGGCAATGGGTGCGGGTCAGCAGCACGCCGCCGGGCACTTCGATGTGCTGGTGTTCCAGCAGCCGTCGGCGCAGGGTTTTCCAGAGCTGCAGGGCGCCGCGCTGGGTGCAGCGCGGGCCGGTGCACAGCAGCACATGGCGGGCATGCTCGGGGATATGGGACCAGTCGGGGTGGCTGTCCACCCCGTCGATTTGTGTGATTTCAGTCATCAGAAGCGATACGTGTAACGCACCTCCGTGGTGAACGGTCGGCCCAGGTTGTCGACATTGCTGGAGCGGCTGGTGACATAGTCGCGGTCGAACAGGTTCTCTACCAGCAGGCTCACGCGGTGTTGGTGGGCGTTGTCGAGGTAGCGGTAGGCGTCGGCGTCCACCACCGAATAGTGGCCGTATTCGACTCTTTTCGAGCTGATCACATCGTGGATATAGCGGATGGCCGCGCCGGCGCCCCACAGGCGATTCTGCGACTCGAAACCCACCCGTGAACGGGCGAAGAAGCTTGGCACATCATTGAGAGTGACGCCGGCGCGCGACTCGGTCAGGTTGCGGGTCATGTCCGCCTGCAGGCTCCACTGCTGGTTGAGCGCCAGCTTGGCGTCGGCCTCGAAGCCACGCACCTGGATCTGCCCCTGGCCGTTGACCCAGTGGCTATCGTCGAGGGTGATCAGGTCGGTGATCTTGCGCTTGAACAGGGTCACGCTGGCGCTGAACTCGCGGTCGGCCAGCAGGCCCTTGTAGTCCAGGCCCAGCTCGGCGTTGCGGCTTTTTTCCGGCTTGAGGTTACGGTTGCCGATCTCGTCGCCGGGTTCATTGACAAACAATTGCTCGGCATTCGGCAGCTTGTAGGCGCTGCCGTACTGGCCGCGCAGGGCCCAGTTGGCATTGAGGTCGTAGAGCGAGGTGAGCATGCCGACCGTGGCACTGTCGCCGCCGCTCATGGTTTCGTGGCGCAGGCCGATGCTCGGGTGCCAGTCGGGCAGGGCGTCGATCTGCGGGCGCAGTTGGCTGTACAGGGCGTGGGCTTCGGCCTTGTTGTTGTCGATGATCAGTACATCGTCCTGGCCCTTGAACCACTGGTTGTCGGAGCCGAACACCAGCACATGGCCGCCTTCAAGCTCAGCCTTGCCTTCGGCTTGCACGCCCCAGTCGGTGAACCCCCAGTAGTCATCGCGGTTACGCACCACGGTGCCACCGTCGGCGGTGTTGTTGATCCGCGAGTAACGCGTGTCCCAATCGTTGATATGGCCCTTGACGAAGTAACTCAGCCGTTCATTGAGGCGTTGCTCGAAGGTCGCCGTGGCGATCTGTTGCACGCGGTCGTTGGTGGTCTTGCGGTTGTTGGTGGCGCCGGCGAAGTCCAGGTTGGCGTCGGAGTACTGGTAGAACAGCTCCAGGCGCGAATCATCGCCCAGGGACTGGATGGCCTTGGCGCCGAAGGTGGTGACTTCGTAGGAGCGTTTCTTGTCGCTGACGTTGCTCATGTCACGGTTGCGAAACGGCTGGTAACCCTCGGACACGTTGTGGCTGACGTACGCCAGCAGGCCCAGGTCGCCCAGGCCGTTAGTGAAAATCCGCTCGGCCCGGGCATCGCCGGTGGTGCCGCCAAAGGTATCGACGCCCAGGTTGGTTTCGCCGGACACGTCACGGGTCTGCGGGCTGCGCGTGACGATATTGATCACACCCGCCACCGCCTGGGTACCGAACAACAGGCTCTGGCCGCCCTTGAGCACTTCGATGCGCTCCACGGCGTTGGCCGGCAGGGTGTCCAGGTACAGGCCGCCGTACAGGCGGTTGTTCAGGCGCACGCCATCGAGCAGGATCAGGGTGTCGTCATTGCGCCCGCCCAGCAGGGAATAGGTGCCGTAGTCGAAGGGGCCGTTTTTCGGCGCAACGTAAAAGCCGGGAATAAACATCTGCATCGCCCGGGTGATATCGGCGCTGGGGCCGGCGCGTTCGATCTGTTCGCGGCTGACAATCTCGACTTTGCTGCCGTATTGGGCCATATCGGCCACGGTGGTGGATTCCACCGACGGCGCAGAGACGATCTGCTGGTTGAGCACCAGGGCTGTGTCATCGGCGAGCAGCAGCGGGCTGAACAGGCAACCCAGGAGCAGGGTCGGGCCAGAGGTAGAGCAACGTTGGAAAATCATAGTCTTCTCGAAAGTATCTTCGCAGAAGCACGCAGGAGAAGGCACCGGGCACACACCGATACCGGCCCATGCCCGCCCACCGCAGGATTATGCCAAACAGAAATTCCAGGCCGGTCTCCGGGCTCTCGCGTATCGAACCCTTCACCTTCCCATGGCGCTCTGGCCACAGTGGTGTGTCGAAGGGGTCACGCGAATACCGTTGCGGGGGCAGCACCGGACTTGCTCGAACGAGCGTACCGGTTTCCCGTTTCACCCTATGCACGGCGGCATAAGGCACCTGAAACAGGGCGGCATCTGAACATTCGCAGGCCCTTTCGTCAATCTGGCGCAGCGATTGTGCAGTGCCGCCAGTGTGCTGGTGCTCAGCGGTTTGCCGCGGTGGCGCCGGTGCGGGGCGGGAAATACACGGGGTAGTAGGAGAAGAGAATATATTCGAGCGGGTTGCGGATCAGGGAAATACCCGTGCGGTCCTTGACCGTGTCCACGCTGTCGTATTGGGCGTAGGTGTCACTCACCAGTTTTGGGCCTTTCTGCGCCCCATGCATCTGGATGCCGGTCTTGAACTCGGCGGTGACCAGCTCGGGGCTTGGGGTCACGGTCACGGTGCCCACGAAGGCCTTTACTGGCTTGTTGATCAGCCGCTGGAACTCGGCGGCGAAGGAGTTCTCGGCGCCATTGCCGGAGTAGCAGACAAGCAAGCGAACGTTGTCGAACTGGCTGGGATCAATGCCTTTGGCGAGCAAGTGGGCATGCAGTTGCTCGGCGGTATGCTCAGCACCGTCATACAGGATGGTCGAGCTTTTACCGGACAGTTGTTCCCTGACGCTGAGGTCGCGACCATGAGCGTTGATGTTGAGCCGAGGTTTGCCTTTGTATTCATCTTCAAAGCTGAACAGGTTGCCTTTGATCAGTTGCATCTTTTGCATGTTGCCCTTCATCACGATCAGGCGCCGGACCTTTTCGCCATTCGGCGCCTCGATGATGCTGTTGTGGCTGCCACTGCGCAGCGCTGCCAGGGTCACCTCCGGCGTCGGTGGGGGATCGACCGGCCTGCGTGAGGAGCGTGCTCGAGAGTGGGTCACCAGCATTGCAAAGTTGAGCAGCAAATCCGCCATGGCCGTTTCTTTGTCCGGCGTGGCGTTGTCCGCCAGCGTTTGCAGGTCGCTGAGAATGCCCTGGAACTGCAGCGCCGTGCCAATGGCAGCGCCGGGGCCGCGCAGGGCCGGCAGTACCGCGTTGAGCAACAGATAGCCGCCTTCCTTGAGCGTTGCCCAGCGACTTTCGGCGTCGGAGACAGATTGTTGTTCGGCCATGCTGATCAGACCCTGGGCATTGGCGTCGTACAGGTGGTTCATCAATTGCCCGGTTTGCAGTTTGGCCTTCAGGGCATCGGCAGCGGCATAGCCGCCCACCGCCAGTGTGGGCGCAGCGGGAACGGTTTCTCCGTCGCCCACGCCAAACAGGCTGGTGGTCTGGGTGGAGGGCTCCTTGAAACTCCATGCCTTGTAGTAGTCGCGGGTCGCGTTGTCGGGAAACCAGGCCAGGATGTCGTTTTGCAGGCGCCCCGGTTGCTGGATGGCCTCCAGCAAGGCCTGGCGGGTGGGGAATTGCAGCAGCGGTGCGTCGGCGATCAATGGGCGGTAGAGAATATGCGGGCCGCCGCTGCTGTCCTCGGGTTCGATCAGGTACATGTTGTCGACCACCTCGGGTGTGGCGCCTGGCCCGGCAATGAACGCCAGCGGGCGGACGACGATCTCTTTGCCATCGACGGTCTGCGCACCGGGTTGCGGGTTGATGGCCGCCTGCACGTAGCGCAACCCTGTGGTATCGACCCCCGATTGTTTGTTAACCGCCAGCTCCAGGGCCTTGATCTGCAGTTCCACGGGGACTTGCTGGGCAAACAGGGACTGGCGTTGGGCTTTTTTGACGGGATCGTCCAGCAGTTCGCGCTTGAGCAGCTCGGGGTAGCTTTTACCCACGTCGACCTTCTCGATCAGTTTCTGCAGTTCGCCATCCTTTTCCAGCTCCGGAACCCGCGTGTTACCCGGTTTGAGATAAACCTCCACGTCGCGGCTGGGCAGCCCCGACAGGTTTTTCAGGAGCACGTCGGTCATGCTCATGCGTTCGCGATGGAGGCTGCCGCTGACCACCCCACCTGGCGAGTTGCCGCCGACGGGCACCTTGAACACCACCTCCAGGTTTTTCGCCGGGTGGCTCACCGCCTTCAGTTGATCGAAAGCCTGTTCGGCAAAGGGCCGGATATCCGGGATATCGCTGTTGTAGGTCCGCCCTTTATTGCGCTGGGTGATACTCGCCAGTTGCAGGCTCAGTTCACGCAAGACAACACGTTCGGCCTCGGTGGCGTTGCTGACCCAACTGGGCATCTTGCGTGAAGGCTGATCCAGTGTGTCCAGGTTCAGCCAGTTGGGGTCGGGAGCAAGGCTGTTATCCAGACGCTGAGTGATCACCGTCTCGGCCTGGGTCTGGAAAGCATTGCCGTCGATCTTACGCAAGGTGTTGAGAAGCCGTTGTTCAGGGGCCTGCGCTTTGAGCTGTTGCTCCCGTGCCGCGTTGAACGCTGCGTAGGAGTCATAGGGGGTGACTTTGCCGCTGGGTTCGCACAGCAGCAGAATCGTGCGCTCGCCGACATGGCGCTGAATCAGCAGGTTGGCTGAAGTGGACTCTATCGCGCCCTGGTTGGGCTCTGAAATGCTGCCGAGGTTGAATACCGTCACCTCGGCACTGTCGTTGGAGCCTGGGCGCGTCGATCCGTTGGGGTAGCGCACCACCAGGTCCAGGGTTTCGCGCTGCAGATCGTCCAGGCCCGGCTGCTTGAGTATGGCCAGTCGCAGGTTGTCCCGTAACAGGTTACTGATCAGTGTCCGGCGACTGCCGGCAAACGGGCTGAGGCTTGCACGGGTGGGGGCGCCGAAGGCGGGCTGGTCCCAATAGTTGGATACGTCGGTTGTCAACGCCTGCGCCAGTTGGCCTGGCAGCGCACGGAATGCGCTTTGGATCGCGCCCATGTCAACGGCGAGTGGGGTGTCCGGGGTGTTGCCGGTATGGGTCAGGACGTCTGGGCGGGTGTCGACCAGTTTGCTGTTGGCGGGCAAGTCGGGGACCGCACCGTCTACCAGGTATTCCAGGGCCAGCGTCGTCAGCGGCTTGCGTTTGAACTGACCCGGGTTGTCCGGGTCGGGCTGGGCCAAGTCGACCTGATTGATGTCGAAGTCCAGCCCGGGTGATGCACTCTTTATGGCGTCCGTCAGCAGCCGTCCCACGACCGCTTGCAAACCGGGCTCGCCGGCAAACTGCTGCCTGGCGATCTCGGCGGTCGGGGAGCGGCGGGGAGGGATGGTGATGGGTTTATCGGCGGCAGCTTGCTGATCGAGTTGTTGTTTGACGGCCAGTTGGTTTTGCTTGACCTCCCGTGATCGCGGGTCGTGCGCAGCGTTGGTCAACGCGCTGAAGCCGTTGCGATTGAGGGCCGAGCTCTGCTTGAGCACGCCTTGCAGGCTGGGATCCGCTGGCGGCTCGCCATAGAAACTCAGAACCTGGCCCAGGCTTGCGGTTTCAACGTTGAAGCACGGTACGAGCGCCCCGGTTCCGGCACTCAGTTTTTTCGCCAGCGCCACTATGGCCGGGGCCACCTGCGCCCAGCCTGACGAGTCATCGTGCGTGAACATCTTGGGCGGCGCATCGGAGCCTTTGGGGCTGCGGACCAGCAGGTTGCCGGTGGTCGGGTCCACCCTGAGGTTGGCAACGACCAGGTTGTTTTTTTCGACGAAATCCAAAAAAGCCTCACTGGAGAGGGCTTCGTTAAATGCCTTGAATGTTTGGGCCAGTGTCGAAAGGGGCGGCAGTTCCAGAAACAGGCGCCTGGCAGGGGGCAGGGCAGCAGCGGGGCGCGTTTCTTTGCGCAGCGTCAGCAGGGCTGTCGCGGTGTTCTGCGCCAACTCCCGGTCAGCCTCATCAACCTGCGCGGACGGCGTTTGCTCAAGAGGCACTGAGGCGGGTTCTTTGGCGAGGACCTCTGCGGTTTGGTGTTGCTGTTCGACGATATGTGCAGCTTGCAGGCTATTGGTGTTTGCCGGCAGGAGGGAGGGAAACGATTGCTGGGTCAGCAACTGCTCGATTGAGGCTGACCGCTGGCTTTTGGTGCTGTAGGCGTCATGGCCGTAGAAGTCGCCGATCAGCGCCAGCGGAGCACTGTGTTCCCCGGTATGCGCGAAGGAGTGCTCAGCGCTGGGTTCCAGTGCTCTTGCTGCAGCGGCAACGTCTGCGGATGCCGCTTCCCACCCGGGGGTGTATTTCGAGAAGTGGCCAGACGCACCGCGAATTTCGAAGTCCAGCGACGCTGAGCTGGGGGTCCAGGTAAAGTTTTGCGTATTGATGGTGTTGTTTTTGGCAAATGTTGCAAAAGGCTCTGCTTTCAAGGCGTCGTTGAATTTTTTCCAGGCCCTGCCGAATGTGGAGTAGGGCGGGATGTTGTTAACGGTCATTTTGCTCGGGTCGAAGTCTGCAGCAGGCTCGTTGGATGTCTCGTGAAAGGCCAGGGTCAGGGCGTACTGTTTCGCCAGTTCGCGGTCACTGTCTTGCACAAGTTGCCGGGCATTCTCCAGTTCGTGGGCAGTCACATCCACGGGGTCGCGCCGGGATCGACTTGACGTGCGGGCTGCGCCCGATTCCGGCGGGGGTTCTGCGAAGGAGCGTGTGGCATTGGAAAAACTAGGTAGGCGTGATTCGATAGAATTCATGGACACGTCCTTGAAAATAAGGGGGGGATGATTCTTTGAACGCAGTGATTCAGCGGCCAGGGCAATGACTGGGTGATGAGCGACGAGCATCAGTTCCGCTGCAGGTTGTAAGCGCCTTCAAGTGCGATCCACAGGGGCTGGTTTACGGCGTGTGGGCGGCCTACAGTGGCGCGACTTGCCTGGATCGCTGTGACATCTAGAAATCACTTAACCCGTGGAGCTTTGTATGCCGGCCACTCGCTTGACCCTGATTGCCCACGCCAGCACCCAGGCCCGCAAACGCTCGCGTTTTGCCTTGGATGAACCGTTGGAGACGGAGGGGCAGCAGATGCCGTTGGCCCAGGCAAAGCGCTTCAAGCGCGCCCCCCGTTTGCTGTGCGGCCCCGAGCTGCGCACCCGGCAGACGGCCCTGCTGTTTGGCGAGCACCCGCAGGTAGACGAGGCCCTGCGCGACTGTGATTTCGGGCGATGGCGAGGGCAGCGCCTGGATGAGATAGAGCAAGCCGAACCCGAGGCTTTGCAGGCCTGGTTGACGGACAGCACGGCCGCTCCCCATGGCGGCGAATCCGTTGCACAAGTGTGTGAACGGGTCGGGCAGTGGCTGCACACCCTGGAGCAGATCCCGGGCCATGTCGTGGCGGTGACTCACCCCTTTGTGATCCGCGCCGCGTTGCTCTGCGTCATGCAAGGCCCGCTGGCGATGTTCAACCGGATAGATGTGGAGCCGTTGTCCTCCACCGAACTGCGTTTCAACGGTGTGTGGCGCCTGCGCCTGGAAACACGTGAGACCTGAGCCGCGCGAACATGGCAAAATCGCAGCCCCGCACTGAGAACCCCTTCATGAAAAAGATCCTGATCATCGGCATTGGCGCCGGCAACCCCGACTACATCACGATGCAGGCGGTGAAGGCGCTTAACCGCACCGACGTGTTTTTCCTGATGGACAAGGGCCAGAGCAAGGACAAGCTGATCGACCTGCGCCGGGAAATCTGCCAGACCTATATCGACGCCGACCGCACCTATCGCTTTGTCGAAGCCGACTGCCCCGAGCGTGTGCGTGGCGAGGTCGACTACACCACGGCCGTGCAGGATCTGAATCGCGACAAGCAACAGACGTTCGAGCGCATGATCAACCAGGAAATGGCCGACGGCGAAGTGGGCGCTTTCCTGGCCTGGGGCGACCCGGCGTTGTACGACAGCACCATCCGCATCCTGCAGGCGATCCTGGCCAGTGGCGGCAGTGAGTTTGAGTTCGAGGTCATCCCCGGGATTACCAGCGTCCAGGCCCTGGCGGCCCAGCACAAAGTGCCGTTGAACCGCATTGGCCGGTCCATCGAGATCACCACCGGGCGCCGGCTCGCGGCGGGGCAGGCCAGCGATGCCGATACCCTGGTGGTGATGCTCGACGCCGAGGACTCCTACCGCAGCGTCGCGGACCAGGACCTGGAGATTTACTGGGGCGCGTACCTGGGCACGCCGGATGAAATCCTGATCAGCGGCAAGGTGGCCGAGGTGGCCGAGGAAATCGAGCGCGTGCGCAAGGCGGCGCGCCAGGCCAATGGCTGGATCATGGATACCTACCTGCTACGCAAGCCGTAGGGGGGAATGCAATAAACAAAGTGGGAGCGGGCTTGCCCGCGATGGCGGCGTGTCAGTCAGCCTATGTATTGGCTGATACACCGCGATCGCGGGCAAGCCCGCTCCCACATTGGATGTGTGGTTCCTAGGGGGATGTCACTTGCCGCTGGTGATCTGCCTGACCAGCAGTCCATGCCCGGTCACATCCTCGGCCCGGGAAATGGCCTGGATCACCAGCAACCGGTTGCCGGAGCCTGCGAGGAAGGTCGAGTTCAAGGTCTTGCCGCCGCCCATGGTGGCCGTGCCATCAATCTGGCGCAGGCCCACGCCTTTGATCAGCAGTTTTTTCTGCGTCAGTTTCTTGTAGTCCGGCAGGCGGGTGCCGACGTCCTTGAGGAAACCCTCGACCGCGCTGTCGAGAAACAGCGGTTCGTCGTCCTTCAAGTCGATCCCGTCATTGCGCAGGGTCTGGGCCACCACCACCACGCTTTTTGAGGCCTGGTTGATATACATCGTGCCGTTGGCGCCAGCGGTGCCCTGGGCTTGCGCGCCGGCAGGCAGGGCATCGGCGACATAGCCCTTGGGCAGGGTGAAGGTGAATTTGCCGTCCAGGGTCGAGACGATCTGGAAGTCGTCCGGCGGCGCGGCGGCCGGCTTGGCTGCCGCGAACAGCGGGCTGGCGCCCAGGCTGACGGTCAGCGCCAGGGCCAGGCGGGTGGCGATTTTGCTGAGGGTGAGCATGAGGTCTTCCAATGGATGAACGAAATTGCGCCATATTCTGTCAGAAAATTCGCAATTTCGTTCGGATCCATCCTCAGACCTTTGCGGATTCCTCTTCGAGGCGGTCCATTTCAAACAACCGCGCCAGTTCCGCACGGGCTTCCTGGGCCGACTGCATCACCTTGGCCGCGTCGTCGTACACCGCGTGCTGGGCCGCCAGCAATTGCAGGTCGTGGTGCTTGAAGCGGTTGATCCGTGCATCGGCCTGGGTCTCGCTCAGGCCCAGGCCGACCAGGGTGCGGCGGCTCATTTCCAGGCTGGAATAGAAGGTTTCGCGCACCGGTGACGCGTCCAGGTCCACCAGGCGGTGTACGTGCTGGCGGTTACGGGCGCGGGCGATGATCTTCATGTGCGGGTACAGATTGCGCACCAGCTCGGCGGTCTTGATGTTGATTTCCGGATCATCCATGGCAATCACGAAGTACTCGGCCTGGTCGACCTTGGCCGCGTGCAGGATCTCTGGGCGCTGGGGATCGCCGTAGAACACCGGCATGCCGCCGAAACTGCGGGTCAGATCGATGGTTTCCACCGAGGTGTCGAGGGCGATAAACGAAATGTTCTGCGCCCGCAGGATCCGCGCCACGATCTGCCCCATCCGGCCCATCCCGGCGATCACCACGCGCGGCGCATCGCTCTCGATCGCGCGGTATTCTTCCGGCACGTCCACCGGCTTGGTCTTGGGCCGGAACAGCTTCGGGCACAGCAGTAGCAGGAGCGGGGTGAGGGCCATGGACAGGGTGATGGTCAGCACCAGCACATCGTACAGGTGCGGGGCAAACAGGCCTTGGTCGCGGCCGATCTTGAACACCACAAAGGCAAACTCACCGCCGGCCGCCAGGACCACGCCCAGGCGCACCGCGCTCTCGCGGTTCAGCTCGCCGACCATCTGCCCGACTGCGTACAGCAGCGGCAACTTGATGGCGATCAGCAGCAGGGTCAGGCCCAGCACCACGAAGGGCGTGCTGAACAACAGGCCGATATTGGCGCCCATGCCCACGCTGATAAAGAACAACCCCAGCAGCAGGCCCTTGAACGGCTCGATCTGCGATTCCAGTTCGTGGCGGTATTCCGAGTCGGCCAGCAGCAGGCCGGCGAGGAATGCGCCGAGGGCCATGGACACGCCCACCAGCTCCATCAGCCAGGCGGTGCCGATCACCACCAGCAGCGCGGTGGCGGTGGACACTTCGCGCAGGCCGGTCTTGGCGACAATACGAAACACCGGCCGCAACAGGTAGCGACCGCCGATGATCACCACGGCGATGCTGCCCAGTACCTGCAAACCGTGGTTCAGGTCCTGGGCGGCAGTGGTGGTGTGGTCGCTGCCGGCCAGCAGCGGCACCATGGCGATCAATGGGATCGCCGCGATGTCCTGGAACAGCAGGATCGCAAAGGCCAGGCGCCCGTGGGGGCTGTTCAGTTCTTTGCGTTCGGCCAGGCTTTGCAGGCCGAAGGCGGTGGAGGACAGCGCCAGGCCCAGGCCCAGCACAATCGCGCTATTCCACGACTGACCAAAGGCCCAGAGCGCTACTGCACCTATCACCATCGCGGTCAGCAGCACCTGCGCCAGGCCCACGCCAAACACCGCCTTGCGCATCACCCACAGGCGTTTTGGCGACAGTTCCAGGCCGATGATGAACAGCAACAACACCACCCCCAGCTCGGAGAACTGCGCGACACTTTGCGGGTTGCCCACCAACCCCAGCACCGAGGGGCCGATGATCACACCGGCGAACAGATAGCCCAGCACCGCGCCCAATTGCAGGCGCTTGGCCAGAGGCACGGTCAGCACCGCCGCCAACAGGAAAACTACGGCCGCTTGTAACAGGTTGCCTTCATGGGGCATCGCTTACTCCAGAATCTTTGAGGCGAATCGACAGGGCGCTATTAGAGCGCGCTTTTACGCTGTTGAATCTGAATTTTTGCCAAGGCACGACGCATTGCGCCAGCGCCTGTTGAGCCAGGAAAGCCTGGCCAAGGCATTAGATATCAACCAGGCGGCGGTTTCCAAGATGGAGCGTCGTACCGACCTTGCGCAACTACATCCGGGCGACGTTCCCGGACGGGTAGGTCAAGATCGACAACTTCGCCACCTGTTGTGCTGGATGCAGTCCTTTACAGGGCCAGGTCCTGCGCCAATTCTTGTTACTATCGCCCTGCGTTTTCACCAGGAGCCAACGCCTCATGCAACACCAGTGGGATGAAATGCACCGCACCCGCAAGCCCTCGTTCGTGCTGTGCGGCGAGCCCCAGGGGCAGGTGCTCAATCTCTATGTCCATGGTTATTCTGCGTTTTTCAACCAGCAACAACTGGCCAGTTTCCAGGCGCAGCTGGCGGGGATCGAGGGTTCGACCAACCTGATGCTGTTCTGGCCGGCCGGGCATTTCCTGGAAAACCTCTTCGCCCCCTTCAAGGACATCATTACCTCGATGCTCGGCGGCGGCAGCCTGGGCGCGGCGACCGTGGGTCTGGGCAAGGCGGTGGGTTATTTTCTCGATCACTACAAAAGTGTCGAGGCGCGGGTGGACGAGGTGGCCAGGACGCTGTTGGCGGAGCTGGCCAACTACCTGCACGCCGAGTCGATCGAGGTCCGTCAGATCAACTTGATCGGCCACTCCCTGGGCGCACGCCTGCTGGTCAAGAGCCTGTTGGCCAGCCCGGAGCTGGCCCGGGAACTGCCCCTCAATCACCTGTTGTTGATGGGCGGGGCGATTTGCACGTCCAGCCCCTGGGAGCAGGTGTCGGCACCACTCAAGGGGCGCGTGATCAATTGCCACTCCAGCAAGGACTGGGCCCTGGCGCTCAAGCCGGATACCGAGCGCTGTATTGGCCGCTATGCCATCCCCCTGACGCCATCCCTCAAGGGCAAAGTGACCAATGTGCATCTGGTCACGTTCGACCACGCTGCCTACTGGCCGCAGTTGCAGACCGTGGTGCAGTACACCGACTTGCTGCAAGAGCGCCGAGGCATGATCCGTGCGGACCAGCGCAGTGCCGAGGTGCGCTTTGCCGAAGAGGATGTGGACCTGTATCCGGTGCTGCTCCAGGCCCGGGCGCCAGAGTTGCAGTTCCTCGCCGAGCTGATGGCCGCCAAGCGCAGTGCGACCATCGCTGCGGATGTGCGCGACCCACTGCAGTTGGCCATCGAGTTGCAGCGCATGGGCGGTGACAGCTTTATGAACCTGGCCCGTGGGCACGGCGTGAGTTACCGCCAATTGGCCCAGGACGTGGCCCTGCGCGTCGGTATCAAGTTTGACCAGCCGATCGACAGCGTGGCCCTGGTGAGCCTGGAAGAGCGGGTCGCCGAGACCCTGATCGAACAGTACAAGGACAAACTCAGCCAGGCCGACCGCCAGGTGTTCGAGGCCGAACTCCGGGCCGCCGCGCAAAAGGAACAGGGGTTTTTCCACCGTTTCGATGTCGGCCGCTCGGCCACCACCGCCTTGAGCGGAACGGCGCTGGCCGGGTTGACCGGGTTTATCCTGCGGCGCGGTGCGGCCACGGCGATTCCGGTGGTGGGGCAGGCGCTGGCGGCGGCCATGCTGCTGGTGAGCGGGGTACGGGCGTTTTCCGGGCCGGCGTATTCCATCACGACCCTGGCGGTGCTGGTGCTGGGGGTGATTCGCCAGCGCATGGAGCGCGAGGCGTTGAATCAGGAAATGGACCTGGTGGTGCAGGTGGTCGAGGCGTTCGACCTGCCTCGGGAAACGCTGATGCGCACGGTCTCGCCTGACTGCTAAGCTGCGTCCTTGTCTTGTGTGTCTGCCGGGTACCCCGCGTGAAATTCAGCCTGCCGAAAATTGCGACCGCCCCGTTTTGCCCTCCGGAAGTGGCGGGCACCATCCCCGTCGATCCCCGTGCGCCGTTTTTCAAACGGGTGCTGCAGTTTGCCGGTCCCGGCCTGCTGATTTCCATCGGTTACATGGACCCCGGCAACTGGGCCACGGCCATCGAGGCCGGGTCGCGCTATGGCTATAACCTGCTGTTTGTGGTGTTGCTCGCCAGCCTCGCGGGGATGGCGGTGCAGTGCCTGTGTTCGCGGCTGGGCATCGCCACCGGCAAGGACCTGGCGCAGCTGTGCCGCGAGCGCTACAGCCGGCGTTCAGCGCGTACGCAATGGGTGCTGGCGGAAATCTCGATTATCGCCACCGACCTGGCCGAAGTCCTCGGCTGCGCCCTGGCGTTCCACCTGTTGCTGGGGGTATCGCTGACCACCGGTATTGTCATTACCGCGTTTGACACGCTGCTGATCCTGGCCCTGCAAAACCGCGGCTTCCGGCGCCTGGAAGCGATCATGCTGGCGCTGGTGGCGACCATCGGTGTGTGTTTCTTTGTCGAACTGGTGTTGATCAAGCCCTATTGGCCGGACGTCATGCGTGGCTTCACCCCGTCGCTCTCGGCGATCAGTGATGCGGCGCCGTTGTACCTGGCCATCGGTATCCTCGGGGCCACCGTGATGCCACATAACCTGTATCTGCACACGTCCATCGTGCAAACCCGGCTGTTCGGCAAAGACCTGGCCAGCCGCCAGGACGCGGTCAAGCTGGCGCGTATCGACACCATCGGTTCCCTGGCCCTGGCCTTGCTGGTCAACTCGGCGATCCTGGTGCTGGCCGCCGCGGCATTCCACCAGAGCGGTCATACCGAGGTCGTGGAAATCCAGGACGCCTACCACCTGCTGGACCCGCTGGTGGGCGGCGCCTTTGCCAGTATCCTGTTCGGCATTGCCTTGCTGGCGTCCGGGCAAAGCTCGACCTTCACCGGCACCATCGCCGGCCAGGTGATCATGGAGGGTTACCTCAATCTGCGCATTCCTTGCTGGCAACGCCGCCTGATCACCCGTGGCCTGGCGCTGATCCCGGCGTTTCTCGGGGTGTGGTTGATGGGCGATGATGCCATTGGCAAGTTGCTGATCCTCAGCCAGGTGGTGCTCAGCCTGCAGTTGCCCTTTGCCCTGTACCCGTTGATCCGCATGACCGGCGACCGGCAACTGATGGGGCCGTTCGTCAATCGCCTGCCCACCAGGATCCTGGCCTGGAGCCTGTTTAGTGTGATCAGCGGCGCCAACGCCTGGCTGATCGGCCAGTGGTTGTTCTGAGTCAGCGGTCCCAGTAGGGCACGCTGCCGAAGCGTTCGACAAAGAAGTCGATGACCGTGCGCACCTTCACCGACAACCGCCGGCTGCCGGGCCACAGCGCGGCAATCTGCTGCGGCTCCAGGGTGGTGGCCACTTCATATTCGGTCAGCACCGCCTGCAAGCGTCCGGCGCGCAGGCTGTCGCCGATCAGCCACGAAGGGAACACCACGAACCCCAGGCCCTGTTCGGCGGCGCGCGCCAGGGTGTCGGCATGGTTGCCGGTGATCGGGCCCCTGACTGTATAGGGCGTCCAGTCGTCCTGGGCGCGGCGGAAGAACCAACGCTGCTGGCCGTTCACGCCCTTGTACGCCAGGCACTGGTGATTGAGCAGCTCATCGGGATGGCGTGGAGTGCCAAAGCGCGCCAGATAGTCGGGGCTGGCGGCAATCCTGTAGCGCTGGGGCGCGAAAATACGCGCCTGCATTCCGGAATCGTTGAGCACACCGATACGGAACAACAAGTCGGCGCCTTCCTGCAGAGGATCGACGTAGGTGTCGGTCTGCTGGATATCCAGTTGCAGCTTGGGGTATCGCTGGCACAACTCGGCCAGCCAGGGTGACAGGTGGCGCTGGCCGAACACCATGGGCGCATTGATGCGCACCAGGCCGCTGGGCTCGCTTTCCTGTTCCTGCAGGGCCTGCCCGGCTTCTTCCAGCTGTTGCAGCATCAAGCGCGCATGATGCCCGAGCAAGCGCCCGGCTTCCGTGGGGCTGACCGCACGGGTATGCCGATACAGCAATTGCTGGCTCAGGGCCTGTTCCATCAACTGGATCTGCCGGGAGATGGAAGAGGGCGCCAGGCCTTCGCGGCGTGCGACTTCAGAGAAGCTGCCGTGGTCCAGCACCGCGACAAACAGGCGTAGCGCCTTGAAACTCAGCTCGTTGAAGCCCTGCATCGTCACTCCATGCTGTGCGTATTACGCAAAGGTGTTGTCCGCATGCTCCCATTTATCGCACAGGTGTGCCACCGGATAATGCGCGTCATTGTTCTTCTGACCTGTAGGTGCTGTATGCAAAGTTCTTCTCTTGAGGCCGCGGCCCAGGCCCGACCGAAAAACCGCCTGGGGCTGCTGCTGTTGCCGCTGGTGATCCTGGCAGGCATGGGCCTGTCGGTGGAGGCCGGGTTGCTGGGGCCGTTGGGTGCCCAGGTGGGGCACTTATGGGCGACCTTGAGCATCTTCGCGGTGGGCACGGCGATCCTCCTGTTGCTGCTGCTGTTCAGCGGCCCACAACAAGGTCCGGCCCTCAACGAGCTGCCGCGCTGGCAGCTGATCGGTGGGTTCCTGGGGCCGATGTATGTGGTGGTGCTGACCCTGGCCACGCCCCATATCGGCATTGCCATGACCATGATCGCGATCCTCTCCGGGCAGGTCGGCAAGAGTGTACTGATCGACCACTTTGGCTGGTTCGGCACTGCCCGCAAGCGGGTCAACGGTGAACGCTGGATTGCGCTGCTGTTGATTGTGGTGGCTCTTGTTTTGATTGCGCGGGGTTAAGGCAATGAATCTGCTTCTATTGTTGGTGCTGGTGGTTGCCGCCGGCGCGGTGTTGAGTGTGCAAGCGGCGATCAATGGGCGCCTGGGGCAAACCGTCGGTGTGCTGCGCAGCAGCCTGGTGACGTTCTCGGTGGGCACGCTGGTGACTGGCCTGCTGATCCTGTTCTTCGAACCGGCCCAGGCCGTCAGCCTGTTGGAGGTGCCCAAGTGGCAACTGACCGGGGCGTTGTTCGGTGTGGTGTACATGATGGTGATGGTCGGTGCGGTGCCGATCGTGGGCACGGCGGTGGCGACGGTCGCGGTGATCGTCGGTCAATTGGCCATGGGCATGCTGATCGACAACTTCGGCTGGCTGGGCAACACCGCCATCGAACTGTCCGGCAGCCGGGTCCTGGCGATGCTGTGCCTGGCGTTGGCACTGGTGTTCATGTACCGCAGCAGTGCACGCCAGGCTGATTAACGGCGCTGAACCTTGGGTGGCGGGCGGGAGTCACTGCTTAAGGTGCCAGCATTCGCTGCACCAGGACGACCATGAAAAAGGAGTCTTAACATGCCAGATCCAACCTGTGCTTGCCCGCATTGCAAATGTGTACTGGGGCCGAACGCTGTGATCAAAGACGGCAAGGGCTATTGCTGCCAGGGTTGTGCCGAGCACCATGCCCATGGCGAGCCGTGCGAATCGGCGACCGGCTGCGAGTGTGCCAAGTCGGCCCATGGCTGATCGGCCAATAGCGCCAACACCACCAGGCAGCGTAAGCTGCCTGGCTTTTTCCCCTGTCGTGGAGTTTTATCGTGGCCAAAGCAACTGCTGTCATTGAAATCCCGGTCTCGGCCGATCAAGTCTGGCAATTGGTCGGCGGGTTCAACTCGTTGCCTGACTGGCTGCCATTGATTGCCAAGAGCGAGCCGGGTGAAGGCGGGCGCGTGCGTCACCTGCAAACGGCGGATGGCGCCGTGGTGGTCGAGCACTTGCAGACCTTTGACAACGTTGCGCGCACCTACAGCTACACCATCAGCGAATCGCCGTTTCCGGTCAGTGCCTATTTGGCGACATTGCAGGTTGAAGCGTTGGGTGAGCATTCGGCCAAAGTCACTTGGTCCGGTGTGTTCACTCCGATTGCCGGTGTGACGGATGCCGAGGTGGAAGAGCTGTTCAGCGGCGTCTACACCGGCGGCGTCGAGGCCCTGCGCAAAAACTTCCCGGCCTGATCCGCCACTATCGCCGGCAAGCCGGCTCCTACAGCGGCTGTTGTGTGCGGCACTCCAGGGTCAACCGCGCGCCCCCACGCTCGCTACTGCCGACTTCCAGGCCGAAGCCATGCAGGTTGACGATCGCCGCCACAATCGACAGGCCCAGGCCAAAGCTGCCCTGCTGACCACCGTCGACCCGGTAAAACCGCTGGAATACCACCGCGCGTTCCGTTTCCGGGATTCCCGGGCCGGAGTCCAGTACCTCGATGCGCGCACTGCCTGCCTGGTCGAGCCCGCGCAGAATCACTTCGCCGCCCGGCGGGGTGAACTTGATCGAATTGCTCAGCAGGTTGGCCAGGGCCTCGAACAACAGTGCGCGGTCACCGGTGATCGGCGGCAATGATTCGGGGACTTGCAGCAGCAGCTCCAACTGGCCTTCTTCCGCCAGTGGCAGGTAGAAATCATGCAGTTCCTGGAGCAAGGGCAGGGGATCGAAGACCAGGAAACCGGAGCGTCGTTGACGGTCTTCCAGCTCGGAGATGCGCAACAGGCCGCGAAAGCGCGCCATCAGGGTGTCGGTCTCGCTGATGACTTCATCAAGCTGCAGGGCCTGCGGCGAACCTTCATCGGTCTGCTGCTTGATCCGGTACAGCTGCGCACGCAAGCGGGTCAGTGGGGTGCGCAGATCGTGGGCAATGTTGTCGCACACGCCCTTGACCTCGTTCATCAGCTTTTCAATACGCTCAAGCATGGCATTGACGATGGCCGCGAGCATGTCCAGTTCATCGCGGCGGTTGGACAGCGGCAGGCGGTGGGTCAGGTCGCCGGCGACGATGGCTTCGGCGCTGGCCTGGATCCCGCGAATCCGCCGCAAAGGGCGCCGGCGCAGCAGATGCCAGCCGGCGACGCCGGGGATGATGGTCAGGGAGATCGCCCAGAGCAGGGCCTGCAGGATGATCCGCGTCACGCCCAGCAACGAGCCGTTGTCGCGCACCAGCACCAGCCAGCGGCCATCCTGGGTGTGGGTCGCCACGGCGTCGCAGCTGCCCCGGGGCAGTTTCGGGTCATCCGATTCGATGCAGTTGGCCAAGGCATGGATGCGCCCGTCCAGGGGCAAGCCTGCGGGGATCTGCTGGAGCGGGCCGCTGAGGGGGCGCTGTTGCCCATCGAACAGGCCATAGGCATCCATGCCCTTCATATCGAAGGTCATGCTGGTGGCCAGGGCTTCATCCAGTTGCGCGCCGTTGAAACGCTGGAACAGATGCTGACGCTGCATCAGCGAGTGGCGCGACAGGTCGCCCAGATAACCCGAGACCTCGTAATACAGCACCCCCATGAGGATGCAGCTCCAGGCCACGAACAGCGAGCTGTACAGTGCCAGCAGACGGCTGCTGGACGAGCGCCAGCCGTTAGACGGGTTCAGCAATGACATAGCCCGAACCTCGTACCGTGCGGATCAGCGGCGTCAGGCCCGGCGGGTCGATTTTCTTGCGCAGGCGGCCAATGTGCACGTCGATCAGGTTGGTCCCCGGGTCGAAGTGATAACCCCAGACTTCCTCGAAGATCATCATCCGCGAGAGGATCTGCCCGGTGTTGCGCATCAGGAATTCCAGCAACTTGTACTCGGTCGGCAGCAGGCTCAGCGGCTGGTCGGCACGGCTGGCCTCGCGGCTGATCAGGTTCAGTTCCAGGTCGGCCACGCGCAGGGCGGTTTGCGCGGCCTTGACTGCGTTGTTGCGGCGCAGCAGCACCTCGACCCGCGCAGCCATCTCGTCGGAGGCAAAGGGTTTGGTCAGGTAGTCATCGCCACCGGCGCGCAGGCCGCGTACCCGTTCATCCACGTCGGAGAGGGCGCTGATCATCAGGATCGGCGTCGACACGCCGAGGGTGCGCAAGGTGGTGACAATGGCCAGGCCATCGAGCTCCGGGAGCATGCGATCGAGGGTGATCAGGTCGTAATCGCCACTGACTGCCCGCGTCAGGCCTTCGCGGCCGTTGTCGACCCAGTCCACGTCCAGTCCATGACTGCTTAACTCAGCGACGATCTCGCGGGCCGTCACGGCGTCGTCTTCGATGGTCAAAATGCGGGTCATACAGGTTACCTGGTCACACGGGAGTGGGGCATTTTGCCAAGAAATGCCAGCGAGGTTTCTAAAAGAAAATTCATGTAGGCCATTCTCAAGGTCGCCTCGGTCAAATGTGGGAGCCGGCGTGCTCGCGATAGCGGTAGATCAGCCCAAGCATTTGGTGACTGACACGCCGCCATCGCGGGCAAGCCCGCTCCCACAGGGGTTGGCGGTGCCGGTCCTGGGAGTGCATAACGCCCGCCCTCTATGCCTGGTTCTTGCAAGTTGCATGATTCTTGGAAGTTCAACTTGCTTATCTGATTGAAATTAATGGGTTTTTATTTTCAAGGCGACTGGCACGGCGTCTGCACTGTCCGTTTCGACAGATGTAACACCATTTTTCAATGCCTGGAGCACAACAACAATGATGACATCCTCATCCACTTTGCAAGAGTCGAGCACGCTCTCCGGGGTTTCCTGGGGGGCGATCTTTGCCGGGGCTGCGGCCGCCGCTGCGTTGTCCCTGGTCCTGGTGCTGCTGGGCTTCGGCCTGGGCTTTTCGGCGGTGTCGCCGTGGGCCGACAGTGGCATCAGCGCCAAGGGCCTGGGCATTTCCACGATTGTCTGGCTGGCCTTCACCCAGATTGTCGCGGCGGGACTGGGCGGTTACCTCGCCGGTCGGCTGCGGGTCAAGTGGGCCAATATGCATGGCGATGAGGTGTACTTTCGCGACACCGCCCATGGTTTTCTCGCCTGGGCCGTGGCCACGCTGGTGACCGCGACCCTGGTGGTCGGCTCGGTCAGCAGCATCGTCGGTGGTGGGGTGCAGGCCGGTGCGAGTGTGGCCTCGGGCGCAGCCAGCGGCTTGACCCAGGCCGCCGGCAATGCGGCCAATGGCGACGATTTCGGCTATTACGTTGACAGCCTGTTCCGCGATGATCGCCCGGCAGCCGCCAGTGATGACGCAGTGCATGGGGTGGTGGCGCGGATCTTCGCCCGCACCCTGGGCAATGACGGCCAGTTGGCCCCGCAGGACCGTGCCTACTTGGCGCAGTTGATCAGCCAGCGCACCAACCTCAGCCAGGCCGATGCCGAACGGCGCGTCGACCAGGTCTACGGTGACGCCCGCAAAGCCCTGGAAGAGGCCAAGTTGAAAGCCAGGCAGGCCGCCGACACCGCCAGCAAAATCGCCGCCGTGACCTCGCTGTGGACCTTCGTTGCACTGTTGCTCGGTGCTTTCTTCGCCAGTTTCGCCGCCACCTTCGGCGGTCGCCGCCGCGACGCCGTGGTGTATCTGGAAACCATTCGTTAACTCAAGGAGAACGTCATGCGCTCATTACTGCTGTGGTTCCTCGGTGTGCCGATCCCGGTCATTATCCTGATCGCGATCTTCATGCACTAACCCGCGTACCCGCTTGATCAAGGCCGCTCCTGCATGGCAGGGCGGCCTTTTTTAGTCGTCAAACCCTACCTGTTCGTGAATCTCATCAACCTTCAGTTCCAGCCGGTACGCCACCGCAATAAACAGCGCCTGGCACAGGCACAGCGTGGCACTCAGCGAGCGGAACGCGAACGACGACCCTTCATTGACCAGCAGCACCGTGTTGGCGCGCTTGGCCAGCGGTGACAGGTTGCTGTCGGTGATGATCAGCGTCTTGGCCTGGTGGTGCTGGGCGATACGCAGGCAGTGCTGGGTTTCCTTGCCGTAGGGCGTGAAGCTGATCGCGATCACCAAGTCATTGGCGCGCACGCTGCGCATCTGTTCGCGGTAGCTGCCGCCCAGGCCCGAGACCAGGTGGATACGCTTGTTGGTGTGCTGCAGGTTGTAGACCAGGTAGTCGGCCACCGCAAAGGAGCGGCGTACGCCGACCACATAGATATTGTCGGCGTTGACCACCAGGTCCACGGCTTTCTCGAAGGCCGCGTCGTCCAGCTCCAAGCCCAGGCGCTCGATGCCCGACAGCGTGGCATTCACGCATTCACGGGCCAGGTCGCCGCCGCTGGCTTTCTGCGACTTGTTGGCGATCATGCTGCGGATGCGCTGCTGGTAGTTCTGCACCGGCGTGGTCTTGTGGGTATACGCCTCGCGAAACAACGCCTGCATTTCGCTGAAGCCGCTGAAACCAAAGCGCTGGGAAAACCGCACGATGGCCGAAGGGTGAACTTCGCATTCCCGGGCGATATCGCTGATGCGGTCGACCATGATCCGATCGCTCTGCTGGCTCATATAGCTGGCGATGCGCTTGAGCTGGCGGGGCAGGCTTTCGTATTCATCGGTGATCAACTGCAACAGACGCTCGGCATTGATCGGAGGACTGGCGAGAACCTCGGTGACCTCGGTCTCGGCGGGAGCCTGCTGATCGGTGCGGGACATAGGCAATCCTTCTGGCTTGTTCTTACGGAGCATGCGGCTGGCACGTCGCCCCTGACAATAGGTCAATGGGCACAAGTCTACAGGGAAGGCGGCAAAAAATATCTTAATGGAAAATATATTCCACATAAAAAATTTATAGAATAAATATTGATTGATGGCGCCGGACGTCCTAGTCTGCATCCACCAAGAGCGTCGCCGTCACGATGGCAGGCGCGGGCTGATAAAAATAACAGGAGCCAGCATGGGCCAGACTCGTTTTGCCAGTGGTCGTCAATTGGATCTGATTTGTCTTGGACGCATGGGCGTCGATCTTTACGCGCAGCAAGTCGGGGCGCGGCTGGAAGATGTCACCAGTTTCGCCAAGTACCTGGGTGGATCGTCCGCCAATATTGCCTTCGGTACGGCGCGCCTGGGGCTTAAGTCGGCGATGCTGAGCCGGGTCGGCGACGATCATATGGGGCGCTTCCTCGTAGAGTCCCTGGCGCGCGAGGGCTGTGATGTCAGCGGTATCACGCTCGACCCGCAGCGCCTGACTGCCATGGTCCTGCTGGGCCTCAAGGACCGCGAAACCTTCCCCCTGGTGTTCTACCGCGAAAACTGTGCCGACATGGCCCTGCGTGCCGAGGACATTCGCGAAGCCTTTATCGCCAGCAGCAAGGCGCTGCTGATCACCGGCACCCATTTCTCCACCGACGGCGTGTACCAGGCCAGCCTCCAGGCCCTGGATTACGCCGAGCAGCACGGCGTCAAGCGTGTGCTGGATATCGACTACCGCCCAGTGCTCTGGGGCCTGGCAGGCAAGGCTGACGGCGAGACGCGTTTTGTCGCCGACCAGAACGTCAGCCAGCACCTGCAAGGCATTCTGCCGCGCTTTGACCTGATTGTCGGCACCGAAGAGGAATTTTTGATTGCCGGTGCCAGCCACGACCTGCTCAGCGCTTTGCGTAACGTGCGCCAACTGACGGCGGCGACCCTGGTGGTCAAGCTCGGCCCGCAAGGGTGCACGGTGATTCATGGGGATATACCGGCGCGCCTCGAAGACGGTGCGATCTATCCCGGCGTGCGCGTCGAAGTGCTGAATGTGCTGGGCGCCGGCGATGCGTTTATGTCGGGCTTCCTCAGTGGCTGGTTGAACGACGCCGGTGACGCGCGTTGCTGCCAACTGGCCAATGCCTGCGGCGGGTTGGTGGTGTCGCGCCATGCCTGCGCCCCGGCAATGCCGACTCCGGCGGAGCTTGAGTATCTGTTCAACAGCCCGGTGCCTATCACCCGGCCGGATCAGGATTTGGTACTGCAGCGTTTGCATCAGGTCAGTGTGCCGCGCAAAACCTGGAAGCAGCTGTTTGTGTTCGCTTTTGACCATCGCTGGCAATTGCTGGAACTGGCGCAAAAAGGCGGCCAGGACCCGGCGCGGGTCAGCGCGATCAAGCAGCTGTTTATCCAGGCAGTGGAGCGTGTGGAGAGCAAGCTGGGCGAGCAGGGGGTGGAGGCCGATGTGGGCATTTTGGCCGACCAGCGTTTCGGCCAGGATGCGCTGAACGCCGCCACCGGCCGTGATTGGTGGGTGGCGCGCCCGGTAGAGGTACAGGGTTCGCGGCCGCTGGCGTTCGAACATGGCCGCTCGATCGGCAGCAACCTGATTGCCTGGCCCCAGGAGCAGATCATCAAGTGCCTGGTGCAGTTTCACCCCGACGACGAGCCGCTGCTGCGCCTGGAGCAGGAGGCGCAGCTCAAGGCCCTGTATCAGGCCGCGCAAACCAGTGGCCATGAACTGCTGCTGGAAGTGGTGCCGCCCAAGGATCATCCCTCGAACTACCCGGATGTGCTCTATCGCAGCCTCAAGCGCCTGTACAACCTGGGCATCTACCCGGCCTGGTGGAAGATCGAGGCGCAGAGTGCCGAGCAGTGGCGGCAGCTTGATGAGCTGATCGAGGAGCGCGACCCTTATTGCCGGGGCGTGGTATTGCTGGGCCTGAATGCCTCGGCGCAAGCGTTGGCCGAGGGATTCCAGCAGGCCAGCCAGAGCCGGACCTGCCGCGGGTTTGCCGTGGGCCGGACGATTTTCCAGGAGCCGAGCAGGGCGTGGATGGCGGGGGAGATTGATGATGAAACCCTGATCCAGCAGGTGCAGCAAACCTTCGAACAACTGATCCAGGCTTGGCGCAGCTCCAGAATTTAAACACGCTCAAAGGTGGGAGCTGGCAAGCCAGCGCCCACAGAAGCAGATATCAGCAGCCTTAAGGTTAAAACAATAAAAGGTGCAGCCATGCCCGCAATCCGTATTGGCATCAACCCCATCTCCTGGAGTAACGACGACCTGCCGGCCCTGGGCGGCGAAACGCCCTTGAGCACCGCGCTCAGCGAAGGCAAGGCCATCGGCTACGAAGGTTTTGAACTCAACGGCAAGTTCCCCAAGGACGCCAAGGGCGTGGGCGATGTGTTACGCCCCTACGACCTGGCACTGGTCTCCGGCTGGTACTCCAGCCGCCTGGCCCGGCGCTCGGTGGCCGAGGAAATCGACGCCATCGCCAGCCATGTGCAACTGCTGCGCGAGAACGGCGCCACGGTGCTGGTCTACGGCGAAGTGGCCGACTCGATCCAGGGCTCGCCGATCCGCCTGATCGAACGCCCGCGTTTTCACAGCGAGCAGGCATGGCAAGCCTATGCCGACAAACTCACCGAATTGGCGCGTTTTACCCTGTCCCAGGGCGTGCGCCTGGCCTACCACCATCATATGGGCGCGTACGTCGAGTCCCCGGAGGACATCGACACCCTGATGCGCCTCACCGGCCCGGAGGTCGGCCTGCTGTTCGATTCGGGGCACTGCTATATGGGCGGTGGCGAGCCGGTCGAGGTGCTACGCAAGCATCTGGGGCGTGTGTGCCATGTGCACTTCAAGGATGTGCGCAAAGCGGTGGTGCAACTGGCGCGCAACCAGCTGTGGAGCTTCCCCGACTGCATCGTCAATGGCACCTTCACCGTGCCGGGCGATGGCGATATCGACTTCGCCGAGTTGCTGGATGTGCTGCTGGGCGCCGGCTATCGTGGCTGGCTGGTGGTGGAAGCCGAGCAGGATCCGGCCGTGGCACCCAGCTATATCTATGCGAAAAAAGGCTTCGATACCTTGCGCGCGCTGCTGGATGCGAGGGCTGCACAATGAGCCTGCTGGTCAAAAGCACCCCGCGCGGGCCAACCATGGTCGCACTGCCAGAGGGGCGCCTGGAGTATGTAGGGTTTGCCGCTTACCGCCTGAGCCTGGGGCAAACATTGCCGGTCAGCGCCGACGACAACGAGCTGTGCCTGGTGCTGCTCAGTGGCCGGGTCACGATCGAGGGCGAAGGGTTCAGTTGGCAGAACCTGGGTGATCGCCAATCGGTATTTGAAGACAAATCGCCGTTCGCCGCCTACCTGCCACCGGGCACCCTTGCCCAGGTGACCGCCCTGAGCGATGTGCAGATTGCCGTCTGCGCCGCGCCGGGCGCCACGGCCGGCGGTTTCACGCCCCGGCTGATCCGCCCTGAGCAGTGTCGGCGTAGCGTGCGTGGCAAGGGCGCCAACACGCGTTATGTCTGCGACATCCTGCCCGACAGCGAGCCGGCCCATTCGCTGCTGGTGGTGGAGGTGCGCACGCCGTCCGGACATTCGTCCAGCTACCCGCCGCACAAGCACGATACCGATGACTTGCCGCACCAGAGCTTTCTTGAAGAAACCTATTACCACCAGATCAACCCGTCCCAGGGCTTTGTGTTCCAGCGGGTGTACACCGACGACCGCAGCATCGACCAGGCCATGGCCGTGGAAAACCACGACCTGGTGGTGGTGCCCAAGGGCTATCACCCCGTCAGCGTGCCCTATGGCTACGAGTCCTATTACTTGAATGTGATGGCCGGCCCCAAGCGCGCCTGGCACTTTCACAATGACCCGCAGCACAGTTGGCTGCTGGACCTTTAACCCGTAGGCGCCGAGGGGACCCAACATGACCACCACCCGATTGACCATGGCCCAGGCCCTGGTGAAGTTCCTCGATAACCAGTACATCGAAGTCGATGGCGTGCAGAGCAAGTTTGTCGCCGGGGTGTTCACCATCTTCGGCCACGGCAATGTGCTGGGCCTGGGCCAGGCCCTGGAGCAAGACAGTGGCGACCTGGTGGTGCACCAGGGCCGCAACGAGCAGGGCATGGCCCATGCCGCGATTGGTTTTGCCAAGCAGCATTTGCGGCGCAAGGTCTACGCCTGCACCGCTTCGGTCGGCCCCGGCGCGGCGAATATGCTGACCGCCGCCGCCACCGCCACGGCCAACCGCATCCCTTTGTTACTGCTACCCGGCGATGTGTATGCCTGCCGCCAGCCGGACCCGGTGTTGCAGCAGATCGAACAATTCCATGACCTGAGCATCAGCACCAACGACGCGTTTCGTGCGGTGAGCAAGTACTGGGATCGCATCAACCGTCCCGAGCAGTTGATGAGTGCGGCGATCCACGCCATGCGTGTCTTGACCGACCCGGCCGAAACCGGCGCGGTGACCCTGGCCTTGCCCCAGGACGTGCAGGCCGAGGCCTGGGATTACCCCGATTATTTCCTGCAAAAGCGCGTGCACCGTCTGGAGCGCCGCCCGGCCACCGAAGCGATGCTGCGCGACGCTGTCACGCTGCTCAAGTCCAAGGGCAAACCGCTGATTATCTGCGGTGGCGGGGTCAAGTACTCCGGCGCGAATGCCGCACTGCAGGCCTTTGCCGAGCGCTTTCAGATCCCCTTTGCCGAGACCCAGGCCGGCAAGAGCGCCATCGTCTCCAGCCACCCGCTGAATGTCGGCGGTATCGGCGAAACCGGCTGCCTGGCCGCCAACCTGCTGGCTCGGGACGCCGACCTGATCATCGGCATTGGCACGCGCTATACCGACTTCACCACCTCCTCCAAGTCGCTGTTCCAGCATCCCGAGGTGCAGTTTCTCAACCTCAATATCAGCCCCGGCGATGTACTGAAACTCGACGGGGTCCAGGTTCTGGCAGATGCCAAGGTCGGGCTGCAAGCATTGACCGACGCGCTGGGCGATTACGCCACGCAATGGGGCGAGCAGCCACGCCAGGCCCGTGCGCAGGGGGATGCCGAGGTGGACCGGGTCCATCAGGCGCGCTACACCGACGCCGACTTCACCCCAGAGGTCAACGACCATATGGATCCGGCGGTGCTGCGCGAATTCATCGAGCTGACCGGTTCCTGCCTGACCCAGAGCCAGGTGCTCGGCGTGCTCAACGCAACCCTGGCCGACGATGCGGTGATTGTCGCCGCCGCCGGCAGCCTGCCGGGGGATTTGCAGCGCAGCTGGCGCAGCAAGGGCGTCAACACTTACCACGTCGAGTACGGTTATTCGTGCATGGGCTACGAGATCAATGCGGCCCTGGGCGTGAAGCTGGCCGAGCCCGCGCGGGAGGTCTATGCCCTGGTCGGCGATGGCTCGTACATGATGCTGCATTCGGAGCTGGCGACCTCGATCCAGGAGCGGCGCAAGATCAATGTGGTGCTGCTGGACAACATGGCCTTCGGTTGCATCAACAACCTGCAGATGGGCAATGGCATGGACAGCTTCGGCACCGAGTTCCGCTTCCGCAACCCCGACAGCGGCAAGCTCGATGGCGGCCTGGTGCCGGTGGATTTCGCCATGAGCGCGGCGGCCTATGGCTGCAAGACCTACAAGGTCACGACCGTGGAACAACTGCACGCCGCGCTGGCCGATGCGCGCGCGCAAAGCGTGTCGACGCTGATTGATATCAAGGTGCTGCCCAAAACCATGATTCACGGCTACCTGTCGTGGTGGCGGGTCGGTGTGGCGCAGGTCTCCACCAGCGAACGCACCAACGCCTGCGCCAAACAACTTAATGAACGCCTGGCCAAGGCCCGGCAGTACTGACAATAAGAGGAGTGTTGCCATGTCTTTGAAGCTGGGTGTGATCGGTACGGGCGCTATCGGCCGGGACCATATCCGCCGCTGCAGCCAGACCTTGCTCAACAGCCAGGTGGTGGCGGTCACCGATATCAACCTTGAGCAGGCGGCCCAGGTGGTGGCTGACCTGCAACTGAACGCCGAGGTGTACGCCGACGGTCATGCGCTGATCCATTCGGCGCAGGTCGAGGCGGTGCTGGTCACCTCCTGGGGGCCGAGCCATGAGGAATTTGTGCTGGCGGCTATCGCGGCCGGTAAACCGGTGTTCTGTGAAAAACCCCTGGCCGTCACCGCCGAGGGCTGTCGCAAGATCGTCGAGGCGGAAGTGGCCCACGGCAAACGCCTGGTCCAGGTCGGTTTTATGCGCCCGTATGACCAGGGCTACCAAGCCCTCAAGGCGGTGCTCGACAGCGGCCAGATCGGCGAACCGTTGATGCTGCATTGCGCCCACCGCAACCCGAGCGTGGGTGAGAACTACAACACCAGCATGGCCATCACCGACACTTTGATCCACGAGCTGGACGTGTTGCGCTGGCTGCTGGCCGATGACTATGTGTCGGTGCAGGTGGTGTTCCCGCGTAAAACCAGCAAGGCCCTGAGCCATTTGCGCGACCCGCAGATCGTGCTGCTGGAAACCGCCAGGGGCACGAGGATTGATGTGGAAGTGTTTGTGAACTGCCAGTACGGCTACGACATCCAGTGCGAGGTGGTGGGGGAGACCGGCATTGCCAAATTGCCAGAGCCGTCCCAGGTGCAATTGCGCAGCGGCGCCAAGCTGTCGAATGCGATTCTGATGGATTGGAAAGACCGCTTTATCGCGGCCTATGACGTCGAGTTGCAGGCCTTTATTGATGGCGTGCGGGCCGGCCAGGTAGGTGGGCCTTCGGCGTGGGATGGCTTTGCCGCTGCGGTGGCGGCGGACGCGTGTATCGAGGCCCAGGGCAGTGGGCAGATCGTTGCGGTCAGCCTGCCGCAGCGCCCGGCATTCTACGGCTAGTGCGGTCAGTGTAGGCGCTGGCTTGCCTGCGATAGCGGTGGATCAGCAACAGATGTAGGGCCTGAAACACCGCTATCGCAGGCACGCCAGCTCCCACATTTTTTGACTGGGTTTCCATTCCAAGAAGGAGTTGGTTCATGCGAATCGGACTGGTTGGATACGGCCATGGCGGCCGTTTTTTTCATGCCCCGCTGATCGCCACATTGCCCGGGGCGACGTTTGTCGGCGTGGTGACCCGCTCCCCCGAGCGCCGCCAGCAACTGGCGACGGAGCATCCCGGGGTGCCTGCCTTCGACAGCATTGCGCAGATCGTCGAAGCCGGGGTGGAGGTGCTGGTGATTTCCACCACCCTCAAAGGGCGCCCGGCCCTGGTGCTGGAGGCCATTGAGTACGGTGTGGCGGTGGTCAGCGACAAACCCTTCGCCAGCAATGCCGAGCAGGCCCTGGCGCTGATTAGCGCCGCCGAACGCGAGGGGGTAGCACTCAGCGTCTACCAGAACCGGCGCTGGGACTCGGACTACCTGACCCTGCGCAAGCTGATCGACGCCGGCGCCCTGGGCAGCATCACCCGCTTTGAGTCCCGGGTGGAGCGCTACAGCCCACAGGCCCTGGGCAACGCCAGCGGTGGCGGGTTCCTGCGTGACCTGGGCAGCCACCTGGTGGACCAGGCCCTGCAGCTGTTTGGTCCGGTGGAGTGGGTGTATGCGCAATTGCAGTACAGCGCCGAGCACCCCACCCTCGATCATGGCTTTTTTGTCAGCCTGACCCACGCCAACGGGGTGATTTCCCACCTGTGGGGCAGCGCCCTGCAAAACTGCCAAGGCCCGCGTTTTCGGGTCAATGGCACGGCGGGCTGCTACACCGTCGACGGCCTGGACGGCCAGGAGCAAGCGCTGCTGGCCGGCAAAAGTCCGAAGACCGAAGGCGAGCACTGGGGCGCCGAAGAACATCGACGCTGGGGCTGGTTCGAGCAAGGTGCGGAACGCGAGCGTATCCCCTCGGAAAAGGGCGCCTGGAACCAGTTCTATCGCCAGTTGCAAAGTGCAATCCAGGGCCAGGGCGCGCTGCCGGTGCAGGCCATGGATGCTTGGGAAACCACGCGCGTGCTGGATGCCGCCAGGCTCAGCGCCGAGCGTCGGCAAGTGGTGGAGATGGTGACGGTGGAGGGCGGAGAATGGAAATAGAATAAAATTCTAAAATGAGTTGATATGGAAATTATTTTCCAATAAAGTCATTTCCAGGTTGCCGAAAGTCCATCTCGACCTTCCTTTATAAGGGGGCCGGGGGACTCAACAAAAACAAGATAAAACAACCAGGTACCGTCAGATGAAAATCTTCAGCGCTGTACTGCGAGTGTTACGTTCTGCCTTCCTGCCCCGCGCACGGCCCTTCTATTTCTCTTTTCTCAATGTCCTTTGCGTGGAAAGCAAGGGTGCCCTGGTGTGCTGCATTCCGGGAGCGCCGGTGGTCCGGCTGCCTGCCGCAGCCCCCTCGCTCTGATAAACGCTACGTCCAGAAAACCAACAAGAAAGTGGAGACAGACCGTTCATGAAGACCCAGATCCGTTTCGCCTCGCTGGCCTTGTCGATGATGCTCGGCAGTGGCGTGGCTTCAGCCGCCGATATCAAGATTGGCGTCAGCATGTCGCAGTTCGACGACACCTTCCTCACCTACCTGCGTGAGGATATGGACAAGCAAGCCAAGTCCTACCCCAAGGGCGATGCTGTGCAACTGCAATTCGAGGACGCCCGTGCCGACGTGGTCAAGCAACTGAGCCAGGTCGAGAACTTTATCAGCCAGAAAGTCGATGCCATGGTGGTCAACCCGGTGGATACGGCCTCCACCGCGCGCATCACTAAAGCGGCGGTGGCGGCGGGTATCCCGCTGGTCTACGTCAACCGTCGTCCGGATCAGGCCGACTTGCCCAAAGGGGTGGTGACGGTGACGTCCAATGACGTCGAGGCCGGCAGACTGCAAATGCAGTACGTGGCCGAGAAGCTGGGCGGCAAAGGCAAAATCGTGATTCTGCTGGGTGACCTGGCCAACAACTCGACGACCAATCGCACCAAGGGCGTCAAGGAGATCCTCGACAAATACCCGGACATCAAGATTGAACAGGAACAGACCGGGATCTGGCTGCGGGACAAGGGCATGACCCTGGTGAACGATTGGCTGACCCAGGGCCGCGAGTTCAATGCGGTCGTGGCCAACAACGACGAAATGGCAATTGGCGCCGCCATGGCCTTGAAAACCGCAGGGGTGAAACCCGGCAGCGTGTTGATTGGCGGCGTCGATGGCACACCCGACGGGTTGAATGCGATCACCAAGGGCGAGATGGCGCTCTCGGTGTTCCAGGATGCCAAGGGGCAGGCGATCGGTTCGGTGGAGGCGGCCGTGAAAATGGCCAGGGGCGAGGCGGTCGAGCAAAACGTCGTGGTGCCTTTCCAACTGATCACCCCGGACAACGTCGCGTCATTCAAGTAGCGTTCAATCACAACAATAAGCGGGCAGGGCGGCCACAGCCGCCCTGCCGATGGAGCCCCGATATGCTTGCTCAAGCGACTGCTGCGCAGCCCGCAGGTGTAGAACAACCCTACCTGTTGGAAATCGCCCATATCAGCAAAGGCTTTCCCGGCGTCGTGGCCCTGGCCGATGTGCAACTGCGGGTGCGCCCCGGCTCGGTCCTGGCACTGATGGGAGAGAACGGCGCCGGCAAGTCGACGCTGATGAAAATCATCGCCGGCATCTACCAGCCCGACGCCGGGGAAATCCGCCTGCGGGGCAAGCCGGTGGTGTTTGACACGCCTCTGGCGGCTTTGCAGGCGGGCATCGCGATGATCCACCAGGAGCTCAACCTGATGCCCCATATGAGCATCGCCGAGAACATCTGGATCGGCCGCGAACAGCTCAACGGCCTGCGCCTAGTCAATCACCGCGCCATGCATCGCCGCACTGCCGAGTTGCTGGCGCGCCTGCGGATCAACCTGGACCCAGAGGAGCAGGTCGGCAACCTGAGCATTGCCGAGCGGCAGATGGTGGAGATTGCCAAGGCGGTGTCCTACGACTCGGACATCCTGATCATGGATGAGCCGACGTCGGCGATTACCGACAAGGAAGTGGCCCACCTGTTTTCGATCATTGCCGACCTCAAGGCCCAGGGCAAAGGCATCATCTATATCACCCACAAAATGAATGAAGTGTTCGCCATCGCCGATGAAGTGGCAGTGTTTCGCGATGGCGCCTACATCGGTCTGCAACGGGCCGACAGCATGGACAGCGACAGCCTGATCTCGATGATGGTCGGGCGCGAATTGAGCCAGTTGTTCCCGGTGCGCGAGACGCCCATCGGCGAGTTGTTGCTGTCGGTGCGCGACCTGCGCCTGGACGGAGTGTTCCAGGGCGTGTCCTTTGATCTGCATGCCGGCGAAATCCTCGGTATTGCCGGGCTGATGGGCTCGGGCCGCACCAACGTGGCGGAAACGCTCTTCGGCATTACCCCCAGCGACGGCGGCGAGATCCGTCTCGACGGCCAGGCGTTGCGTATCAGCGACCCGCATATGGCCATCCAGCAGGGGTTTGCACTGTTGACCGAGGACCGCAAGCTCAGTGGCCTGTTCCCGTGCCTGTCGGTCCTGGAAAACATGGAAATGGCCGTGCTGCCCCATTACTCGGGCAATGGCTTTATCCAGCAAAAAGCCCTGCGCGCCTTGTGCGAAGACATGTGCAAGAAACTGCGGGTGAAAACCCCCTCCCTTGAGCAGTGCATCGACACCCTGTCTGGTGGCAATCAGCAGAAGGCCCTGCTGGCACGTTGGCTGATGACCAATCCACGGCTGTTGATCCTTGACGAACCGACCCGTGGTATCGACGTCGGCGCCAAGGCCGAGATCTACCGCTTGATTGCCTTCCTGGCCAGTGAAGGCATGGCGGTGATCATGATTTCTTCGGAACTGCCGGAGGTGCTGGGTATGAGCGACCGGGTGATGGTCATGCACGAAGGCGATTTGATGGGCACCCTGGATCGGGCCGAGGCCACCCAGGAAAAAGTCATGCAGTTGGCTTCCGGTATGACGGCAGTCCACTAACGAATAAAAAGGTGACGGGCAATGAACGCAATACTGGAAAGCAAACCCGAGGAAAAGAAGCCCGCCGCGGCACCGGTCAAGAGCCGGCGGCGGTTCCCTACCGAACTGAGCATTTTCCTGGTGCTGATCGGTATCGGCCTGGTGTTCGAACTGTTTGGCTGGATCGTACGGGACCAGAGCTTTTTGATGAACTCCCAGCGCCTGGTGCTGATGATCCTGCAAGTGTCGATCATCGGTTTGCTGGCGATTGGCGTGACCCAGGTGATCATCACCACGGGGATCGACCTGTCCTCGGGCTCGGTGCTGGCGTTGTCGGCGATGATCGCCGCGAGTCTGGCGCAGACCTCGGACTTTTCCCGGGCGGTGTTTCCATCGTTGACGGACTTGCCGGTGTGGATCCCGGTGGTCGCCGGCCTGGGCGTGGGCCTGCTGGCGGGGGCAATCAATGGCAGCATCATCGCCATAACCGGCATCCCGCCGTTTATTGCGACCCTCGGCATGATGGTCTCGGCCCGTGGCCTGGCACGTTATTACACCGAAGGCCAGCCAGTGAGCATGCTCTCGGATTCCTACACGGCCATCGGCCATGGCGCGATGCCGGTGATCATCTTTCTGGTGGTGGCGGTGATTTTCCACATTGCCCTGCGCTACACCAAGTACGGCAAGTACACCTACGCCATCGGCGGCAACATGCAGGCGGCGCGCACCTCGGGGATCAACGTCAAGCGCCACCTGATCATCGTCTACAGCATCGCCGGGCTGCTGGCCGGGCTGGCCGGTGTGGTTGCCTCGGCACGGGCGGCTACCGGGCAGGCGGGGATGGGCATGTCTTATGAGCTGGACGCGATCGCGGCTGCGGTCATCGGCGGCACCAGCCTGGCGGGCGGGGTGGGGCGTATCACCGGCACGGTGATTGGCGCGCTGATCCTCGGGGTGATGGCCAGTGGGTTTACCTTTGTCGGGGTGGATGCCTATATCCAGGACATCATCAAGGGCCTGATCATTGTGGTGGCGGTGGTGATCGACCAGTATCGCAACAAGCGCAAACTCAAGCGCTGAGCGAGATTTGAATCAAAAAGTGGGGCTTGTTTGTGTGGGAGCGGGCTTGCCCGCGATAGCGATGGGTCAGTCAAATTTCTATCAACTGACCCTCCGCTATCGCGGGCAAGCCCGCTTCCACATAACCGTTTGTCTTCTATATAGCTCCACGACACTGAATTTCTTGCTATAAACGCACTCCGATAACCGCCTGCCAAGCCCGTCCTGGTGCCTTTTAGGGGAATGTCGGACAAATTGCCTGTCATTTCAGTTGCTGCGCCCTCAAGTCGGCCGTAGACTGCCGCCCCTCGTAAATTGAGTGCCGGGTGGCGCTTGGAATGGACGGCGTCTTTCCCCGACCTCCAGAGGTTGGCCGGAACGCTCCCTTATTCGCCTTAATGCACGTATTTTTTATAGAGAAATCAATGACAAAGGAAAAGTTGCTGGCCATGCCGGCGGATGACTACATGAATGCCGAGCAGCACGCTTTTTTCGAGAAGTTGTTGCAAGACATGAAAGTCGAGCACCACGAGCGCATTGAGCAAAACCGCATCGCCATTGAAAGCCTGGACACCCCGGCTGACCCGGCTGACGCCGCCTCGGTTGAAGAAGAGCGCACCTGGTTGGTCAACGCCATCGACCGCGACCAGCGCATGCTGCCGCAACTTGAACAGGCCCTGGGCCGTATCAAGGAAGATTCCTTTGGCTGGTGTGACGACAGCGGCGAGCCTATCGGCCTCAAGCGCCTGCTGATCAGCCCGACCACCAAGTACTGCATCGAAGCGCAAGAGCGCCACGAGCAAATCGACAAGCATCAGCGCCAGGCCTGATCTGTTTGATGTTGTAGGCGCCGGCGAGCCGGCCCCTACAGATCCCCGCGTGTCATCCCCCCGTCTATTGATCTGCTGCAAGCCCTAACACCAAAGGCCCATAGATAATGGCCAGATAGTGGCGTTTAATGCAGACACAATAATGACAAGCAGTGGGGTGACAAACATGGCCGGGGATGGATCTCTGATGGGCGCCGTCGTGGTGCCGCACGCGGTGAACCGCCGGCTGCCTGGCTGGGTGACTCCGCTGCTGCAAAGCATCGCCCTGGTGCTGATACTGTCGGGCCTGGCGTTCGCCAACCTGTCGATCTACCTCTGCCTGCCCGTGGCCCTGTTGCTGATCTGGCTGCCGTGCCTGAAAAGGCCGGCCCGCAGCCCAGCGCCTGATGTTGGCGAGGATGCCATTGGCGCGTTGACTCGCGATCTGTCCTACACCACCAGCCATAATGCGCTGTCGGCCGCTGGCGTGGCCTATTCGGTCAAGCAACTGGCCGCCAGGTTGCAATCGCAATTGAGCGCGGCCCAGCAGATCGTCAGCAGTGCCGAAGTGATGATTGGCACCGAGCAAGTCACTTCCCAGCTCAGCCGCGAGGCCCTGGGGGCGGCCGGCCAGGCCCATCAGCGCAGCACCGAAGGGCGTGCGGTGCTGGGGGAATCCATCAGCCGCATGCATCAGCTCAGCCAGCGTGCCAGCGACAGCCGGCAATTGATCGAGGCCCTGAGTCAGCGCAGCGAAGAAATCCAGCGGGTGACCCTGGTGATTCAGTCGATTGCCAGCCAGACCAATCTGTTGGCCTTGAATGCCGCCATTGAAGCCGCCCGCGCCGGTGAGCATGGGCGTGGGTTTGCCGTGGTGGCCGACGAAGTGCGCGGCCTGGCGGGCCGTACGGCGACCGCCACCGATGAAGTGGGGGTGATGGTCGCGGATATCCAGCAGCGTACCGCCCAGGTGGTGGAGCAAATCCGCCAACTGTCCGTGGATTTGCAGGCCGGCGTCGAGCAAGTGGAGCATGCCGGCGAGCAACTGGAGAGCATTGCCACGTTGGCGGCGGGTGTGGAGGGCCAGGTCAGCGAGATTGCCCAGGGCACCGAGACCAACCGTGCGCAACTCGACAGCCTGTTCCATGCCGTGGAGCAGATGCGCAGCGACTTGACCGTCAGCGACCAACAGACCCAGCAATTGGCCCAGGCCGCCGTGCAAATGGAAGGGCAGGCCGAAACCATCAGCGAGCGCCTGGCCGAAGTCGGTCTGGATGATTATCACCAGCGTATCTACGACCTCGCCCGCGAAGGCGCCAGCCAGATCGCCGCGCAGTTCGAGGCGGATATCCAACAGAACCGCATCAGCCTCGATGACCTGTTCAATCGCAGCTACACGCCGATAGCCAACAGCCACCCGACCAAATATCACAGCCGCTTCGACGGCTACACCGATCAGGTCTTGCCCGCTATCCAGGAAGCCTTGCTGCCCCGTCATGAAGGGCTGGTGTTCGCGATTGCCTGCACACCACAGGGCTATGTGCCGACGCACAACAAGGCGTTTTCCCAGGCACTGACCGGGGATGCCCAGGTTGATGCCGTGAACAATCGCACCAAGCGCAAGTTTGAAGACCGCACCGGGATCCGCTGTGGCAGCCACCAGCAGGCTGTGTTGTTGCAAACCTATACCCGCGACACCGGGGAGTTGATGCACGATCTGTCCGTGCCGATCATGGTCAACGGCCGGCATTGGGGCGGTTTGCGCCTGGGCTATAAGCCTGAAGGGCAGGCTGGGGCGCGCTAGACCCTGGCCAGGATTGTTGCGTGTTATGCAAGGAAGCTTTTACGCCGGTCGCTTTTTCCGGTGAAAGGAACCGCTTAAGATGCGGCATATCGTTAGCTGGCTAGCTAATCTGGCGGAGAGCTTCCATGCAAAACAAAGTCGATGTGGCGGTGATGATTGGCAGTGGGGTGCCACAGACCCTGCGTGCGCTGGGCCTGCGCGCCTGTTGGGTGGTGTTGCTCAACGGGGAACAGCGCGGCACGGCCTTCGCCAGTCGCGACGAAGCCCAGGAGTGCCGCGCCGCCTGGCAGGCCCTGATGGACCTCGAGCAATCAGACCGCCTGCACTGAGGGCCGGTCAGGCGCTCTGATGCAGACGCTGGTTCAGCTCATCCACGGCAATCGCCCAGTCCGCATCTTCGCGTAGCTCTTCCTTGAGGAACTGCGCCTGTTGTGGGGTCCAGAAAGGCGCGTCGATCAGCTTCACATCCTCTGGCAGGGGGTGTTCACCGATAAATTTGTCAATGGCTGCAGGCGAGGCTTCCAGGCCCAATTGTTCGAACAGGTCGTGTAGGGTGTGCGTTGGCGCGTCCATTTCATTCTCCAAAAGAGTGAGCTTCTACTCGTATGGGAGGTGTGCCAGCGCGCATAGTTCGATTTGGCTGTAGCCGCTCCTCAACGGGCAGGGGGGCAGAGGAGGGCTTCCAATTCCTTGGCCAGGGCGCAGGCCTTGTTGTGATCACTGCGAAAGCCTTTGATCCGGCCGCTGGGCACTTCCAGGATATGGAAAAAATTCCTTCCCGCGGGGACGACGCGGTACAAGGCGAAATCTGCGCACACGCCATTGGCATACACGCTGTAGAATAGCGCGCTATCCTTGCGTGATAAGGCACCGGAAGTCTGTGTCGGTTGGCGTTGAACTCGTTGCATGACCAGCTCCTTTCGATCTATTGACCTGCTTGCAGCATTTCGGGTGGTTTTGAGCTGTGTTGCTGTTCTAATATTGTTGTCGGCAGCTCACGTTCGGTTCCATCCAACGTTTTTCCTTGGTTTTTGGCTGTCGGAAAACCACCCTTTCAAGTGGGGTATTCTCTGAAGTGGGGCGTCCAGTATTCTCTGGCCGATAAACCTGTGATTTCCTGCAAAGCCTGACGACCTTGTACAAGGACTGTCATGCCCGGCTGCACGAGTCTGGCGGGAATCAACTTCAGTATGTTTTTTCAATGTGTCGAGCCGTATCGGCCTTTTTTGTGCTGCCTGCCTCGGGCGGGTAGCGCTTTTTTAGATGTGGGGGCGTTTCCTTGGCAGTCAGTAATCTGGATATGCACGCATTGTTCGTGCTGGGTGATTTGCGCGCGAAGTTGGTTAAACAATTTCAGTCGCGGTTTGTTTACATCACGGAACAAACCCCTGAAGGCATTTACATTGCCGAAATAGATACTGAAACAGCGCTGGTGGTAGATGACAAGCCTCGACTGGAACTCAAGGTCGGCGATCATTTTCGTGCGGCAGTCCTGCCCAGTCGTGAAGGTGGCAAGTTCGAACTGAAGTTTCGCGACATCAAGTTGACGGTCTATGGCCTGGGCGACTATGCATTTGTGTCCACCGCGCAGGGCGAGGGCATTGTGTTCAAGGAAGGTCACAGCGTAATGCTGGTGTTCGCCGCCAATGAACAATTGCAGGAAGGCCTGAGCAAGACCCTCAAGGCCGTGACCGGCAAAGCCGCCAAGTGGCGCAAAGGTGAGCTGGTGACGTTCAAGGCCAGCGAATAATGAGCGAAGGCCGGGCACAGTTTCACCAGCAACACCTGGCGGATGCCCAAGCCAAGGCTGCTGAACTGTTTGCCCGCAAAGATGATCTGCAAGGTGCCTGGTTGAACTGGGTGGCCAGCCAACTGTATGCCCTGCGGCCTGCCGAGTACGCCAGCATGGTGCGCCGGGAACTACAGCGTTTGCATCAGCAGCTCTGAATATCGGCAACCGTTTGAACCTCTACTACAGTTCAGTGGACTTAATTGTTCAGAGGCTTTCGCGGCGTGACAGCAAAGCCATCCACCCTGGCTATGCATACACGAGGTTCAAAGGCATGAAAGCAATTCGCGCGCTGTTGGCAGCGTCCATTACCACCCTGGGCCTGTCGATGGCGGCCGCACCGGTAGCGGCTGCCCAGGCGCCCATTCACTTTGCCGACCTGAATTGGGAAAGTGGCAGCCTGATCACCGAAGTTCTGCGGTTTATTGTCGAGAAAGGCTACGATTTACCCACCGACACCTTGCCCGGAACCACCATTACCCTGGAAACCGCCCTGGCGAAAAATGATATCCAGGTGATTGGCGAGGAGTGGGCGGGCCGCAGCCCGGTGTGGATCAAGGCGCAAGCCGAAGGCAAGGTGGTTGGCCTGGGAGATACCGTCAAGGGTGCGACCGAAGGCTGGTGGGTGCCGGAATACGTGGTCAAGGGCGACCCGGACAAGGGCATTGCGCCGCTGGCACCTGAGCTGCGTAGCGTAAAGGACCTGGTGCGCTACAAGGACGTGTTCGCGGACCCGGAAGCCCCGGGCAAGGGGCGGTTCCTCAACAGCCCCATCGGCTGGACCTCGGAAGTGGTCAATAAGCAAAAACTCAAGGCTTACGGCCTGGACGCCAGCTACGTCAACTTTCGCAGCGGTTCAGGCGCGGCGCTGGATGCCGAGATTGCCTCGTCGATCCGCCGTGGCAAGCCGATCCTGTTCTACTACTGGTCGCCAACCCCCTTGATGGGGCGTTACAAGTTGGTCCAGCTGGAGGAGCCGGCGTTCGACGCCGAGGCCTGGAAGACCCTGACCGATGCCGACAATCCCAACCCCAAGCCCACGCGTTCGTTGGCGTCCAAGCTGAGCATTGGCGTGTCCACGCCGTTCCAGCAGCAGTATCCGCAGATTGCGCAGTTCTTTGAAAAAGTCGACTTTCCGATTGGCCCGCTCAATCAGGCCCTGGCGACGATGAGCGAGAAACACACTCCGCCCCGTGAAGTGGCGCAGGCGTTTCTCAAGGATCACCCGCAGGTGTGGAAGGCCTGGTTGACGGAGGAAGTGGCTGCAAAGGTCGAGGCCAGCCTCAAATAACCTTTCATATGAGGATCAAACTGTGGGCGCGGGCTTGTGTGGGAGATTCTATGGTTTTGGGGAAGCCCCCAAAACCGCTTTTGACTGGTATTCGCTCAGGTTTTTCATGAGCGAAAAGGCGATGCGCGCCAGCTTGCGGCCAATGATGACCAGGGCTTGAGTCG
>NZ_JAEKDC010000025.1:0-68842 GCF_016405645.1 Pseudomonas sp. MF5691
GGGCTTCGATGAACTGAAGCAACTCGCTGTCGAATTCTGCGTAACTCTTTGTTTACCAAGGAGTTTTCCGTTTCGACTGCGCCGGAAGTGGGGCGAATTATAGACTTCCAGAATCTGCCGTCAACCCTTAATTTTGCTTTTCTATCAATTAGTTACGATCGTTTAAAAAACAACCAGCCTTTATATATAGAACCCCCCTCTATATAGAAGAAACACCTCAAATGACCCCCGCCTCCTTTAAAGCCGCCACATGGGCCGCCCCCAATCCCAGCACCTGGCTTAGCACCTGAGCCGTATGTTCGCCCAGCAGAGGCGGCGCACTGCGATACTCCACCGGCGTCTTGGACAGCCGCATAGGGCTGCCCACCTGCGGCACCTTGCCTGCCAGCGGATGCGGCAACTCGATAGCCAACCCGCGCGCCTGCACTTGAGGATCGGCAAACACCTGCGCCAGATCATTGATCGGCCCACAGGGCACACCGACCTGCTCCAGCTGGCTCACCCACTCGGCAGTGGTCTTGAACACTGTGGCCTGGCGAATCAATGGAATGAGCACCGCCCGATTGGCCACCCGCAGCTTATTAGTAGCAAACCGCGGATCATCAGCCCACTGTGGCTGCCCGGCAACCTGGGCAAACTTGCGAAACTGACTGTCGTTACCCACGGTCAGGATGAAATCGCCGTCAGCGGTGGGAAAGTCCTGATACGGCACGATATTCGGATGCGCATTGCCCAACCGCTTGGGCGATACACCCGTCGTCAGGTAATTCATCGCCTGATTAGCCAGGCAAGCCACCTGGACATCCAGCAACGCCATATCAATATGCTGGCCGCCACCATCATGGTCGCGGTGCGCCAACGCCGCCAGAATCGCCACCGTAGAGTAAAGCCCGGTCAAAATGTCGGTCAGTGCCACACCCACCTTGACCGGACCTTCGCCCTCATCACCCTCGGGACGCCCCGTCAGACTCATCAGCCCGCCCAACCCCTGGATCATAAAGTCATAGCCCGCGCGCGCCGCATACGGCCCGGTCTGGCCAAACCCTGTGATAGAGCAGTAGATCAGCTCCGGGTTGAGCTCCTTGAGCGACTCATAGTCCAGGCCATACGCCGCCAAACCGCCAACCTTGAAATTCTCGATCAAGATATCCGACTTCGCCGCGAGGTCCCGGACCAGCTTCTGCCCCTCCGGCCGTGTGAAGTCGATAGTCACCGACTCCTTATTACGGTTGGCCGATAAGTAGTAGGACGCCTCAGTGGTGTTCTCACCATAAGCATCCTTAAGGAACGGCGGCCCCCAGGCGCGCGTATCGTCGCCACTGCCAGGTCGCTCGACCTTGACCACCTCGGCCCCAAGATCCGCAAGAATCTGCCCGGCCCAGGGCCCTGCCAGCACCCGTGACAAATCCAGTACCCGCAGATGCGATAGCGCGCCCATGGTCACACTCCTATTAATAGAACGCCTGGATACCAGTCTGTGCACGTCCGAGGATCAGCGCATGGACGTCATGCGTGCCTTCGTAGGTATTCACCACTTCCAGGTTGACCAGGTGCCGGGCGATCCCGAACTCATCGGAGATACCGTTGCCACCCAGCATGTCACGAGCCATACGGGCGATATCCAGGGATTTGCCGCAGGAGTTACGCTTCATGATCGAAGTGATCTCCACCGCCGCCGTTCCTTCATCCTTCATCCGCCCCAGACGCAGGCAACCCTGCAGGGCGAGAGTGATCTCGGTCTGCATATCGGCGAGCTTTTTCTGGATCAATTGTGTGGCAGCCAATGGACGCCCGAACTGCTGGCGATCAAGGGTGTACTGGCGCGCCGTGTGCCAGCAGAACTCCGCTGCCCCCAACGCGCCCCAGGAGATGCCGTAGCGCGCCGAGTTCAAGCAGGTGAACGGCCCTTTCAAGCCGCGCACATCGGGGAAGATGTTTTCTTCGGGAACGAACACGTTATCCATGACGATTTCGCCGGTGATCGAAGCGCGCAGGCCGACCTTGCCGTGAATCGCCGGGGCACTCAGGCCTTTCCAGCCCTTCTCCAGGACAAAACCACGGATATCGCCGGCGTCGTCCTTACCCCAGACCACAAACACATCGGCAATCGGGCTGTTGGTGATCCACATCTTGCTGCCGGTAAGGCTGTAGCCGCCATCCACCTTGCGCGCACGGGTAATCATCGCGCCCGGGTCCGAACCGTGGTTGGGCTCGGTCAGGCCGAAACAACCAATCCACTCACCCGAGGCCAGCTTGGGCAGGTACTTCTGTTTTTGCGCCTCAGTACCGAACTCATTGATCGGCACCATGACGAGGGACGACTGCACGCTCATCATCGAGCGGTAGCCGGAGTCGACACGCTCCACTTCACGGGCAATCAAGCCGTAGCTGACGTAGTTCAAGCCACTGCCACCGTACTGCTCGGGGATCATCGCGCCGAGCAGGCCGGTCTCGCCCATTTCACGGAAAATTGCGGGATCGGTCTTTTCATGACGGAAGGCTTCCAGCACACGCGGCGCCAGCTTGTCCTGGGCAAATTGCTCAGCGCTGTCGCGCACCATGCGCTCTTCTTCTGTGAGCTGTTGATCCAGCAGCAGTGGATCGATCCAGTTGAAGCTTGCCTTACCGCCCATGAGTGAGTCCTCGCGAAGTAAATCAAAAGTCGTGCATGGAGCCTAGGCCGGACAGGCGAGGAGGGCAAACGAGGTTTTTGCATAGGCTTGTGCTAATTTCTCACTTCGTAATGATCGAAAAGGGCAAAACTGCTCTTTATTAGTGAGGCGACGGTACATGCGCAGGAAGATCCCCAGCACCACGGCCCTGGTCAGTTTTGAAGCGGCAGCCCGCCACGAGAGCTTTACCAAGGCCGCGCAGGAGCTATCCATTACCCAGGGCGCAATCTGCCGACAGATCGCCAGCCTCGAGGAGTTTTTGAGTGTCGAACTGTTTCGACGCTCGCGACGTGGGGTAAAGCTCACGGAAGCCGGGCTTTCCTATAGCCGGCGGGTCGCGACGCAACTAGATGCCGTGGAGCGCGACACTCTCTCAGTGATGGGCCAGCAGGGCGCTAATGTCATCGAGCTGGCAGTAGTGCCCACGTTCGGCACGCAGTGGCTGATCCCGCGCCTCAAGGACTTCCAGCAACAACACCCCGAAGTCACGGTGAACCTGACCAACCGCACTCGCCCATTCCTGTTTGCCGATACGCAATTCGATGCCGCGGTCTATTTCGGCGATGCCGACTGGTCCGGGACCGAATCCCACCGACTGATGGGCGAAAACCCGGTTCCCGTTTGTAGCCCGCGATTGCTGGAGAACCGCTCGCACTTCAGCGCAGAGGAAATCGCCGAACTGCCGCTGCTACAGCAAACCACAAGGCCCTACGCCTGGCGCCAGTGGTTCAATGCCCAGCAACTGAATATCCCCCGGGACATGACAGGCCCGCGTTACGAACTATTCTCCATGCTGTCCCAGGCAGCCATGCATGACATGGGCATTGCGCTGATCCCACCGTTCCTTATTCAACGCGAACTGGGCGAGAAACAGTTGGTGATCGCCAACCCGCAGGCGCTGACCAGCAGCAAGGCTTATTACTTGATGATTCCCGAGAGAAAGGTCGAATCCGCGTCGCTGCGCGCCTTTCGAGACTGGCTGGTTGATCAGGCACAACGCTACAGCCACCAGTTCTAGACGCCTGCGATATTTACTGACCTTGTAGTCAGATAATTTATAGCACTACAGATATAAATATATGTCGCCTTTAGACAGACTGTACCGATCAATGCAAAAATGACCTGAAAGCCAATAGCTATCAGCGCTACAGGGGTTATTCACCCCCCATGACCCGCTATTCATGACGACAATTGCAAAAATTGTCTTTTTCCGCCGGAAGCCTTTAAACACCTGTATTCAAAGAGGTTATTTCGGCACGTTGCGACAATCAGTCACAGGGTGACTTGTAGTTAATTTTTCGTCACCCGTCATAATCCCTTGAAGGCCGTAAAGTTCGCCTGCAAAATGCCGCGCCCTGCTGTCATTTCAGCGGGGTCGTGCTGATCGGCCGCCCCAGTTGCGCCACTCGCGGTGCACTGGCCTTTTTACAAAAATCAAAAGCAAAAAGATCATGCAGGAGATTTGACGTGCACATTGGTGTTCCTCTCGAAACCCAGACCGGTGAAACGCGGGTTGCTGCAACCCCGGAAACCATCAAGAAGCTGATCGGCCAGGGCCATAAGGTCACTGTACAAAGCGGCGCAGGCATCAATGCCAGCGTCGTCGACAGTGCCTATGAAGCGGCAGGCGCAACCATTGGCAGTGCCAGCGACGCGTTTGGCGCCGAGCTGATTCTCAAGGTGGTCGCCCCCAGCGACAGCGAACTGACGCTGATTAAAAGCGGCACCGTGTTGGTGGGCATGCTCAATCCGTTCAGCAACGAAACCATCACCCGCCTGGCCGAACATGGCATCACTGCCTTCGCCCTGGAGGCCGCCCCGCGCACCTCCCGTGCGCAGAGCCTGGATGTGCTGTCGTCCCAGGCCAACATTGCCGGCTACAAGGCGGTGTTGCTCGCGGCCCATCACTACCCGCGCTTCATGCCGATGCTGATGACTGCCGCCGGTACGGTGAAAGCCGCCCGTGTGCTGATCCTCGGTGCTGGTGTGGCCGGCCTGCAGGCCATCGCTACGGCGAAACGCCTGGGTGCCGTCATCGAAGCGTCCGACGTCCGTCCGGCCGTGAAGGAACAGATCGAATCCCTCGGCGCCAAGTTCGTCGACGTGCCCTACGAGACCGATGAAGAGCGCGAATGCGCCGTCGGTGTCGGCGGCTACGCACGCCCCATGCCCACCAGTTGGATGCAGCGTCAGGCCCTGGCCGTGCATGAGCGCGCCAAGCAAGCCGACATCGTCATCACCACCGCCCTGATCCCGGGTCGCAAGGCCCCGACGTTGCTGAGCGCCGAAACCGTCGCCCAGATGAAGCCAGGCTCCGTGGTGATCGACCTGGCCGCCGCCCAAGGTGGCAACTGCCCACTGACCGTCGCCGACCAGGTGGTGGTGGAGAACGGCGTGACCATTTGCGGCCCGACCAACCTTGCCGGTGCCGTCGCTGCCGACGCTTCAGCCCTTTATGCGCGCAACCTGCTGGACTTCCTGAAGCTGGTCTTCACCAAGGAAGGGCAGTTTGAAATCAACCTCGAAGACGACATCGTCGCCGCGTGCCTGATGTGCCGCGACGGCCAAGTCATCCGCAAAAACGCCTAAGCAGGGATTCAGACGATGGAAGAGCTTATCTCCCCCGGTATCTACAACCTGATCATCTTCGTGCTGGCGATTTATGTCGGTTACCACGTGGTCTGGAACGTCACCCCCGCGCTGCATACGCCGTTGATGGCCGTGACCAATGCAATCTCGGCGATTGTGATCGTCGGCGCCATGCTCGCCGCCGCACTCACCGTCACGCCACTGGGCAAGACCATGGGCACCCTGGCCGTGGCCCTGGCTGCCGTTAACGTGTTCGGCGGTTTCCTAGTTACCCGTAGGATGCTTGAGATGTTCAAGAAGAAAGCGCCCAAGGCTAAAGAAGAGGTGCAGAAGTAATGAGCATGAACCTCGTGACGACGCTCTACCTGATCGCGTCGATCTGCTTCATCCAGGCCCTCAAAGGCCTGTCGCACCCAACCACGTCCCGACGCGGCAACCTGTTCGGCATGCTGGGCATGGCGCTGGCGGTACTCACCACCGTTGGCCTCATCTATAAGCTCGGTGCAGAACTTGCCACTGCCGGCATCGGCTACGTGATTGTCGGCCTGCTGGTCGGCGGTACCGCCGGCTCGATCATGGCCAAGCGCGTAGAAATGACCAAGATGCCGGAGCTGGTCGCCTTCATGCACAGCATGATCGGCCTGGCAGCGGTGTTTATTGCGATCGCCGCAGTGGTCGAGCCGCAATCCCTGGGGATCGTCAAGCAACTGGGCGATGCGATTCCTGCGGGCAACCGCCTGGAGCTGTTCCTCGGTGCCGCTATCGGTGCCATTACCTTCTCCGGTTCGGTGATTGCCTTCGGCAAGCTGTCAGGCAAGTACAAGTTCCGTCTATTCCAGGGCGCACCGGTACAGTTTGGCGGCCAGCATAAATTGAACCTGGTGTTGGGCCTGACCACCCTGGGTCTGGGCCTGGTGTTTATGTTCACCGGCAACCTCAGCGCCTTTGCCCTGATGCTGGCCCTGGCCTTCGTGCTGGGCGTGCTGATCATCATCCCGATTGGCGGCGCGGATATGCCGGTAGTCGTGTCGATGCTCAACAGCTACTCCGGCTGGGCTGCGGCGGGTATCGGCTTCTCGCTGAACAACTCGATGCTGATCATTGCCGGCTCCCTGGTAGGTTCGAGCGGCGCGATCCTCTCGTACATCATGTGCAAGGCGATGAACCGCTCGTTCTTCAACGTGCTGCTCGGCGGTTTCGGCAATACGCCGGATGCGGCAGGGCCGGCCGGTTCGAAAGAGGCACGCCCGGTGAAGTCCGGTTCGGCTGACGACGCCACCTTCCTGCTGACCAACGCCGACACCGTGATCATCGTCCCAGGCTATGGCCTGGCGGTAGCGCGGGCGCAGCATGCACTTAAAGAACTGACCGAGAAGCTGACCCATCGCGGCGTCACCGTGAAATACGCGATCCACCCGGTCGCCGGGCGCATGCCTGGTCACATGAACGTGCTGCTGGCCGAGGCCGAAGTGCCGTATGACCAGGTGTTCGAGATGGAAGACATCAACTCCGAGTTCGGCCAGGCCGACGTGGTGCTGGTGCTCGGCGCCAACGACGTGGTCAACCCGGCCGCCAAGAACGATCCGAAATCGCCGATCGCCGGCATGCCGATTCTCGAAGCCTTCAAGGCCAAGACGATCATCGTCAACAAGCGCTCGATGGCCAGTGGTTATGCCGGCCTGGATAACGAACTGTTCTACCTGGACAAGACCATGATGGTCTTCGGCGACGCGAAGAAGGTCATTGAAGACATGGTCAAGGCTGTCGAATAAACACTGCTCCAGCGCAATACCCAAAACCCCGGCCTCCCGTAGGCTGGGGTTTTTTATTAACGGGAAAAACCCGACCAAAGGCTCTAAATCGCCACCTGGCATTCGACCATGGTAGCGGGACGAACGCCTTTGAAATCACTAGACTGCCCACCTTGCCTCCGTTGCCCGAGATAACAATCCATGTACCGTGATCGTATTCGCTTGCCTTCGCTGTTGAACAAGGTCATGAGCGCCGCCGATGCTGCCGCCCTGATCGAGGACGGCATGACCGTCGGCATGAGCGGCTTTACCCGCGCCGGTGAAGCCAAGGCTGTGCCCCACGCCCTGGCAGAACGCGCCAAGACCTCGCCCCTGAAAATCACCCTGATGACCGGCGCCAGCCTGGGCAACGACCTGGACAAGCAACTTACCGAAGCCGGCGTGCTGTCGCGCCGCATGCCGTTCCAGGTCGATAGCACGCTGCGCAAGGCGATCAATGCCGGCGAAGTAATGTTTATCGACCAGCATCTGTCGGAAACCGTCGAGCAGTTGCGTAACAACCAGCTCAAGCTGCCGGACATCGCAGTGATTGAAGCCGTGGCCATCACCGAGCAAGGCCATATCGTGCCCACCACCTCCGTGGGCAACTCGGCCAGCTTCGCGATTTTTGCCAAGCAAGTGATCATCGAGATCAACCTGGCACACAATCCGAACCTCGAAGGCCTGCACGACATCTATATCCCGACCTACCGCCCGACCCGCACCCCGATCCCGCTGGTCAAGGTGGATGATCGCATCGGCAGCACCGCGATCCCGATCCCGCCAGAGAAGATCGTCGCCATCGTCATCACCAACCAGGCCGATTCCGCCTCCACGGTTACGCCGCCCGACAGCGACACCCAGTGGATCGCCAATCACCTGATCAACTTCCTCAAGCAGGAAGTGGACGCCGGGCGCATGACCAACAAACTCGGCCCACTGCAGGCCGGTATCGGCAATATCGCCAACGCGGTGATGTGCGGCCTGATCGAATCACCGTTCGAAGACCTGACCATGTACTCCGAAGTCCTCCAGGACTCGACCTTCGACCTGATTGATGCCGGCAAGCTGAGCTTTGCCTCCGGCAGTTCGATCACCTTGTCAGAGCGGCGCAATGCCGACGTGTTCGGCAACCTGGAGCACTACAAGGACAAGCTGGTGCTGCGCCCGCAGGAAATCTCCAACCACCCGGAAGTGGTGCGCCGCCTGGGCATCATCGCCATCAACACCGCGCTGGAGTTCGATATTTACGGCAACGTCAACTCCACCCACATCTGCGGCACGCGGATGATGAATGGCATTGGCGGCTCGGGGGATTTCGCCCGCAACGCGCACCTGGCGATCTTTGTTACCAAATCCATTGCCAAGGGCGGGGCGATTTCCAGCGTGGTGCCGATGGTCAGCCATGTCGACCATACCGAGCATGACGTCGATATCCTCGTGACCGAGATCGGCCTGGCTGACCTGCGCGGCCTGGCGCCACGGGAGCGGGCACGGGTGATCATCGATAACTGCGTGCACCCAGACTACCGTGACGCCCTCAATAAATACTTCAACGCCGCCTGCGCCATCGGCGGGCATACCCCGCACATCCTGCGCGAAGCCTTGAGCTGGCACATCAACCTGGAAGAAACCGGGCACATGCTCAAAGGTTGATCAATACAGATCCGGGCGGATGCAAACACAGTTGCATTCGCTCGGAACTGAGCGCGGCACCTTTTAAAAAAACTGTACTACTGTACCGGTCATTTCCTACCGAAAAACCCTACGCCCTCTCTCCAAAATGCCTAAAACGCACCAAATAAGTGCCGACAGGTACAGTTGCCCCATTTCCGTACAGTACAGCCGCTATAAACAGTTAACTGGCCCCTCACAATACAGGTGAACTGTATCTAGAGAGTCTTGCGCCGGAGGAGGATCATTGGCATCAGTTAAACCACTACCTAATCCCGCCACAAGCGGAAGGATGTCATCATGGAACGTACACTCAGTTCCGAACTGTTCTTCGAAGATAAAGCTGTAAACACCCAGGCTTCCCTGCCTCTGCGCGTTATCGCCAACCTGATGTTGTGGCAGCGCCGCATCTCCAGCCGCCATCAACTGGCTCGTCTGGACTCGCGTCTGCTGGCCGATGCCGGGATCAGCGAAGCTCAACGCTACGAAGAGCTGAGCAAGCCGTTCTGGCGCTGATTTAGCGCCCGCTGGCCCTGACCTAACAGGTCCACAGCCAGCAACCCGAATTGTTGTAGCAGAACCCGCCCCGGGTAACCGGAGGCGGGTTTTGTGGTTTCTGGGAGGCTGAAAAGTCAGTGCTCAGCCTCGCAACAAGTACAGTTTCATTGGTTTAAGAGTCGACCAGTACAATTTTATAACGATCGTTTTGTACTACCCCAATAGCCTTTCCGGGCAACGACTTCTCACTGCGTACTACCCGAACAGATAGGCGCCCGCTACTATCGCGTCATTAGTTCGTCCCATACACAGGAGTCACCCCATGTCCCGTCTTCGTTTGCTGAGCGCTGCAGCCCTGCTTGCCGTCGCCGCCAATGCCAGCGCCACCAGCCTGATTGTGACCACCGACTCGATTGTGGGCGCGCTTAAAGCCACGTCCGATGCCAGCTCCGATGCCACATCGTCCCTGCGCGACAACAAGGTCGTACGTGCTGCCCGTGACGATGCCGCCAGCTTCGTCGCCAGTGAAGGCGCGATCCGTGGCGTGAAGCTGGAAAGCGCCCTGGCGCAGATCCGCCAACAGGCGCCACAACTCAATGCGGCCACGGATGTGCAACTGGCCCAGGCGATCCTGGCCATCTGAGCCGGAGCTGTTTTGTAGGAGCCGGCAAGCCAGCTCCTACATAGAGGTGCCCGCGCTGGCTCTCGCCCAGGCATTACGCTAGCCTTGGCGCTCGTTTTCAGTTGTCGAGTCCCATGGCTTTTTCATACCGTTTGTTGATTGTTCCTACAGTGCTTGCCGTGTGCGGGGCCGGGCCTGCCCAGGCCTTTGATGTGTCCACGCAAGGCCTCGTCGCCAGTGCCTATGCCACCAGCAAAGTGACCTCGGCGCCGTTCGACCGTAAATTGCTACTGGCCGCCCAGGATGACGCTGCCGCGTTTATTGCCACTGACGGCCAATGGCGGGGCGCCCGACTGGAAAGTGCACTGGATTATCTGCGTCGCACCCAACCAAAACTTAAGTCCAGTGACCTTGAACTGGCCCAGGCAATTCTCGTCCAATAATCATCCTTTCTCTTTGGAGTCATTCCATGCGTCGCCCGTTGATCGCTGCTGTTCTCGGCCTGTTCCTGCTGGCCGATATCGCCCAGGCTCAAACCCTCGTGGCTACTAGTAACATCATTGTTCGTGCCTTCGGCCGCACCATTGATTTCACCTCGGACACAACCACCTCCATCCGTGACTCCAAAGTCGTGCGCGAAGCCCACGACGATGCCGCCAGCTTTGTCGCCAGCAATGGCGATATCCGTGGCGCGCAACTGGAAGCCGCCTTCGACACCCTGCGCACCCGCGTGCCAGAAGCCCGCGACGCCAGCGACCAGGTCCTCGCCGAAGCCATCCTCGCATTGTGAGGCGCTTCACCGCCTGGCTATTGGCTGCGACGGTACTGCTGGCAGGCAGCGCCGCCCAGGCCAGCCTGCAACTACGGCTCAAGACCGACGGCTTGAGCCCAGCCCAACAGCAGGCCAGCCAGGCATTGCTTGATGAAGCCATGCAGGCGCTGCCGCCGCGCTTCATCGAGCAACTGGACCGGCGCATCGACGTCGGCTGGACCGACGAGATGCCCGCCAATGCCTATGGCCAGGCGTCACTGGTCTCGGAGCTGGACCTCAACCGCAAGCTACTGGCCAGCCTCACGGACGGCACCGCCGCCACCCAGCAGACTCAGCGCCCCCATGGCACCGTGCGCCGGGAACTGCTCGCCACTGTGCTACATGAGCTGACCCACATCTATGACCGTGCGCGCCTGTGGCCCAAGGACCAGCGCTCGCTGATCCAGCGCTGCAGCCGCCAGAACAACATCACCGGCCTGATTGGCCTGCCCGATCAATGCCGTGGCCAGAATGACCGCCGTTTCACCCTCAGCGACGACCCGCGCTTGCTCGACCTGGCCGGCTGGCCGCAATACGTCGGCCGCCGTGGCGAGCGCGAGCAACACAATCGGCAAGTGGCTCGTAGTCCGGACCTGTACGAAATCACCAACCCCAAGGAGTTCGTCGCGGTCAACATGGAGTACTTCCTCCTCGACCCGAGCTACGCCTGCCGCCGTCCTGCGCTGTATCGCTACTACCAGGCACACTTCGGCTGGGCCCCGCCGGCCAAGGACACCTGCGCCAACACTTTCGCCTTCCTCAATGCCGGTAACGATTTTGCCAAGACGCCTTTGGGCCAGGTCGATCCCGAGCGCGTGTACGCCATCGACTACCTGCTGGCCGAGGCCAACCAGAACCTGGTGAGCCGCTGGGGCCACAGCATGCTGCGCCTGGTGATCTGCGCCCCGGGCCGCCCTCGTGGCCCGGATTGCCGCCTGGACCTGGACCAGCACTTGGTGTTGTCCTACCGCGCATTCGTGGGCGACGTGCAGCTATCGAGTTGGGACGGACTGGTAGGCAAGTACCCCTCACGCCTGTTTGTACTGCCCCTGGCCCAGGTGATCGACGAATACACCAAGACCGAACTGCGCGGCCTGGCATCGGTGCCCTTGATCCTCACGCGCCAGGAGATCAACGACACCGTCGAACACGCCGCCGAAATGCACTGGAGCTACGATGGCAATTATTACTTCCTCTCCAACAACTGCGCGGTCGAAGGCCTGAAACTGCTGCGCAGCGGCAGCGCCAACCCGCAACTGACCACCCTGGACAACATCACCCCCAACGGTTTGCTCGAAGTGCTCAAGGCCCGTGGGCTGGCCGACACCAGCGTGCTGGATGACCGCCGCGAAGCCTTGCGCCTGGGCTATCACTTCGACTCCTTCCGCGAGCGCTACCAGGCGATGTTCGAGGTGCTGAAGAAACACCTGCCGATCCCGCAGACCCAGGTCGAAGACTGGCTGGCCTTGAGCGCCGAGCAACGCAGGACCTGGTTCGACAAGGCTGACCTGCGCACCAGCGCCGCCTTGCTGCTGCTGGAACAGGCCAGCTTTCGCAAACAGCTGATGCTCGCCCAGGACGAGGTCAAGCAACGCTACCTCGGTGCCCGTGAGCTGAAGAACGGCGGCATGGCCAAGGCCGATGCCACCTTGCAGCAGATCCTCGCCAACAGCGGCTTCCTCAGCCGCCCGGCGGAGCTGCTCGGCAGCGGCGGCTATGGATTGCCCCAACCCAAGGAGTGGCAACGCCTGGAGTCGGAAAGCGCATCACGCCAGAAACAGCTGCAATCGTTGACCGGCGACCTGGACAAAGAGGTGAGGGCACTGCTGGAGCCTTCGCGGGCTGCAGAGATTGCCGCCTGCGAGGCCAATCTCAAGCAGGTGGGCGAACATCTGCGGGCCTTGCACAAGGCGGCCGGTGGCCTGCAACTGCCTTAAGGTCAACAGCATCGCGGGCAAGCCCGCGATAGCGCCCTTACAGACATCAAAACCAGACCAATCCCACGAAGCATCTGTTCATCGCCTGTTTACCCAGCGAAAGCTGGCTGAAAGCTTTCGCGATTAGGATCGCCCTCACTACCGGCAATAGACCGGTTGGCCAACCTGAGCTTTTCTACGCCCAGGGGCCCAATTAACAACAACAATGGTGATTCTGATGTCCGCTCCTACCCGCCTGTTTTTCCCGACTCCCCCCGTACGCCTCGCGCTTTTCGTTCTGCGCTGACCCCAACCCGGTTCGCCATTCCCTAGCCGCGCTACGCCTGGAGTATTCCTATGCTGACTTTCCTTGGCTTTGCCATGGTCATCACGTTCATGTTCCTGATCATGACCAAGCGCCTGTCGGCGCTGATCGCCCTGATCATCGTGCCGATCCTGTTCGCGCTGTTCGGTGGCTTTGCGCCAAAGATCGGCCCGATGATGCTCGAAGGCATCACCAAGCTCGCGCCCACCGGCGTGATGCTGATGTTTGCCATCCTCTACTTTGCCTTGATGATCGACTCTGGCCTGTTTGACCCGGCCGTGCGCAAGATCCTCAAGCTGGTCAAGGGCGACCCGCTTAAAGTCGCCGTCGGTACTGCCGTACTGGCACTGGTGGTGTCCCTGGATGGCGACGGTGCCACCACTTACATGATCTGCGTGGCCGCCATGCTGCCGCTGTACAAGCGCATTGGCATGAGCCCGCGGATCATGGCCGGCCTGATCATCCTCGCCGGTGGCGTGATGAACATGACGCCCTGGGGCGGCCCGACCGCCCGCGCCGCCAGTGCGCTGCACGTGGACCCCTCGGATATTTTCGTACCGATGATCCCGGCCATGGCCGCCGGCGTGGTCGCCATTCTGGTAATCGCCTATATGTACGGCCTGCGCGAGCGTGCTCGTCTGGGTGTGCTGCACTTGCAAGGCGATGAAGTCGACCATAGCGAAATCAGCGTCTCGCAGTTCCCCGATGCCCGTCGCCCGAAACTGATCTGGTTCAACGGCGCCCTGACCCTGGCCCTGATGTGCACCCTGATCGCCGGCCTGTTGCCGCTGCCTGTGCTGTTCATGGTGGCCTTCAGTATCGCGATGATCGTCAACTACCCGTGCCTGCAGCAGCAGAAAGACCGCGTTGCCGCCCACTCGGGCAGCGTGCTGGCAGTGGTCGGCCTGATCTTCGCCGCGGGTATCTTCACCGGCATCCTGTCGGGCACTGGCATGGTCGACGCCATGTCCAAGAGCCTGCTGGCGGTCATCCCTGAGGCTCTGGGCCCGTACCTGGCGGTGATCACCGCGCTGGTGAGCATGCCGTTCACCTTCTTCATGTCCAACGATGCGTTCTACTACGGCGTACTGCCGGTATTGGCCGAAGCCGCCAGCCACTACGGAATCACCGCCGCAGAAATGGGCCGTGCCTCAATCGTTGGCCAGCCGGTACACTTGCTCAGCCCGCTGGTGCCCTCGACTTACCTGTTGGTCGCCCTGGCCGGTATCGAATTTGGCGATCACCAACGCTTCACCCTGAAGTGGGCAGTATTGGTATGCCTGTGCATAATGTTCGCTGCATTGTTGTTGGGCACATTCCCGCTGTTCAGCACTCTATAATCGTAACAACCCACTGCGCCGGTCCTACTGCCGGCGCGGTCTAACACTCGCGCAAAGGAACACATATGGAATGGCTGACCAATCCGGAGATCTGGATTGCCTTCTTCACCTTGACGGCTCTCGAGATCGTCCTGGGCATCGATAACATCATCATGATTTCGATCCTGGTCAGCCGTATGCCCAAGCATATGCAGGCGCGCACCCGGATCTTCGGCCTGGCCCTGGCCATGGTCACGCGGATCCTGTTGCTGCTGTCGATCACCTGGGTCATGCAATTGACCGCCGACTTGTTCACCATTGCAGGCCAGGGTATTTCCGGTCGCGACCTGATCCTGTTCTTCGGCGGCCTGTTCCTCCTGTGGAAAAGCTCCCAGGAGATGTACCACGCCCTGGAAGGTGAAGACGAAACCCACGAAGAGCCGAAAGGCAAGGGTGGCAAGTTCATCTACACCATCATCCAGATCGCGATCATCGACATCGTGTTCTCCCTGGATTCGGTGATTACCGCCGTGGGTATGGTTTCCCACGTTCCGGTCATGGTCGCGGCGATCATCGTAGCGGTACTGGTGATGATGCTGGCAGCTGGCACCATCAGTGAGTTCATCGACAAGCACCCGTCGCTGAAAATGCTCGCGCTGTCGTTCCTGTTGATCGTGGGTACCGTGCTGATCGCTGAATCCTTCGACGTCCACGTGCCAAAAGGCTACGTGTACTTCGCCATGGCGTTCTCCCTGGCGGTAGAAGCGGTCAACATCAAGATGCGTAGCGCCATCGCGAAGAAGAAAAAGCAGCAGGATCCAGTGAAACTGCGCAAGGACATTCCGGGCCAGTAAACCTGCGATGACCGAATGAGGGGCCCCATGCGGGCCCCTTTTTTTCGCCTGCAAAAAGCTGATTTCATGACAGTTTTGTTTCAAAGCCGACTTTAGCTATGCGATGCTGGCGCACAGGCCGTTCGCCAACTACAGCTTAAGTACACAACCCAAAACGGCACACGGCACTTTTTGCTCCACTTCGAGCACGACTCAATACAGGGGGCCGAGTATGCTGACCCTGCTCAATCTTCTTTCTGCGGTAACCCTGCTGATCTGGGGCACGCATATCGTCCGTACTGGCATCCTGCGGGTCTACGGTTCCAACCTGCGCCAAGTCATCGGGCAGAACATGGCCAGGCGCTGGCTGGCGTTCATTGCCGGGATCCTGGTGACCGCCATGGTGCAAAGCAGCAACGCCACGGCGATGCTGGTGACCTCGTTTGTCGGCCAGGGCCTGATGGGCCTGACCCCCGCCCTGGCGACCATGCTCGGTGCCGACGTCGGGACCGCATTGATGGCGCGGGTGCTGACCCTGGATCTGTCGTGGCTGTCGCCGCTGCTGATCTTTCTCGGGGTGATCTTCTTCCTGTCGCGCAAGCAGACACGCGCCGGGCAGATGGGGCGGGTGGGGATCGGCCTGGGCCTGATCATTCTCGCCCTGCAACTGATCGTTGAAGCCGCCGGGCCGATTACCCAGGCCCAGGGCGTCAAAGTGCTGTTCGCCTCGCTGACCGGCGACATTCTGCTCGATGCCCTGGTGGGCGCGCTGTTTGCGATGATTTCCTACTCCAGCCTGGCCGCCGTGCTGCTGACCGCGACCCTGGCCGGCGCCGGGGTGATTGGCCTGCATGTGGCAATCGGCCTGGTGATCGGCGCCAATATCGGCAGCGGCGTGCTGGCCTTCCTCAGCACCAGCATGCAAAACGCCGCCGGCCGCCAAGTGGCCCTGGGCAGCCTGCTGTACAAGCTGATCGGCCTGTTGCTGATCATTCCCGTGCTTGACCCGCTGGTGCAGTGGATGGACACCCTGGACTACAGCGCCCAGGGCATGGTCATCACCTTTCACCTGCTCTACAACGTCACCCGCTGCCTGATCCTGCTGCCGACTATCGGCCCCATGGCACGCCTGTGTGCCTGGCTGCTGCCGGAGCGCCCAGAGGCCAATGGCCTGGCCAAACCCCGCCATCTCGACCCCACGGCGTTGACCACGCCGAGCCTGGCCCTGGCCAATGCCGCGCGGGAAACCCTGCGCCTGGGCGACCTGATCGACAACATGCTGACCGCCACGCTGGAAGTGCTGCGCGGCAAACAAACCGCGATCACCCAGGAAATGCGCAGCCTCAGCGATGATGTCGAGGCGCTCTACAGCGCGATCAAGCTGTACCTGGCGCAAATGCCTCGGGAGGACCTCAGCGAGCACGACAGCCGGCGCTGGGCCGAAATCATCGAGCTGTCGATCAACCTGAAGCTGGCCGGCGACTTGATCGAGCGCATGCTGCGCAAGGTCCAGCAGCAGAAAACCTCCCAGCGTCGCTCGTTTTCCGAAGTCGGGCTGGAGGAACTGGCCGACCTGCACAGCCAGTTGATCTCCAACCTGCGCCTGGGCCTGTCGGTATTCCTCAGCGCCGACCCGGAAAGCGCCCGCCAATTACTGCGCGAGAAGCGCCGCTTTCGCGCCCAGGAACGGCGCCTGGCCCACGCCCACGTCAGCCGCCTGCAACGCAAGATCGTGCAAAGTATCGAGACCAGCTCCCTGCACCTGGAGCTGATTGCCGACATGAAACGCCTGAACTCGTTGTTTTGCAGCAGTGCTTATGTAGTGTTGGAAACCTCCGAGACCGGCGCGCTGGCAGCGGACAATATTGCCGACATCACCCATTCGCCCTGAACGAACCGCACGCCCGGGGAGTCAGTTAAAAACACCGCCCAACCAATGTGGGAGCGGGCTTGCCCGCGATAGCGGTGTGTCAGCAGAAAAATGCATGCCTGACACACTGGCTGCTCCCAAAGTCATCACCCGCCAGGAACCCCGTTATGCGTCGCCTGTTATTCGCCTGCCTGCTCATAGGCTCGGCCCACGCCTTTGCCTTTGACCGCTTGCAGGTCGAAGGCTATCTGTTGCCCAACGGCCTGCAGTTGCTGCTCAAGCCGGGCACCGAACGTGGGCACGTGGCGATCCGCCTGGTGGTCGGTGTAGGCCTGGACGACTTCAGTTGCGCGGACAAGGAACTGCCGCACCTGCTGGAGCACCTGCTATTCAGCGGCATCAATGGCGGCGGCGAGGGCGAGCTGGAAGAACAGATGCAGGCCCTGGGCGGGGAGTGGAACGCCTACACCAGCAATGCCGACACCACCTTCGTCATCGAAGCCCCGGCGCGCAACCAGCGCAAGGTGCTGGACCTGCTGATGGCAATCGTGACCCGTACCGAGCTGAGCGACGCCGCAATCAACGCGGCCAAACAGGTGGTGGAGCGCGAAGACGGCGGCCACTCTTCGCACCTGCAACGCCTGCTGGATCGCCAGGACCTGGGCCACAACGCCAGCAATCAACTGGCAGTGGAACTGGGCCTCAAATGCGCCGAGCGTGCCGAAGTCGAGCACCTGACCCGCGCCCAGTTGGAAAAGGTACGCCAGGACTGGTACGCCCCCAACAACATGACCCTGATCATCGTCGGCGACCTCGACAAACTGCTCCCGGCCTATCTGGAACGCACCTATGGCCAGCTCGAGCCGGTAGACCCCAGTGAACACCGGGCCTTACCGCAAACCCTTAAGGCCGCAGCGACCCAGCGTGACCTGGTCCGTGGCTGGGTCGGCGATGGCGCCAAGCTGCACTGGCTGTTTCCCGAGCCGATACTGGACGACCAGCACGACGCGACCTACGACCTGCTCAAGGACTATCTGGATTGGACGTTGTATCGCCAGTTGCGCCTGCAGCATGGCCTGTCCTACGGCCCGCGGAGCGAGCGCGAAGTGCTGGGCGGCGTGGGGTTCATGAGCCTGAACGCCGACCTGGACCGCGACAACCTGCCTGAAGCCGAACACGTCCTCGAAAACCTCAAGGCCAAGCTGCTTGAGGATGGCCTCGACCGAGTCACCTTTAGCCGCCTGCAACAAGCCGCCATCGACCGCCAGGCCTGGGCCGTGCAGGGCAACAGTGGCCTGGCCGACTATTACTGGGGCGCCTTGGCCGACTACGCCGATGGCCGCTTCAGCGACCCGGCCAAGCGCATCAAGGCCGTAAGCCTGGCGCAAACCAACCAGGCCATGCGCCAGTTGCTCAACCAGCCCGGCTACTGGCGCATCGAAAAGCCGTTGCTCAGTTACGACGCCCTGGGCTGGATCGCCGCAGGCGTGCTGGGGCTGATTGCCATTGGGCTGATTGGCGTGCTCCGTTATCGCAAAGCAGTTGCGTAATCGCACGCCACTCAGAGGGCTAAGACGTTATTCTGTCTGGGATTTTTTCCTACAAAGACTGCGAACCGCCGAATGCCAAACCTGACCCATCTCATCCAGCGCATCCTCGAACTGATGAAGCGCTACCCAGGGGTGATCGCACTCGGCGGTTTTATCTCGGGGGTGGGCAGCTTTATCCTGGTGGACCGCCAGCAAGGCATGGCCAGCTGGATCGCGATCATCATGCTGGTGAGCTGGCTATGGCTGATGCTGGAGAACAGCTTCACCCAGTTGTTCAGCAAGGTCTTCAAGCGGGAAATCCCCGAGCCGCTGCTGCGCTACGCCACGCAAATGATCCACCAGGAAAGCCTGTTTTTTGTCCTGCCGTTCTTTTTTGTCACCACCACCTGGAACAGCAGCCAGGCAATTTTCACCGGTTTGCTGGGCGCCGCCGCACTCGTCTCGATCACCGACCCGCTGTACTACAAATGGCTGGCACCCAAGCGCTCGCTGTTTCTGGCGCTGCACACCCTGACCCTGTTTGCCGCCTTGCTCACCGCGTTGCCGATCATCCTGCACCTGACCACCGCCGAAAGTTACAAACTGGCCCTGGGCGTGGCGATGGTCTTGTCGATCCCCAGCCTGGCAGTAAGCCTGCCACTGCGCAGCGTCAAGGGGTGGCTGATGCTGCTGGGCGTGACGGCGGCGATCGGTTGTGCGGGCTGGTTCCTGCGCAGTTGGGTGCCGCCGGCGACCCTGTGGATGACCGAAGTGGCAATCAGCACCCAATTGCAGGACCGTACCCCCGGCGATGACCTCAAGGAAGTCAGCGCCAGCCAACTGCGCAGCAGCGGCCTGTACGCCTACACCGCGATCAACGCACCGCGCGGGCTGGACGAGCGCATCTACCATGTGTGGAAGTTCAACGGCAAAGAGGTCGACCGCATTGCCCTGGACATCCATGGCGGGCGCAAGGAAGGCTATCGGGCCTGGACGCACAAGCAGAACTTCCCGGCGAATGCCGCGGGCCGCTGGCAAGTGCGGGTGCTGACCGAAGATGGCCAGGTGATCGGCGTGTTGCGCTTTAAAGTCACGGACACAGCACCAACGGACACGCCAAAGTAGGATGGATCGTGCTATTACATAGCAATTGTGGAATAGCCAAACAAGCTCGGAGCTTATGACCAGTAGCACAACGGCAGGCAATGCCCACCTGGACGCGTCCACCCAACCGCCCCAACTCAGGGTCACCGGGGACTGGACGCTGGCCCACTACAGCGCCCTCAAGCGGTTGTCGGCGAGCCTCGACGGCCAGTACGACGCTAGCACCCGCGTCGACCTCAACGGCCTGGGCGCGCTGGACACTGCCGGCGCCTCGCTGCTGGTGGAACTGTTGGGGCCCGAGCGCATCGAGCACTCCGCCGAACAATCCGACTGCAGTCTGCCCGCCGCCGACCGCGCGCTGCTCAAGACCGTCTACCGCTCCCTGAATGATTTCTGTGTGCCAGTCAAAGAGCCGCAGGAAAGCGCCGGCATCCAACTGCTGGCGCGCATCGGCGGCGCGGTGGATACCGTCTGGCAAGATGCCATGAAGCTGCTCGGCTTTATCGGCCTAATCCTCGAAACCCTCGCCCGTGGCGTGTTCCGGCCCAAGCGCTGGCGCCTGACGCCGATGGTGGCGCATATCGAACAGACCGGGCTCGACGCCGCGCCTATCGTCGCCTTGCTGACCTTTCTGGTGGGCGCCGTGGTTGCGTTTCTCGGCGCCACGGTGCTGGAAAGTTTCGGCGCAAGTATTTTCACCGTGGACCTGGTGGCGTTCTCCTTCCTGCGGGAGTTTGGCGTCCTTCTCACGGCAATCCTGATGGCCGGCCGTACCGCCAGTGCCTTCACCGCGCAGATCGGCTCGATGAAGGCCAACGAAGAAATCGACGCCATCCGCACGCTGGGCCTGGACCCCATGGAGTTGCTGGTGCTGCCCCGCGTTCTCGCGTTGCTGGTGGCGCTGCCGATGCTGACCTTCCTCGCCATGATCTCCGGAATTATCGGCGGCGGCGTGGTGTGCGCCGTGGCCCTGGATATTTCGCCGGCGATGTTCCTCTCGCTGCTGCAATCGGACATTGGCGTCCAGCATTTGCTGGTGGGCCTGGTCAAAGCGCCGTTCTTCGCCTTCCTGATCGCCGCCATTGGCTGCCTGGAAGGCTTCAAGGTCAGCGGCAGCGCCGAATCGGTCGGTGCCCACACCACCTCTGCGGTGGTGCAATCAATTTTTGTGGTGATCGTGCTCGACGCAGTGGCCGCATTGTTCTTTATGGAGACGGGCTGGTGAGCCGTTTACAGCGAGCGCCCAGCGAGGCGGTGATCGAAGTCCGTGGCCTGTGCAACCGCTTTGGCCCGCAAAGCGTGCATGAAAACCTCGACCTGGACCTGTACAAGGGCGAGATCCTCGCCGTGGTCGGCGGCTCGGGCAGCGGCAAGTCGGTGCTGTTGCGCAGCATCGTCGGCCTGCGCCAGCCCAGTGAAGGCCAGGTGCGGGTCTTCGGGCAGAACCTGCCGAGCCTGGCGGAGCACGAGCGCTCCCTGGTGGAGCGGCGTTTCGGCGTGCTGTTCCAGAAGGGCGCGCTGTTTTCTTCGCTGACGGTCACGGAGAACGTCGCCCTGCCATTGATCGAACACGCCGGCCTCAGCCGTGCCGATGCCGAGCACCTGGCAGCGGTGAAGCTGGCCCTGGCCGGGCTGCCGTTGTCGGCGGCCGACAAATACCCGTCGTCACTCTCGGGCGGGATGATCAAGCGTGCGGCCCTGGCCCGCGCCCTGGCCCTGGACCCGGACATTCTGTTTCTCGATGAACCGACTGCCGGCCTCGACCCCATTGGCGCAGCAGCCTTCGACCAGTTGATCCTGACCCTGCGCGATGCCTTGGGCCTGAGTGTGCTGCTGATCACCCATGACCTGGACACGCTCTACACCATCACCGACCGTGTGGCGGTGCTGGCGCAGAAAAAGGTATTGGTGGCCGGAGCCATAGATGTTGTTTCGGAAACGGACGACGCCTGGATTCACGAATACTTTCATGGCCCACGGGGCCGTGCGGCACTGGATGCCGCTCAACAGCTTAACGAGGTATGACATGGAAACCCGAGCCCATCATGTGATGATCGGTCTGTTCAGCGTGATCGTTGTGGTCGGCGCCATGCTGTTCGGCTTGTGGCTGGCCAAGTCCAGCGTCGACAGCGCGTTCCAGGATTACGAAGTGATCTTCAACGAAGCGGTCAGCGGCCTGTCCCAGGGCAGCGCGGTGCAGTACAGCGGGATCAAGGTCGGTGATGTCACCAGCCTGCGCCTGGACCCGAAAGACCCACGTCGCGTCCTGGCACGCATCCGCCTGGCCGGGCAGACGCCGATCAAGGAAGACACCCAGGCCAAGCTGGCGCTGACTGGCATCACCGGCACCTCGATCATTCAACTGAGCGGCGGCACTCCGCAAAGCCCCGAACTCAAGGGCAAGAACGGCAACCTGCCGCAGATCACCGCCTCGCCATCGCCCATCGCCCGGCTGCTGAACAACAGCAATGACCTGATGACCAGCATCAACCTGCTGCTGCACAACGCCAACCGCATGTTCTCGCCCGCCAACGTCGATCGCCTGAGCGGCACCCTGGCACACCTGGAGCAGACCACCGGGGCCATCGCCGAGCAACGGGGCGATATCAAGGTGGTGATGCAGCAACTGGCCCAGGTCAGCAAACAGGCGGGCGCCACCCTGGAGCAGACCACCGCGCTGATGCGCAACGCCAACGGCCTGCTCAACGACCAGGGCAAACAGATGTTCGGCAGCGCCGAAGGGGCCATGCGCTCCCTGGAGCAAAGCACCGCGACCATCAACACCTTGTTGAGCGACAACAAAGAATCCCTGAACAGCGGCATGCAGGGCCTCAATGAACTGGCGCCGGCCGTGCGCGAACTGCGCGATACCCTCGGCTCCCTGCGGGCCATTTCCCGTCGCCTGGAAGCCAACCCCAGCGGGTACCTGCTGGGCAGTGACAAGAACAAGGAGTTCACGCCATGAAGCGTGCTTACCAAATGATCCTGCCAGTGGCCCTGGCCCTGGTCAGCGCCTGCTCGATCCTGCCCAAGGCCGATCCATCCAACGTCTATCGGCTACCGGCAGCCCAGGCCTCAGCCCATGGCAACCCGGGCACCTGGTCATTGCGCCTGGCCAAGCCGCAGGCCAGTGAATTCCTCGACAGCCCGCGCATTGCCGTGGTCCCCGAGGGCAACTTGATCAGCAGCTATGCCCAGTCGCGCTGGAGCGATCCGGCGCCGGTGTTGTTGCGCAACCGTCTGTTGGACGGTTTCCAGCGCGATGGCCGGGTGGCGTTCCTGAGCACCGATGACACCAACCTGCAGGCGGACTTCGATCTGGGCGGGCAGTTGCAGGCCTTCCAGAGCGAGTACCGGGGCGGGGCAGTGGAGGTGGTGATACGCCTGGACGCGCGACTGGTGCGCGGCAGTGACCAGCGGATCGTGGCGGCCAAGCGCTTTGAAGTGCGCCAGCCGGTGAGTGATACCCAGGTGCCAGCGGTGGTCGCCGGGTTTGGGTTGGCGGGGGATCAGTTGAACAAGCAGGTGGTGGATTGGGTGGTGGCGCAGGGCAATGCAGCGCCGAAACGCTGAGGGCCTCATCGCAGGCAAGCCAGCGCCCACATTCTGATGTGTGGGCTTGCCTGCGATAGCGATCTAAGCCTTAGCCAAAGAACCAGTAGCAAACGGTAATCGCCGCCACCACACCGGCCAACTCCGCGAGCAACGCACACCCCACCGCATGCCGCGCCCGCTGGATACCCACCGAGCCAAAGTACACCGCCAGCACATAGAAGGTGGTCTCGGTACTGCCCTGGATCGTCGCCGCCACCAGCGCCGCGAAGCTGTCCACCCCTTGGGTCTGCATGGTCTCGATCAGCATCGCCCGCGCCGCGCTGCCGGAGAAGGGCTTGACCATCGCCGTAGGCAAGGCGTCGACAAAACGCGTGTCCAGGCCGGTCCAGGCCACCAGATGGCGAATGCCTTCCAGGCCAAACTCCAGCGCCCCGGAAGCGCGCAGCACGCCGACTGCACACAGCATCGCCACCAGGTACGGCAGCAGGTTCTTGGCAACGTCGAAGCCCTCTTTGGCACCTTCGACAAACGCTTCGTAGACCTTGACCTTGCGCAGCGCGCCGATCAGCAAGAACAGCATGATCAGGCCAAACAGCGTGAGGTTGCCGAGGATCGAGGACAAGCCTGCCAGGGCCGTCGCCGACATCGTGGCCAGCAAGGCCATAAAGCCACCCAGCACCAGCGCACCGGGGATCAGGTACGCCAGCACCACCGGGTCCCACAGGCGCAGGCGTTGCATCAGTGCTACCGACAGCAGGCCCACCAGGGTCGAGGCGCTGGTGGCCAACAGGATCGGCAGGAACACCAGGGTCGGGTCGGGCGCGCCTTGCTGGGCGCGGTACATGAAGATCGTCACCGGCAGCAGGGTCAGGGAGGACGCGTTGAGCACCAGGAACAGGATCTGCGCGTTGGTCGCGGTGTTGGGGATCGGGTTGAGCTCTTGCAGCGCCTTCATGGCCTTGAGACCGATCGGCGTCGCCGCGTTATCCAGGCCCAGGCCGTTGGCGGCAAAGTTGAGGGTGATCAGGCCGATGGCCGGGTGACCGGCCGGCACTTCCGGCATCAGCCGCAGGAACAGCGGGCCCAGAGCCTTGGCCAGCCACTCGACGATCCCGGCCTTCTCGGCGATGCGCAGAAAGCCCAGCCAGAGGGTCAGGGTACCGAACAGCAGCACCATCACTTCGACCGACAGCTTGGCCATGGCGAAGATACTCTCCACCATCGCCGCAAAGATCCCGGCGTTGCCGCCCACCAGCCATTGCGCCAGCGCCGATACCATTGCCACGACAAAGAAGCCAAGCCACAGGCCATTAAGCATCAGTCACACCCCTTTAAATATGTGGCGAATGATAGCGGGGCTGGCAGAAACGACAAACCCCGGATTTACCGGGGTTTGTGCGAATCAAGCAGGGATCAGCCCTGGCTGGTCTCGCCAGCCGGCAGCGCGGTCTTGGTCCGCCAGTGTGGCAGGGAGTTCCAGTAGCGCTCGCCCTTGGCATCGTCGTACATGCCTTCCCAACGCGCGATAACCAACACGGCCAGGGCGTTGCCGATCACGTTCAGGGCGGTACGCGCCATGTCCATGATGCGGTCGACACCGGCGATGAACGCCAGGCCTTCCAATGGAATGCCCACGCTGCCCAGGGTTGCCAGCAGTACCACGAAGGACACGCCCGGCACACCGGCGATGCCTTTGGAGGTGACCATCAGGGTCAGTACCAACATCAGTTGCTGGCCAACCGACAGGTCGATGCCATACAGCTGAGCAATGAAGATTGCCGCGATGCTCTGGTACAGGGTCGAACCGTCGAGGTTGAACGAGTAACCGGTAGGTACCACAAAGCTGCAAATGGCTTTCGGCGCACCGTAGGCTTCCATCTTCTCGATCACGCGCGGCAGCACGGTCTCGGAGCTGGCGGTGGAGTAGGCCAGTACCAACTCATCTTTGAAGATGCGCATCAGCTTGATCACCGAGAAGCCAAACAGGCGAGCGATCAGGCCAAGAATCACAAAGGCAAAGAACAGGATGGCGACGTAAACCAGGATCACCAGCTTGGCCAATGGCAGCAGCGAGGCGAAGCCGAAGTTGGCCACGGTCACCGCGATCAGGGCGAATACACCGATAGGGGCGTACTTCATGATCATGTGGGTGACTTTGAACATGCTCTCGGACACGCCCTGGAACATGGTCACCAGGGGTTCGCGCAGGTCTGGCTTGAGGCTCGACAAGCCCAGGCCGAACAGCACGGAGAAGAAGATGATCGGCAGCATCTCGCCACGGGCTACGGCGGCAAAGATGTTAGACGGAATCAGGTTGAGGATGGTCTCGATGAACGCATGTTCATGCTGCACCTCGGCGGCGGTCGCCTGGTACTTGGAGATATCCACGGTACCCAGGGTACTCATGTCGATCCCGGCACCGGGGTGGAACAGGTTGGCCAGCAGCAGACCGACCACAATCGCAATGGTAGTGACCACTTCGAAGTAAACGATGGTCTTCACACCGATCCGACCGAGCTTTTTCGCATCCCCTACACCGGCGATTCCGACAATCAGCGACGAAATCACGATCGGGATCACGATCATCTTGATCAGGCGGATAAAGATATCGCCCGCCGGCTGCAACACGTTGCTGATCCACCAGGCTTTTTCGGCACTGAAGTGGTTGAGTACAGCACCGATTGCAATCCCTAGCACCAGACCGATGAGGATCTGCCAGGCGAGGCTTAGTTTTGCCTTCTTCATGTCATTACCCTTGTTTCAAGTGGACTCAGGCAGATGCGCCAGCTGGAACGCCCGGGAGCGAAAAAGTGTGAGCATCAGCCTCCGTAGAAGGTCACCGCAGATGGCCGATATGGCTTACTGGCAAGCGAAAAAAGGCGCAACTATTCCGATGCGGGGGGGCATAGTCTAATGCCGTAAACGCCTACCCTATGCCGAATCGGCATGGGTTTTTGCAAATAAAACTGTCTGTTTGGTCAGTTCGAATGCGACATTCTGTCAGGCATACATGCCGTGAACCGGCCATTTCAGGCTCGCTCAGGGATTTTCGGTTTTTTTGCCGGGAGGGAAAAACTCTTGAAAATTCCTACGCATACCATCGAAAAACCAGTCTGGCCGAGGCCAAACTTTCTCGATAGATGGTCGCGCAGTAACACCATGAAATGGTTGTGATGTAGCAGAAGGGAATTTTACAGCTATGGGCGGCATAAGCGCCTAGCGATCACTCTCAAGCCCGCCGCAAGTCCATCAGGCCATAACGGCCTGCGGACCTGCGTCGCAGCTTTTCTCCTGACCCGGCCCTTGCGCAGGCACTCCCTGTACCCGTAGGTCACGCCGATCCACCTTGATCAGAGCAACCCGGCCCCCTGGTCATGCATCGCCGTCAGGTGGCGGTGCAAACGGAAACAGGCAGTTGGCCGGCTTCCATGTTGGTGAGGCCCGCAGACGGACCTAGTACCAATTCGGATCTTTCTTCAGTTGCTCCATCAGCAACTTCTGCATGCCTTCATCCGGCTTGCCAAGAAAACGGTAGTCCGCATGCCGTGTCGGTGACTTGTCCGCCGGAAGCCCCGCAGGCACTTCGACCAACATCGCGTAGGCATCGTCCTTATCCATGCTGAAAGCCACGATCAGACGTTTATTCAGGCAGGTATCGGCCGTTTCACACAGCGGCCCGACCAAATAACCATCACCGTCTTCCGTCACCGCATTCATTTGCTCGGCGGTGCCCGAAAGATTGATCACCCATTCAGGCAAACGCTCTTCCTGCTTGACCACGCCCTGCCAGGTTTCGCGATATTGCGGGTCGGTATTGAGCAGGTCATTGGCCCGCGCCTGGCCGTCATTAGCGGCCATGGCCAAGCCACTGCCGCCCAACAGCAGGGCGGCAGCCAGGGTTTTAAAAGACAAGTTGGCCATGTTCAGCCTCGACCGCGACGGCCAAAGAAGAAAGAAGCGATGAACATCACCAGGAAAACGACAAAGAGAATCTTGGCGATACCCGTGGCGGTGCCCGCGATACCACCGAAGCCCAGGACTGCAGCCACAATGGCAATGATCAGGAATGTGATTGCCCAACTCAACATGGTGATTCTCCTTTTGCGTCTATAGAAGTGACTGCTGTGTAGCCATCCTGTCGCGACCCAACGGGGCGGCAGGTTCGTGCCTAGAACACCCAGCGTTCCTGGACAGGTTCGTCGTACAGGGCGATGTCCTGTTCAACGGCCATCATGCGTGGGGTTGTCACGTCGGCGCTGTGGCTGCCAACGGAACGGAAATGGGGCTGCGTCATGGGTACGCGTTCGAACTGCGGGGTGGACGCCTGGCTCTGCTGCCAATGCTGTAACTGCTGGCCACCGATCAAGGTCACCATCAACGCAAGGCTGGCGAACAGACCCTGTTGAAGGCGCAGCGGCGATACACGCAATGGCTTGAGGCTTTGGCGAGTCATCCTGAATCTCTCCCGCATTTGTTTTGTTCGTTAATCACGCTTGTAAGAGAGATATTGCAGAGTGCGTGCCAGTTTTTTCGCCGAATAAAAACCAATAAAATCAGTAGCTTATAAGATCATTGGTTTTCTTATCAGCAGCATCCTGCACGATGCGCCTATCCTCACCGTGCGAAATGCACGATGGTCGTTGGTCGGATCAAGGGATCAGAACGGGCTGTGGGGCTGCCGAAGCATCAAGAAGGGTCAAAACCCACTGCCCAGGCATATAAGTAGGAAGGGTCTTAGATAGCTGCGCGATAGGGCCTTGAATCAATCAGAATAAACCATGCAACTTGCCCGATTATTCCGGGACTAACCAAGATCAATCATTCTTAATTTAAGGAGCGCGGGACAGATGGAATCAGCCAAGGAACTTCAAGGCCGCATTCTTTTAGTGGACGACGAGTCCGCGATCCTCCGCACCTTCCGCTACTGCCTGGAAGATGAAGGCTATACCGTCGCCACCGCCAACAGCGCGGCCCAGGCCGATGCCTTGTTGCAGCGCCAGGTGTTCGACCTGTGCTTCCTGGACCTGCGCCTGGGCGAAGACAACGGCCTGGATGTGCTGGCGCAAATGCGGATCCAGGCGCCCTGGATGCGCGTGGTGATCGTCACCGCCCACTCAGCCGTCGATACTGCCGTGGATGCGATCCAGGCGGGCGCGGCCGATTACCTGGTCAAGCCGTGCAGCCCGGACCAATTGCGCCTGGCCACCGCCAAGCAACTGGAAGTGCGCCAGCTGTCGGCACGCCTCGAAGCGCTGGAAGGCGAAGTACGCCAGCCCAAGGATGGCCTCGACTCCCATAGCCCGTCGATGATGGTGGTGCTCGAAACCGCCCGCCAAGTGGCCGGCACCGATGCCAATATCCTGATCCTCGGTGAATCCGGTACGGGTAAAGGTGAGCTGGCCAGGGCCATTCATGGCTGGAGTAAAAGGGCGAAAAAATCCTGCGTCACGATCAACTGCCCATCCCTGACCGCCGAACTGATGGAAAGCGAGCTGTTCGGCCACAGTCGCGGGGCCTTTACCGGCGCCAGCGAAAGCACCTTGGGGCGGGTCAATCAGGCGGACGGCGGTACGCTGTTTCTCGACGAGATCGGCGACTTTCCCCTGACGTTGCAACCCAAGTTGCTGCGTTTCATCCAGGACAAGGAATATGAACGGGTCGGCGACCCAGTCACTCGGCGCGCCGATGTGCGCATCCTGGCAGCGACCAACCTGAACCTGGAAGACATGGTGCGCGACGGGCGTTTTCGCGAAGACTTACTGTATCGGCTGAACGTCATCACCTTGCATCTGCCGCCCCTGCGCGAGCGCAGCGAAGATATCCTCGCCCTTGCCGACCGCTTCCTGGCGCGCTTCGTCAAAGAGTATGCGCGACCGGCTCGCGGCTTCAGCGATGAGGCCCGTGAAGCCCTGCTCAACTACCGTTGGCCGGGCAATATCCGCGAACTGCGCAACGTCGTAGAGCGCGCGAGCATCATCTGCGCCCAGGAGAAAGTCGAAATCAGCCATCTGGGGATGGCCGAGCAACCGACCAACAATTCCCCGCGTATTGGTGCGGCGTTGAGCCTGGATGAATTGGAAAAGGCCCACATCGGCGCCGTCCTGGCCACCAGCGATACCCTGGACCAGGCGGCCAAGACCCTGGGCATTGATGCATCGACGCTGTATCGCAAACGCAAGCAATACAACCTGTGAGCTGCACCTTATGAAGTTGGCGATGAAACTGCGCACGCGGCTGTTCCTGAGTATCTCTGCGCTGATCACCGTGGCCCTGCTTGGGTTGCTGCTGGGGCTGGTGAGTGTCATGCAAATGGCCAAGACCCAGGAGTCCCTGATCCGCAGCAACTTCATTACCCTGGACCTGGGACTCAAGCTGCGCCAGACCCTGGGCGACCAGTTGATCCTGATGCTCAACGACACCCCGGACCCGGTCGCGCTGAATACATCCAAGCAGGAGTATTTCAAGCTGCTGGACCAAGGCATCGCCCATGAGAGAAGTGTGGACCGGATCGGCGGTCTCACTCAGGCCAAGGCCGATTACCTGAGGTTTATCGAAGCCTTCGACGAAAATGAAAGTACGCCGCCGTCCCTGCGCAATAACGCAAAACTTACCGCCAGCTTCAACGCCTTGCGCAATGGGCTGATCAGCGAACACAAAACCGCGCTGGAAAACATCAGCGACACCGTGCGGCAATCGCGTGAGCGAGCCTTGTGGATCGCCGGCCTGCTCGGGCTGGTGGGGCTGGCAGTGCTGATCATCGGGTTCATCACCGCCCATGGCATCGCCCGGCGCTTTGGCGGGCCGATCGAGGCGCTGGCCAAGGCTGCCGATAAAATCGGCCAAGGCAATTTCGATGTCACGCTGCCTATTTCTTCAGTTGCAGAAATGAACCTGTTGACCCGGCGCTTTGGCATCATGGCCGAAGCCCTGCGTCAGCATCAGGCCACGAACGTCGATGAACTGCTCGCCGGCCAGCAACGCTTGCAGGCCGTGCTCGACAGCATCGACGACGGTTTGCTGATGATCGACCGCCAAGGCCGTCTTGAACACCTCAACCCGGTCGCCCAGCGCCAGTTGGGTTGGGACGAGACCCGCCTGGGAGAGGGCTTGGGCGAAGCGTTACAGCGCCCGGAACTGGATGAGCAACTGCATCTGGTGCTGCGCGGCGGCAACCTGGAGCGCGCGCCTGACGACCTGGAAGTGGAAGTCGAAGGCGAATCACGCCTGCTGACCTACAGCATGACGCCGGTCAGCCACCACCAGGGGCACATCCTCGGCGCGGTGATGGTGTTGCATGACGTGACCGAGCAGCGGGCCTTCGAGCGTGTGCGTAGCGAATTCGTGCTGCGCGCCTCCCATGAACTGCGCACGCCGGTCACCGGTATGCACATGGCATTCGGGCTGTTCCAGGAACGGGCGAAGTTCCCCGCCGAGTCGCGCGAAGCCGACCTGCTGAATACGGTCAATGAAGAAATGCAGCGCTTGATGCAACTGATCAACGACTTGCTTAACTTTTCCCGCTATCAGAACGGTCTGCAAAAACTCACCCTGGCGCCCTGCGACACCAACGATCTGCTCGAACATGCCCGCGCGCGTTTTGCCGAACTGGCGAATGCGCAAAACATCGACCTGGTGATAGAGGCACAGGCGCAACTACCCAGGCTACACGCCGACCGGGCGCAATTGGAGCGAGTCCTCGACAATCTGCTGGGCAATGCCCTGCGCCATACCAGCGAAGGCGGGCAGATTCGCCTGCAAGCGCGGCGCCATGGCGAACGGCTGATCATCAGCGTGGAGGACAACGGCGAAGGCATCGCCTATGGCCAGCAGGGCAGGATTTTCGAACCTTTTGTTCAGGTAGGCCGCAAGAAAGGCGGCGCCGGCCTGGGGCTGGCGCTGTGCAAGGAGATCGTGCAGCTGCACGGCGGCAGGATGGGGGTCTATTCCCGGCCGGGGCAGGGCACGCAGTTCTATATGGCGTTGCCGCTGTAACTATCAGTCAGCGCGCTACTCAAAGGCTGCAACGATCAAAGGAGGGAGCTCGACGACTCCCACATCAATTGCGCGCAGCGCTTAAAGACCTTAGCGGTGGTTCAGTGCCCGCAGGATCGCTGCACTTTGCGCATCCGGCGTACCGTCGAACAACGCCGGCCGGAAGCGCATCTGGAAGGCGGCCAGTACACGCCGTGTCGCCACATCCAATTCACCGGTTTGCGGCGTGGCATACCCCAAGCGTGCCAACTCTTCCTGGAACCAGGTAATGCTCGGCAACTGCCCGGCGTACTCGGCCTGATACCGCGCAACCGCCTGGGCCTCGGGCCAGATCCCCAGACCTTCATCAGCCAGGCGCTTCCAGGGGAACAACGGACCCGGATCGAGTTTGCGGCCAGGCGCGATATCGCTATGACCAATAATGAATCGCGGGTTGATCCGGTTGCGCTGGCTGATGTCCTTGAGCAAGGTCACCAGGGACTGGACCTGCGCCTCGGAGTACGGATACCAGACCCGACCTGTTGGCGTGTCGCGATAACCCGGATTGACGATCTCGATGCCAATGGAGCTGGAGTTGAGCCAGGTACGCCCCATCCACTCGCTCTCTCCGGCGTGCCAGGAGCGCTTGTCTTCATCCACCAGCTTATAGATGGTTGCGCGGGCATCATCGCCAATCAGGTAATGGCTGCTGACCTGGCCTTTGGTCAATAGCGCCAACGAGCTTTGAAGGTTGGTAGCGGTGTAGTGCAGGACGACGAACTGGATACGATGATCGAAGTTCACCGATGGGTGGCTGGTATCCAGCCGCGGGCCACTCGCACAACCGGCGAGGGTGAGGAACAGCAGAGCAGTAACTAGAAATTTCATGGCAACGGGCATTACGCTAAAGACGATAATGCAACAGTGTAACGTACGGTTTGCCGGCCAGCGGCCGGCAATACAAAATGGAACAAATTTTCAGGCCGCCTGCACCTGGTTGCGTCCCGCCGCCTTGGCCCGATACAACGCCTCGTCAGCGCGCTTGAGTGCCAGGTCGCTGCGCTCGCCGGGCTGGAACTGCGCCATGCCGATGGACATCGTAATGGTCACCCGCTCGCCCTTGAAGTGAAACGGGCACGCCTCGATGGCCGCCCGCAGGCGTTCGCCGAGTTCCAGCGCACCGCCCAACGCCGAATCCGGCATCAGCAGCACAAACTCCTCACCGCCAAACCGTGCGATAAAGTCCGTCGGGCGCAGGTGCTTGCTCAATACAGTGGCGATGATTTTCAGCACCTTGTCGCCCGCCAGATGGCCGTAGCTGTCATTGATGCGCTTGAAGTGGTCGAGGTCGAGCATCGCGAGTGACAGGCTGTTGCCCTGTTGATGCCAGGTATTGACCTCGTACTCCAGGCGCTCGCTCCAGGCCGCACGGTTGGGCAATCCAGTGAGCGGGTCGATCAAGGCTTTCTGGCGCTGCACCTCAAGGTGGTCCCGATAGCCCTGGGCCTCCTGCTCCATGCTCGCCACCCGCTCGGCCAAACCCTGCAACCGCGCGGCGACTTCATGTTCACGCTGGTCACGCTGCCTTTGATGCTCATCCATGGCACCCAACAGCCCCTCAAGATGACTTTCCAGCACTTGCTTGAGGTCATCGAGGTCGGCCGCTTCCTGGACACTGCTTTGCAAGCCATCCATCTGTTCACGGATTTGCGTGTCCATCTCGCGCGCGGCGCTGCGGCTGTCGGCGTGCCCGTCGCTGGCCGCCTGCAGGTTGCTCTGGAAGGCTTCCAGCCGCTCGTTGAGATGCTTGAGGTAGGCCTCGAACTCATGCTGGCCGCTATCGGTGATGGCCAGCATCAATACCGCCAGGTCATCGAGGATCGGTAGCAGTTCGTACCAATTCAGCCCCTGGGCCAGGCGTTCGCGCATGGCTTGCGCCTGGGGCCGGTGCCGCTCGGGCAGAGCGAGGTCGCCCAGCAGGCCGAGCAGGGTGTCTTCGATATGTTTGGCGACAGAGCTGTAGGACGGCTCGGGCGAATCGGGCAAGGCGTACAGCGCCTCAGGATCAACTTCAGCCGATTCGTCGTCCAGCACAGGCGGCAATGACAGACTGCCGATCTCGGTCGGTTGCGGCACCAGGGGCAGGACCTCGGGCGCAACTACCACCGCAGCGACAGCCCGTTCAGGCAGCGGGGCAAGGCTCACTTCGACAGGTCGGGGCGGTTCCGGGGTTTCGATGGCGACCGCGAGCGTCTCGACGGGTGATAAGCGAGGAGCGCCAACCTCAGGCACTGATGCCACACACTCATCCACATCAACCCGAGGCGCCACAGGCTGAGGTGCAGGCGCAGGCGCAACTTCAAGTACCGGCTGCTGCGGGGCCTGGGCTTGTGGCGCGAAGGCACGCAGGGCCTGGGCCAGCTCGGGCGCATCCTCAACCACCGGGGTGGCCGGGCTTGCTGCTACCGCAGGGGGTTGCCGGGAAGGCGGAGAAACAGCGGGCTCAACCGGCGCAACCTCTGTACCCGCCTCCTTGCCACCAAACAGGCGCTGCAACAAACCTGGACGAGCAGGTTCGTCATCCGACTCAAGATTACTCAGGGCCTGCCCTTGCAGACCGCTCAACTCACTGAGCAGCAGGGGAATTTCCCGCGCCTGGCCGACTCGGCTATCCAACTGCTTGGCAAAGCTCTTCAGCGGGCGACTGACTTCCCGGGGCAAGGGCAAGGCCTGTAATTGCGAGACCAAGGCGGTCAGCGCCGTACTGATCTGATCCACCCGCGTTTCACGGCGTTGCTCGGAGTCCAGCACGGCCTTTTCCAGGCGTGGCAACAAGGCAGCGAGCGCGGCGTCCATGTCATCGGTGCGCACCACATCGCGCATCTCTTTCATACACTGGTCCACGGCCCGATCCGTGCCTTCGGCCGCCAGCGTGCTGCGCACCAGCCCACGACGCAGCAAGTCGAGGCGCGCAGCCCAACGACGTTCGAGCTTTTCTTGTTGCTCGATGCTTAACAGGTATTTTTCTTTCCAGCGCTGGGCGTCGTCGCTCATGCAAGGGGTCCGCGAGGGCCGGGGCTCAACGCGGGTAATGCATCAGCCGTGAGCGAACCCGGCAGACGAATCTCTACCGCGACCGGCAGGTGATCGGAAATGGGCTGCGCCAGCACCTGCACGCGTTCCAGCGTCAGGGTCGGGCTTAACAGAATGTGATCTAGACAGCGTTGCGGACGCCAACTGGGGAACGTGGCTTCGACCTGCGGCGCCAGCAGCCCGAGGTCGCGCAGCGGAGAATTCTGCAACAGGTCGCTGGCGTGGGTGTTCATGTCCCCCATTAGCACCTGGTGTTTGTAATCGCCAATCAGCTCACGGATGTAGGCCAACTGCAGGGTCCGGGTACGTGCCCCCAGCGCCAGGTGCATCATGACCACCACCAGCGCCTCGGGCCCTTCGCCGAAGCGCACCAGAATCGCCCCACGCCCTTTCGGGCCCGGCAGTGGATGGTCTTCGATCACCGAGGGCTTCAACCGGCTGAGCACGCCATTGCTGTGCTGGCCCAGTCGGCCGAGGTTGCGATTGAGTTGTTGGTACCAGTAGGGGAAAGCACCGAGCTGGGCCAGGTGTTCGACCTGATTGACGTAGCCTGAACGCAGGCTGCCACCGTCGGCCTCCTGCAGGGCCACCAGGTCGAAATCGCCCAGCAGGTCGCCAATCTTCTGCAGATTGCCGGCCCGACCGTTGTGGGGCAGCAGATGCTGCCAGCCCCGGGTCAGGTAGTGGCGGTACTTTTCGGTACTGATGCCTACCTGGATATTGAAGCTCAGTAAGCGCAGCCGGCTATCCGCCGGCAGGCCGGTGGACGTCAGGTGGTGTTCGTTGACCTGCGGATCATGCAGGCCAACCACTCGTTCAGTACCCCAGCGACGCATGGCGAGCCCCTTACTTGGCTGCGCGCTCTTTGGCGATCAACTGGTCGGCAACGTTCAGGGTCGCTTCAGGACCACCTGTGGAGCCCAGGTCAAAGCGGTACTTGCCGTTGACGATCAGGGTTGGAACGCCTTGCACGCCGTACTTCTGCGCAAGATCCTTGGCCTGTTTGATCTGGCCCTTGATGGCAAAGGAATTAAAGGTGGTCAGGAACTTGTCCTTGTCCACGCCCTGGGTGGCGAGGAAGTCAGCCATTTCCTCAGGCTTGGTCAGGCGCTTGCCTTGTTTCTGGATTGCCTCGAACACCGCGTTGTGGACCTTATGCTCCACACCCATGGCTTCCAGGGTCAGGAACATCTGGCCGTGGGCATCCCAAGGGCCGCCGAACATGGCCGGGAGGCGCTTGAAGTTCACGTCCGAAGGCAGCTTCTCGGCCCAAGGGTTGATGGTCGGCTCAAAAGAGTAGCAATGCGGGCAGCCATACCAGAACAGCTCTACGACTTCGATCTTGCCCGGCACGGAAACCGGCACCGGATTGGCCAATTCAACATAAGTCTTGCCCGCTTCAAGCGGCACATCGGCGGCTTGGGCGGTCATGCCGAACAGGCTGGCAGTGACGAGAGCGGCGCTGAGGATCAATTTACGCATGCTTTACTCCTGGACAAATAAAGTCGCCTCGCGCGACCTTTTTTATGACAGGTCTACACGGGCATGAGTTCGTTAGTGTAACGGTAGCGGCCACAAAAAAGGGCGGCCTCAGCCACCCTTTTTATGCTTGCATCGACGGATTAATCGAGCGTTAACGTTACCGCTGATGTACCCCCGGTCTTGCGCACCTTACTTGTGCAGGCCCTGGATGTAGCTGGCTACCGCTGCAATGTCTTCGTCACTCAGTTTGCGCGCAATCGTACGCATGGTCATTGCATCGCCATCGTTGGCACGGCCGGCTTCTTCCTTGCGGAAATCAGTCAGTTGCTTGGCAATGTACTGGGCGTGCTGGCCACCCAGGTGCGGGAAGCCTGCTGCGGCGTTACCCGAGCCATCCGGAGAGTGGCAGCCGGTACAGGCCGGCAGGCCTTTGTCGAGGTCGCCGCCACGGAACAGCTTTTCACCACGTTCGACCAGTTTTGGATCCGCCGCCCCCACGCTGCCTGCCTGGCTGGCGAAATACGCCGCGATATCCGACAGGTCCTGATCGTTGAGATTGGTCAGCATGCCGGTCATTTCCAATACCGTTCGCTTGCCGTCCTTGATGTCGTGCATCTGCTTGGTCAGGTATTTCTCACCCTGGCCCGCCAGTTTTGGAAAGTTGGGTAACGGACTGTTGCCATCCGCTCCATGGCAGGCACCACATACAGCGGCCTTTGTCTGGCCAGCAGTAGCGTCACCTGCAGCATGGGCAACACCAGTGATGCCCAAGGTCAACAGCAGACTCACGATCAATTTGTTCATCAGCTAATCCAATTACGGCTAAAGGTTATAGAGTTATGGACCGGGTCTACTCGCTCATCAAAACAATGATGGCCTGGTAATCCTCGGCACGGCATTCCATGCACAAACCACGCGGCGGCATCGCCTTGAAACCCTGGGTCACATGCTGCACCAGCGTATCCATGCCTTGCGCCAGCCTCGGCGCCCAGGCTGCCTGGTCACCCCGCTTGGGGGCCATTGGCAACTGCCCGGCATGACAAGCCGCACAAACGCGGTTGTACACAGCTTCCGGATCCTGTGTAGCCTGCGCACTGTAAAGTGGTATCAGGACACCGACAGCTAGCAGCCACTGGGTCATACGTCGACCTTTTCAGGGTTTGGAAGCGTTTTGCGTTCTAATGCGCAATAAAGGTCTATCGCTCCCGTGAACTTCATCCTTCGCTGGGACAAAGCACACACAAAATCTGCGGCATTATATACTGGCGCCACTGAAACGGGAACGACACTACTTGCCGCACCCATTCCCGGCACCGCCCACATCGGAAATCCCATGCAACTCAAGAACCCCATCCTCGGTCTGTGCCAACAGTCCACGTTCATGCTCAGCGCCGCCAAAGTCGACCAATGCCCCGACGACGAAGGCTTTGAAGTGGCCTTCGCCGGGCGCTCCAACGCCGGTAAGTCCAGCGCGCTCAACACCCTGACCCATGCCAGCCTGGCTCGCACCTCGAAAACCCCGGGCCGCACACAGCTGCTCAACTTCTTCAAGCTAGACGATGATCGGCGTCTGGTCGACCTGCCGGGCTACGGTTACGCAAAAGTACCTATCCCATTGAAGCTGCACTGGCAGCGTCACCTGGAAGCCTATCTGGGTGGCCGCGAGAGTCTGAAAGGGCTGATCCTGATGATGGATATCCGTCATCCAATGACCGATTTCGACCTGTTGATGCTCGATTGGGCGGTCGCCAGTGGCATGCCAATGCATATTTTGCTGACCAAGGCCGACAAATTGACCTACGGCGCAGCCAAGAACACCTTGCTCAAAGTGCAGGCCGAAATCCGTAAGGGTTGGGGTGATGCGATCACTATCCAGCTGTTCTCGGCGCCCAAGCGCATGGGCCTGGAAGACGCCTATACCGTGCTGGCAGGCTGGATGGAGCTGGCGGACAAGGGCGCGGAAATCGCCGAGTAACTTTTCTGCAGGCAAAAAAAACCCCGGACTTCGTATGGGGAGGGGAAGTTCGGGGTCCAAGTTCCGGACCGCTAGGGCGGGGTCCAGATATCTGCCAACACTTAACACAACATAGGAGCATTGAAGGGCTTCACCACCCATTCAGTAACTCTGAGTGACTTTTCATGGGTTAAGTTCCGGCGCCCGGAAAAACTATTGGAAATAACCCTCGGAGCTTTCCGATCTATAGGCAGTGCTGCGACGTCATGCCGCAGCACTGCCAGATGATCAGTGCGCCTGGTCCCAGTTATCGCCCACCCCGACTTCCACCAGCAGCGGCACATCCAGGCTCGCCGCACCGCTCATGTGCTCGCGAATCTTCTCGCTGACCTCAGCCACCAGGTCTTCGCGGACCTCCAGTACCAATTCATCGTGTACCTGCAGGATGACCTTGGCGTCCAACCCCGACTCCGTCAGCCAGTTGTCGACCTTGACCATGGCTTTCTTGATGATATCGGCGGCAGTGCCCTGCATCGGCGCGTTGATCGCGGTACGCTCTGCGCCCGCGCGCTCCTGGGGCTTGTTGGAGTGGATATCCGGCAGATACAGGCGGCGCCCGAACAGGGTTTCCACATAGCCCTGGTCGGATGCCTGGGCACGGGTGCGCTCCATGTACTCGCGCACCCCTGGGTAGCGGGCAAAGTACACATCGATGTAGGCCTTGGCCGTCTTGGTATCGACGCCAATATCCTTGCCCAGCTTCTGCGCGCCCATGCCGTAGATCAGGCCGAAGTTGATCGCCTTGGCGCTACGGCGCTGGTCGGACGTGACCTCACCCAGCTCGACCTTGAACACCTCGGCCGCCGTGGCCGTGTGTACATCCAGGTTGTCGCGGAAGGCGTTGAGCAAGCCCTCGTCCTTGGACAGGTGCGCCATGATCCGCAGCTCGATCTGCGAGTAGTCCGCCGCCAGCAGCTTGTAGCCCTTGGGCGCAACGAACGCCTGGCGGATCCGCCGGCCTTCGGCGGTGCGCACCGGGATGTTCTGCAGGTTCGGATCACTGGACGACAAACGCCCGGTAGCGGCCACGGCCTGATGATAAGAGGTGTGGATCCGCCCCGTGCGCGGGTTGATCTGCTCGGGCAAACGGTCGGTGTAGGTGCTTTTGAGTTTGCTCATGCTGCGGTACTGCATCAGCACCTTAGGCAATGGATAGTCATCTTCGGCCAGCTTGGCCAGCACTTCCTCGGCGGTAGAGGCCTGGCCCTTGCCAGTCTTCTTCAACACCGGCAGCCCGAGTTTTTCGTAGAGGATTGCCCCCAATTGCTTGGGCGAACCCAGGTTGAACTCCTCGCCGGCGATCTCATACGCCTGACGCTCCAGTTCCACCATCTTGTTGCCCAGCTCGATGCTCTGCACGCCGAGCAGCGCGGCATCTACCAGGGCACCCTGGCGCTCGATCCGCGCCAGTACCGGCACCAATGGCATCTCGATATCCGTCAGCACACTGGCCAGGCTCGGCAGGGCGCAGAGTTGTTCGTACAGGGCCAGGTGCAGGCGCAGGGTCACATCGGCATCTTCAGCAGCGTAGGGACCGGCCTGCTCCAGGGCAATCTGGTCGAAGGTCAGCTGTTTGGCGCCTTTGCCGGCGATGTCCTGGAAGCTGACGGTGTCATGCTCCAGGTACTTCTTCGCCAGGCTGTCCATGTCGTGCCGGGTCGCGGTGGAGTTCAGCACGTAGGATTCGAGCATGGTGTCGAAGGCGATGCCGCGCACGGTGATGCCGTGCGCCGGGTCGCCGCCAATGGCGCAATTGGCCAGGATGTTCATGTCGAACTTGGCGTGCTGACCGACCTTGAGCTTGTTCGGGTCTTCCAGCAGCGGCTTGAGAGCCAACAACACCGTATCGCGGTCCAGTTGCTCGGGCACGCCGATGTAGGAATGGGTGAGCGGGATGTAGGCCGCTTCATTGGCCTGCACCGCAAATGAAACCCCCACCAGTTGCGCCTGCTGGGCGTCGACACCGGTGGTTTCGGTATCAAAGGCAAACAACTTCGCGTCATTGAGTTTTTTCAACCAGACGTCAAAGCGGGCCTGGTCGAGGATGGTCTCGTACTGCGCTTCGACCGGGGCCACAGGCGCTTGGGCCGCAACTGCAACCTGAGCCGGTGCAACGTCAGCGGCAGCCTTGAGCTCGACCCGCTTGGCATCACGCTGAATCTCATCGATCCAGCTCTTGAACTCCAGCAGGGTGTACAGCTCAAGCAGCTTCTCGCGATCCGGCTCGATCAGGTGCAAGTCTTCCAGGCCAACATCCAGGGGCACATCGACCTTGATGGTCGCCAACTGGTAGGACAGGAACGCCATCTCTTTGTGCTCTTCCAGCTTGGCCGGCAGGGTCTTGGCCCCACGGATCGGCAAGCTCGGGACAATATCGAGCTGCTCGTAGAGCTCTTTCAAACCGCCGTTCACACCGACCAGCAGTCCCGAAGCGGTCTTAGGACCGATACCGGGAACACCCGGGATGTTGTCGGAGGAATCGCCCATCAGCGCCAGGTAGTCGATGATCTGCTCGGGAGCGACACCAAATTTCTCCTTTACGCCGTCCACATCCATGGCGCTACCGGTCATGGTGTTGACCAAGGTAATGTGCCCATCGACCAACTGCGCCATGTCCTTGTCACCCGTGGAGATCACCACCGGGCGGTCGGCAGCCGCACTGCTGCGGGCCAGGGTGCCGATCACGTCGTCGGCCTCGACCCCTTCGACACACAGCAGCGGGAAGCCCAGGGCGATCACGCTCTGGTGCAGCGGCTCGATCTGCACGCGCATGTCATCGGGCATGCTCGGGCGGTTGGCCTTGTATTCGGCGTACATGTCATCGCGAAATGTCCCGCCCTTGGCGTCGAACACTACCGCGAACGGACTGTCCGGGTACTGCTTGCGCAGGCTTTTGAGCATGTTCAACACGCCCTTGACCGCACCGGTCGGCAGGCCTTTGGACGTAGTCAGCGGCGGCAGCGCGTGGAAGGCGCGGTACAGATATGAAGAACCGTCCACCAGGACGAGGGGGGCTTGGCTCATGAGCAGGATCAACCTTTTCGGCGGGTCTGGCGCTAGAATAGCCGGACCATTGACAACAAAGGGACAAGGTTATCATGCGCACATTCAATCGCCTGCTGTTGACCGGCCTGATTGCACTCGCTCCGATGGCTGCCATAGCGGCAGACGATGCTCCTTCGGGCGATCCGGAAGTCACCATTCGCACGGAAGGCGACAAGACCATCCAGGAATTCCGCCAAAACGGCTTCCTGTACGCAATCAAGGTAACGCCCAAGGGCGGCAAACCGTATTTTCTGGTGCGCGCGGACGGAACCGATGCGAACTTCATCCGCTCGGACCAGCCGGATATGCTGATCCCGTCATGGAAGATCTTCGAATGGAAATGATTTCTTAATTTTAATCGGCGCTGCGGCCCGCGGCGCCCGTACTGGCAGTTTTAACCATGTCTGTGTTCACCCCCCTGGCTCGGCCCGAGCTGGAAACCTTTCTCGCCCCTTACGGGCTCGGCCGCCTGCTCGATTTCCAGGGGATTGCCGCTGGTAGCGAAAACACCAACTTCTTTATCAGCCTGGAACAGGGCGAATTTGTCCTGACCCTGGTTGAACGCGGCCCCGTGGACGAAATGCCGTTCTTCATCGAACTGCTCGACGTACTCCACGACGCCGACCTGCCCGTGCCTTACGCCCTGCGCACCACCGACGGCGTGGCCCTGCGCGAATTGGCAGGCAAGCCGGCGCTGCTGCAACCGCGTCTGGCGGGCAAGCACATCCAGGACGCCAACGCCCAGCATTGCGTGCAAGTAGGCGAGTTGCTTGGCCACTTGCACCTGGCCACCCAGGGCGACAAGGTGCTGGAGCGCAAGACCGATCGTGGGTTGGACTGGATGCTTGAGGAGGGCGCGCAGCTGATTTCGCACCTCGACGCCCACCAGCAGCAGCTGTTGCAAACGGCACTGGATGAAATCCAGCAACACAAGGAACAGATCCTCACGCTGCCCCGCGCCAACCTCCACGCCGACCTGTTTCGCGACAACGCGATGTTCGAAGGCACCCACCTGACCGGGTTGATCGACTTCTACAACGCGTGCTCCGGGCCGATGCTGTACGACGTGGCGATTGCCCTGAATGACTGGTGCTCGGACGCCGCCGGGGTGATCGACGGCCATCGCGCCCGCGCACTGCTGGGCGCCTACGCAGCACTGCGGCCGTTCAGCGCCAAGGAAGCCGAGCTGTGGCCGACCATGTTGCGCGTGGCGTGTGTGCGGTTTTGGCTGTCACGGCTGATTGCTGCCGAGTCATTTGCCGGGCAGGACGTGCTGATTCACGATCCAGTGGAGTTCCAGCAACGACTGGAGCAGCGCCAGCAGGCCACTCTCCAACTGCCGTTCGCCCTCTGACGCTGTGGGAGCGGGCTTGCCCGCGATGAGGGCGTGTCAGTCGCCTATCAGCGCCTGATACACCGCTATCGCGGGCAAGCCCGCTCCCACACAAACCTGCTCCCACAGGGGTTCTATGTCGTCGGTTACAGCGACTCCAGGCACCCTGCCAAATCAGTACCCAGTTTTTCCAGCAACTGCTCATACCCCTGGCCCGTGGCCGGGGTGTAGCCGCCCAGGGCATCCAATTCCGCCAGTTTCACCGGCAGGCCAGCCACCAGGGTCTCGGCCAGGCGCGGGCGCAAGGGTGGCTCGCTGAACACGCAGGTCTTGCCCACTTCCTGCAAGCGGGTGCGCATCGCCGCCACATGCTGGGCGCCGGGTTGTACCTCGGCGGCCACGCTGAACACGCCGGTGTGCTTGAGGCCGTAGGCATCTTCAAAGTAATCGAAGGCTTCGTGGAAGACGAAGTAAGGCTTGCCGGCGATCCCCGTCAGGCGCGCTTTCAAACGCAGGTCCAAGGCATCCAGGCGCCCGTTGAACGCTTGCAGGTTGCTCTGGTAGCGCTCTGCGTTGGCGGGGTCAGCCGCGCTCAAGTCCGCCGCCATCCTGGCCGCAATCACCCGCGCATTCACCGGCGACAACCACAAGTGGGCATCCAGGCTGCCGGGGCGATGATCGTGATCATGGTCGTCGGCTTCTTCGCCATGGGAGTGATGATCTTCGGCGAAATGCCGCAGCTTCAGGCCCGGCAGTTCCTGCACGGCCACTGTGGGCAAGTTGCGACCCTTGAGGACCCGTGGCAGGAAGCCTTCCATGTCCGGACCGATCCAATACAGCAGATCCACCGATTGCACACGCCGTACGTCGGATGGGCGTAATGCGTAGTTATGCGGCGAGGCTCCCGGAGGCAACAACACCTCTGGAACCGCCACGCCGTCCTGCACAGCGGCGGCAATCAGCTGTAAGGGTTTGATGCTGGTGAGCACCCGAACCTCGGCCTGGGCAGCCCCGGCAATCAATAAACTGGTGACAAATACGACAAAAACGGCAAAAAGTCGGGACACGATAAGCACTCAAGTCAGCAGGAACGGGTAACATAATAACGTCTCTCACAAATATCTGTCGCCGCTCATGCCTAAAACACCGCTTGCCAGCCGTCCCCACGACCACTCTCACTGCGTGCACAACGCACTGTCGGAGGCCGATGCCCTGTGCGCACGCCAAGGCCTGCGCCTGACCGCCCTGCGTCGGCGGGTGCTGGAACTGGTGTGGCAGAGCCACAAGCCACTGGGTGCCTACGACATTCTCGGCGTGCTCAGCGAGCAGGACGGCCGCCGCGCCGCGCCGCCCACGGTGTACCGTGCGCTGGACTTCCTGCTGGAAAATGGCCTGGTGCACCGCATCGCCTCGTTGAACGCGTTTGTCGGCTGCAACCACCCGGAACACGCGCATCAGGGCCAGTTCCTGATCTGCCGCGAATGCCACTCCGCCATCGAACTTGAACAAAAAAGCATCAGCGACGCGATTATCAAGAGTGCCGGCGATGTCGGCTTCCGAGTCGAAGGGCAGACCGTCGAAGTGGTTGGCATCTGCTCGGGCTGCCAGGGGGCTTGATGAGCACTGCGCTGATCCGCCTGGAACAGGTCGGCGTCACGTTCGCCGACCAGAACGTGCTGGACAACATTGACCTGAGCGTCGAGCCGGGGCAGATCGTCACCCTGATCGGCCCTAACGGCGCCGGCAAGACCACCCTCGTACGCGCGGTACTGGGGCTGCTCAAGCCCGATAGCGGCAGTGTCTGGCGCAAGCCCAAGCTGCGCATCGGCTACATGCCGCAAAAACTGCACGTCGATCCGACCTTGCCGCTCTCGGTGCTGCGTTTCCTGCGCCTGGTACCGGGCGTGGACCGCACTCGCGCCCAGGCTGCGCTCAAGGAAGTGGGTGCCGAGCAGGTCATCGACAGCCCGGTCCAAAGCATCTCCGGCGGCGAAATGCAGCGCGTGCTGCTGGCCCGCGCCCTGCTGCGCGAACCCGAATTGCTGGTGCTCGATGAACCGGTGCAGGGCGTCGACGTCGCCGGCCAGGCCGAGCTCTACAGCCTGATCACCCGCCTGCGCGACCGGCATGGCTGCGGCGTGCTGATGGTGTCCCATGACCTGCACCTGGTGATGAGCACCACCGACCAAGTAGTCTGCCTCAATCGCCACGTCTGCTGCTCCGGCCACCCGGAGCAGGTCAGCGGCGACCCGGCGTTCGTCGAGCTGTTCGGCAAAAACGCCCAGAGCCTGGCGATCTACCACCACCGTCACGACCATGCCCACGACCTGCATGGCGCCGTGGTCGCCGATCCGACTGCCCCTCATACCCACGTCCACGGAGATGGCTGCAAGCATGGCTGATTTTCTGCTCTATGCCCTGCTTGCAGGCTTGGCTCTGGCGCTGGTGGCGGGCCCGCTGGGTTCGTTCGTGGTCTGGCGACGCATGGCCTACTTTGGCGACACCTTGTCCCACGCCGCCTTGCTCGGCGTGGCCCTGGGCTTTTTGCTGGACGTCAGCCCGACCATTGCCGTGACCGTCGGCTGCCTGCTGCTGGCGGTGCTGCTGGTGACCCTGCAACAGCGCCAGCCACTGGCATCGGACACGCTGCTGGGGATCCTTGCGCCGAGCACCCTGTCCCTGGGCCTGGTGGTGCTGAGCTTTATGCATGAAGTGCGGATCGACCTGATGGCCTATCTGTTCGGCGACCTGCTGGCCATCAGCCCCACGGACCTCGCCTGGATTCTCGGCGGCAGCGCTGCGGTGCTGATTCTGCTGGTAGCCCTGTGGCGACCGCTGCTGGCAATTACCGTCCACGAACAGCTGGCCACTGTCGAAGGCCTGCCCGTACCAGCGCTGCGCATGACCCTGATGTTGCTGATCGCGGTGGTGATTGCTGTCGCAATGAAGATAGTCGGCGTATTGTTGATCACGTCGCTATTGATCATCCCCGCCGCCGCCGCCCAGCGTCATGCACGCTCGCCGGAACAGATGGCGGTTGGCGCCAGTTTGCTGGGGATGCTTGCCGTGTGTGGTGGCCTGGCACTGTCCTGGTTCAAGGACACCCCGGCCGGGCCGTCGATTGTGGTCACGGCCGCCGCACTGTTTCTGCTGAGTTTTGTCCTGCCCCGTCGAGGGGTGTAGACTTGCTCGCTTTTTGCGCAATTAGAGAGTCGCAGGAATGAAGCCGTTCACCTCCCGTTATCTGCTCCTTGCCGCATTTTCCCTGCTGCTGGGCGCCTGCCAAAGCACCCCGCCCGTCGCCCCCGAGGTGCCGGATGCGCGCGCTGTGGCCATTGCACAGCTGGAACAAAACCTGGCCAGCAGTGAGCTGGCCACCGCCGAGGACCAACTCGCCGCGTTGCAGGCCCAATCGCCCGACGACCCGGCACTCGAGCCGTATCAGCGCCAACTGGCCGAGGCCTATTTGCAGCGCAGCCAGATCGTCCTGCAAAAAGGCGATGTCAACGCCGCCGCTACGGCCTTGAGCCGCGCCCGGGCGTTGATGCCCAAGGCTCCCGCGCTGACCGGTGGGGTCAACAACGCCATCGCCCACGCGCGCAAGGCCGAGCTGGATAAAGCCGAGGCCGCCCTGAAAGCCGCCGAAGCCAAGCCGCCAGCCAAGGTCATCGACCCCACCGCCGAAAGCACCACGGTGGCGCTGAACCTCACGGATATCCAGGAATTGCGCCATCAACTGGATGCCATCGCCACCGATGTGGTGAATTACCAGTGTGATGTGAGCATCCAGGTGCCGCGCACCGAGGATTACCCGTGGCTGAACACGCTGCTGACTAAACGGGTGAAGCGGATTGATTCAGGGTACGACCTGAAGATTCATCGGCAGATCCTCAGGCATATTCCGGCGCAGGTTGTGTTGATTCCGCGTAAAGCCGACTGAAGCCAGTCGCGGGCAGTGCGACGATTCGACTTGCCCGCGATGGCGCCCTATCAAACTACCAATGACTTAAGCCGGAACCGCCTTGGCCCTAGGCTCGCGTTCCCAGACCCGATGCTGGGCAATCGCCGCAATAAACGCCTTCAACGCCTTGGCATCCCCGCCGACAATCAGTCCCGCATCCGCCTCCAGCTTGAGCACCTGCAGCAACTGCTTCGCCTCACCCGCCAAGGCAATCGCCTTCAAATGCTTGTACGCCTCCAGCAGGTAATGCAACGCCACACCGTCGCCGCTCAACGCCTGGGTCGACTTCGCCCCACCCGGCACAAACACCGCATCGAACGCGACTGACGGCAGGCCTTCCATCGAGGCATCCACCGCCAGGCTCTTGCCATCGGCGGTGGTCACCGGCGCCGAGGTCGGCCCAAGCAACTTGGCATGGGCGCCTTCTGCGGCCAGCGCCTTTTTCAGCGCGGCAATCGCGGCACCATCCACACCATTGGCCGCCAGGATCGCCACCTTGCGCGTCTTGATATCCCCCGACAGCAGGTTGGCCTGGCTCAAGGCCGGCGAACGCTCCGGTGCGGTCTTGCGCACCGGCACGGTGCCTTTTTTCGGCGCCGGCAGGCCCAGGTTCTCGGCCACGCGCTTGGCCAGGCCCAGGTCGATATTGGCCAGGATCTCATTGACCTGACGCGCGCGGATAAACTCACGCTCGACCTTGCCCAGCTCAAAGCTGTAGGCCGCGATGATGTGCTCCTGCTCGTGCGTGCTCATGCTGTTGAAGAACAGGCGCGCCTGGGAGAAATGGTCGCTGAACGATTCACTGCGCTCACGGATCTTGTGCGCGTCGATGCGCTCCGGGTACGACTCGAAACCGCCGTCCTGTGCTGCCGGCGGGGTTTCTTTCGGCCAGCCGCCATCAATAGAGTTCGGCTCATAGGACGCGCGGCCTTTATCGACGGTGCTGCGGTGCATGGCATCGCGCTGGTTGTTATGCAGGGGCGTCAGCGGCTGGTTGATCGGCAACTGGTGAAAGTTCGGGCCACCTAGACGGCTGATCTGTGTGTCGGTGTAGGAAAACAACCGACCTTGCAGCAGCGGGTCATTGGAGAAGTCGATACCCGGCACGATATGGCCTGGGCAGAACGCGACCTGTTCAACTTCAGCGAAGAAGTTGTCCGGGTTGCGATTGAGCACCATCTTGCCTAGCGGGGTGATGGGCACCAACTCTTCCGGAATCAACTTGGTCGGGTCGAGGATATCGAAATCGAACGCGTGCTCCTTATCTTCCGGAATCACCTGTACGCCCAATTCCCACTCCGGGTAATCGCCCATCTCGATCGCATCCCACAGATCGCGACGGTGGTAGTCGGTATCTTTACCGGCCAACTTTTGCGCTTCGTCCCACACCAGGGAGCAGGTACCCGCTGTCGGGCGCCAGTGGAATTTGACGAAGTTGGATTGACCCTCGGCATTCACCAGACGGAACGTGTGCACCCCAAAACCCTGCATGCTGCGCAGGCTTTTTGGAATGGCGCGGTCGGACATCGCCCAGATCACCATGTGCGCCGATTCCGGCTGCAGCGAGACAAAATCCCAGAACGTGTCGTGAGCCGAGCCGCCGGTAGGAATTTCGTTGTGCGGCTCAGGCTTTACCGCATGCACGAAGTCAGGAAACTTGATCGCGTCCTGAATGAAAAATACCGGCATGTTGTTGCCCACCAGGTCGAAGTTGCCTTCGTCGGTGAAGAACTTCACGGCAAAGCCGCGCACGTCACGCACCGTATCGCCTGAACCACGCGGGCCCTGCACTGTGGAAAAACGCGTGAACACCGGGGTTTTACGGCCTGGGTCACGCAGGAAACCCGCCTTGGTCAGCGCCGAATGGTTTTCATAGGTCTGGAAGTAGCCATGGGCGCCAGTGCCGCGGGCGTGCACGATGCGCTCCGGGATACGTTCATGGTCAAAGTGCGTGATTTTTTCACGCATGATGAAATCTTCCAGCAGCGAAGGCCCCCGGGCGCCGGCTTTCAGGGTGTTCTGGTTATCGGAGATTTTCACCCCCTGGTTGGTGCGCAGCGCCTGGCCAGTGGCGTCGGAACGGAATTTTTCCAGGCTTTGCAGCTTGGCATTGGTGTTGCCACGGTCCAGGGTATCGGTGCCTGCAAGCTCGCTCTTGGGCGGCGTAGCGGGTTTTTTGGTACTCATCAGACAAAACTCCTCGTTTGCGTAGGCCAGAGCGGTCCCTGGCTCGTGTGAGCAAAACCCCGGGCACGGCACCCGGGAAATCGAGTTGCTTAAGTAGTGACTGACGGGATTTTTTACCGTTCCTTTTTTATGACCTTTGATCGCCTTATTGCCAAATCGCTGGTTGAATACGAAATAAATGCTAAGAAACGCTATACGGACAGGCTAAAATGCGCGCCCGGCTAACCGCTGATCCCTTTTCAATGCGCCCCACAAGGTTCGCTACGTGATCGAGTTTCATAACGTCCATAAAACCTACCGGGTCGCCGGCAAGGATATTCCCGCACTGCACCCCACCAGCCTGCGCGTCGAGAACGGCCAGGTGTTTGGCCTCATTGGCCATTCCGGCGCGGGAAAAAGTACCCTGCTGCGCCTGATCAATCGTCTGGAAGAGCCTTCGGGCGGCCAGATCAAGGTCGATGACGAAGAAGTCACCGCCCTGGATGCCAACGGCCTGCGCCGTTTCCGGCAGCAGGTCGGGATGATCTTCCAGCACTTCAACCTGCTGGCCTCCAAGACCGTCGCCGACAACGTCGCGCTGCCACTGACCCTGGCGGGCGAACTGTCGCGCCGCGAGATTGATGCGCGCGTGGCCGAGCTGCTGGACCGGGTCGGCCTCGCAGACCATGCCAAGAAGTACCCGGCGCAGTTGTCCGGCGGCCAGAAGCAGCGCGTCGGTATCGCCCGCGCCCTGGCCACCAAACCGAAAATCCTGCTGTGCGACGAAGCCACCAGTGCCCTCGACCCGCAGACCACCGCCTCGGTCCTGCAACTGCTGGCCGAGATCAACCGCGAGTTGAAGCTGACCATCGTGTTGATCACCCATGAAATGGACGTGATCCGCCGTGTCTGCGACCAGGTCGCCGTGATGGACGCCGGGGTGATTGTCGAGCAAGGCCCGGTGGCCGACGTGTTCCTGCACCCCAAGCACCCGACCACCAAGCGCTTTGTGCAGGAAGCCGAGCAGGTCGATGAAGGCGAGCAGCGTGATGTGTTCGCCCATGTGCCAGGCCGCATCGTGCGCCTGACGTTCCAGGGCGAAGCGACCTACGCGCCACTGCTGGGTACCGTCGCCCGCGAAACGGGTGTGGACTACAGCATCCTCGCCGGTCGTATCGACCACATCAAAGATACCCCTTACGGGCAACTGACCCTGGCCATCACCGGCGGTGACATGGAAGCGGCGTTCGCGCGCTTTACCGCAGCCGATGTGCATATGGAGGTCCTGCGTTAATGGACGTGCTACTGCATTACTTCGACAACGTCGACTGGGCTGATATCTGGGTTGCCACCAGCGACACCATGCTGATGCTCAGCACCTCGCTGTTTTTCACCGTCCTGGTCGGCCTGCCACTGGGCATCCTGCTGTTTCTTTTCAGCCCACGGCAGTTGCTGGAGCAGAAAACCACTTATGCCGCCCTGGCATTCGTGGTCAACGCCATCCGCTCTCTGCCGTTTATCATTCTGTTGATCGTGATGATCCCCACCACGGTGTTCCTCACCGGCACTTCGCTGGGCGTGGCCGGTGCGATTCCACCGCTGGTGGTAGGCGCTTCGACGTTCTTCGCACGGCTGGTGGAAACCGCCCTGCGCGAGGTCGATCGCGGCATCATCGAGGCGACCCAGGCCATGGGCGCCACCACACGGCAGATCATCACCAAGGCGCTGCTGCCCGAGGCAAAGCCGGGCATCATTGCTGCAATCACCGTGACCGCCATTGCCCTGGTGGGCTACACCGCCATGGCGGGTGTGGTGGGGGCCGGCGGTCTGGGCGACCTGGCGATCCGTTATGGCTACCAGCGCTTCCAGGATGACGTCATGGTCGTGACCGTGGTGATGTTGATTGTGCTGGTGCAGATTCTGCAAACCATCGGCGATAAGCTGGTGACACACTACTCTCGAAAATAAAGGCGATTGCCGGCCCCCGCCGGCAGATGCCCGAACAAGGAGCTTGTTGGATGAAAAAACTACTGGTTGCTTTCGCCGCGGTTGCCGCGTTTTCCGCCCACGCCGCCGAAACCCTGACGGTCGCCGCCACACCGGTGCCGCACGCGGAAATCCTTGAATTCGTGAAGCCGGCCCTGGCCGCGCAAGGCGTGGACCTGAAGGTCAAGGTGTTCACCGACTACGTGCAGCCGAACGTACAAGTGGCCGAGAAGCGCCTGGACGCCAACTTCTTCCAGCACCAGCCGTACCTGGATGAGTTCAACAAGGCCAAGGGCACCCACTTGGTCAGCGTCGCCGGCGTGCACCTGGAGCCACTGGGCGCGTACTCCAGCAAGTACAAGACCCTGGCCGAGCTGCCGAACGGTGCCAATGTAGTGATCCCTAACGACGCCACCAACGGCGGCCGCGCGCTGTTGCTGCTGGCCAACCAGGGCCTGATCACCTTGAAGAACCCGACCGATATCCTGTCGACCATCAAGGACATCACCGGCAACGAAAAAGGTCTGAAATTCCGCGAACTGGAAGCCGCCACCCTGCCGCGCGTGCTGACCCAGGTCGACCTGGCGCTGATCAACACCAACTACGCCCTGGAAGCCAAGCTGGACCCTTCCAAGGATGCCCTGGCGATCGAAGGCAACGACTCGCCTTACGTCAACATCCTGGTGACCCGCGAGGACAACAAGGATTCGGACGCGGTGCAGAAGCTGGTCAAAGCCCTGAAGACCCCGGAAGTGAAGAAATTCATCAACGAGAAGTACAAAGGGGCGATCCTGCCGGCGTTCTGATCGGGCTCCAACACACCGCAGTTCAGAATGTGGGAGCAGCTTTATGTGGGAGCGGGTTTGCTCGCGATGCAGGCGCCGCGGTGTATCAGTTACACCGCGGTGATGCTATCGCGAGCAAGCCCGCTCCCACATTTGTTTTGTATGGTCAGCAAAATAGCCGTTCGGCTCAGTTGCGCTGCAACAACCCCGGCAACTGCGCCACCAGCTTCTGGTTGTTCAACGGCGCACGAATAAACCCGCGCTGGGTGCCGTCCGGGCCGATCAACGCCAAGTTACCGCTATGGTCGACGGTGTAGTTCGGCTTGCTGGTATCCGCCGGAATAAACGGAATGCTCACGGCATTCGAGACCTTCTGCACCTCTTCCACATTCGCCCCGGTCAGGCCTGCAAATTGCGGATCGAAGTAGCTCAGGTATTGCTTGAGCTGAGTCGGCGTGTCGCGATGCGGGTCAACGCTGACCAGGATCACTTGCAGCTTATCCACCACGTCCTTGGGCAGCTCGCTCTTGATCTGCCGCAACTGGGCGAGGGTGGTCGGGCAAATGTCCGGGCAGAAGGTGTAGCCAAAGAACAGCACGCTCCACTTGCCCTTCAACTCATTGACCAGTACCGGCTGGCCGTCCTGGTTGGTCATGGTCACAGGCGGCAGCTGGCGGCTTTGCGGCAGCAGGATAATGCCCGCGTCGATCAATGCCGTGGGGTCGCCCTGGCCCTTGCCAGACAGCACTTTGTTGACGGTCAGGCCCATGATCAACGCCACCAGGGCCACCAGGATAAAGACAGTTTTTTGAGTTCGAGTCATAGGTTCAACAATAAGTAGTGGTCTACGAGCAGGGCGATAAATAGCAAAAACAGGTACCAGATAGAGTACTTGAAGGTATTGATCGCCGCGTGCGGCCGACTGCCACGGTACAGCACCCAGGCCCATTGCAGAAAGCGCGCGCCCAGAACCAGCGCACACCCCAGGTACAACAGCCCGCTCATATGGATCACATAGGGCATCAGGCTCACCGCCAGCAGCGCGAAGGTGTAGAGCAGGATATGCACCTTGGTGTAGTGCTCGCCGTGGGTCACCGGCAGCATCGGGATATCGGCCTTGGCGTACTCCTCCTTGCGATGGATGGCCAGGGCCCAGAAGTGCGGCGGGGTCCAGGCGAAGATAATCAGCACCAGCAACAACGGCTCGGCACTCACATGCCCGGTGACCGCCACCCAACCGAGCAACGGCGGCGCCGCGCCGGCCAGGCCGCCGATCACGATGTTCTGTGGCGTCGCCCGCTTGAGAAAACCGGTGTAGATCACCGCATAGCCCAGCAGTGAGGCCAAGGTCAGCCAGGCCGCCAGTGGGTTGGTAAACGCCAGTAACAAGCCCAGCCCGGCCACCGCCAGCGCCAGGGCAAATGTCAGCGCGGCGGCCGGCGACACCCGGCCTTCCGCCAGCGGCCGCTTATGGGTGCGCGCCATCAGCGCGTCGATGCGCCGGTCCACCACATGGTTGACCGCCGCTGCGCCGCCGGCACACAGGGCAATCCCCAGGTTGCCGAAGATCAGCACCGTCCACGGCACCCCGGCGCGGGTGGCGAGAAACATACCCACCAGCGAGGTGATCAACATCAGCACCACCACCTTGGGCTTGGTCAGCTCCAGGTAGTCGCGCCAGATCGCCTGGCTGTGACGCTCGCCAATCAAGGTCGCCATGGCATCTCTCCTTTAAGGGTAATCAGACCCGACACGTGCTTGCGCGGGCTGAAGCGCCAACCGAACGGCACTTGATGGCGGACCCGCACCAGGCTGGTACGGGCGTGGTAATTGACCAGCACCAGGGTCAGCAGCAACGCTGCACCGCCGGCGTTATGGGCGACCGCCACCGGCAGCGGCAAATGAAAGTACACATTGCTCAGGCCCAGGCCGATCTGCACGGCCAGGGCGACCAGCAGCAGGCCCGCCAGGCGGGTCATGCCCACCGCCTTGAGCTGCCAGGCCAGGCCCAGCAGCGCCACAGTCACCACCAGCGCGCCCAGGCGATGGGTCAGGTGAATCGCCGTACGCGCATCACTGTCCAGTTGCCCGCCCAGGTAGTTGGGGCCGATATGCTGGGTCAGGTGAAAGCCATTGGCAAAATCCGCCGCCGGCCACCACTCGCCATGGCAGGTCGGCAAGTCGATACAGGCCACCGCCGCATAGTTGGAACTGACCCAGCCGCCGAGGGCGATCTGCCCGATCACCAGCACCAGGCCGGCGGTGGCCCAATACTGCAAACGCCGGGGCACGATCAGCGCCGGCAACACCCCGGACAGACGCAGGGTCAACAGAAACAACAGGCTTAACGTCGCGAAGCCACCCAGCAAATGCCCAGTGACCACCTGCGGCCAGAGCTTGAGCGTCACCGTCCACATGCCAAAGGCTGCCTGGGCAAACACCACAACCAGCAGGAACAGCGGCAGCTTCAACGGCTGCCCCGGATGCCGGCGATGGGTCCAGGCGCGGGTGGCCAACAGCGCGATCAACAACCCCAGGGTGCCCGCCGCATAGCGATGGACCATCTCGTTCCAGCCTTTGTCGGCCTCCACCGGCGTGTCCGGGAAGTGCAACTCGGCATGGGCCAACTGGGCCTCGCTTTTCGGCACGCTGATAAAGCCATAGCAACCCGGCCAGTCCGGGCAACCGAGGCCGGCATGGGTCAGGCGCGTGTAGGCGCCCAGCAGCACCACAATCAGCGCCAGCAGGGTGGCAAACAGCGCGAGGCGAAATCCAGGTTTGGCCATGACGATGCCCTTATCCGATATTCGACAGTTTCAGCAGGTGGCGCAGGTCGTTGAGCAGATCCTTGCCCTTGACCCGCGCGTCATAGCGCAGCACCAGGTTGCCGTGGGGGTCAACGATCCACAGTTGCGCATCGCCCGGCGCGGCGGCATTTTGCTTGAAGGTCGGCAGGTCCAGGGGCAAGCGCCGCAATTGCGGGTATTCGGCTTTGAGCTTGGCCTCGTACGCGGCGCTGACCGGCTGCGCACTGGCCAGGGCATGGCTGGCACGGGACGCATCACGCCCCAGGCCGATCTGCAGTTGGCGCGCGAGGTAGACCAACTGCTGGCAATCGGCGGCGCAGGCCGCGGGTGCGGTCACCAGCAATTGCCAGCGCCCCTCGTCGGCCTGTACGCCGATATCGGCGCGGGTCTGGCCGTTGCCGATCATCTCGCCATGATCACTGCGGTTATCCGGCACCCAGAACTGCCACTTGTACATCAGGGTCGCCAGCACCATCGGGCCGATCACCATCAGCAGGATCAGAATCAGTTGCCAGCGCCCCTTGCTGCGATTGGGCGCCGCTGGCGTGTCAGACATGTTGAGTGGATTCATGGCCGCTCCCATGGTGCTTCTCCCTTGCGTTGTGCCAGCCGAGGTAGAGGTAAAGGCCCAGCAACGCCAGCGCCATGGCGAACCACTGCACGGCATACCCCACGTGTTTTTCCGGCCCCATGGCCACCACCGGCCATTGGGTTTCATAGGTCGCCGGGCCCGCTTCGGCCCGTAGTTCAAAGGCAAACCCGCTGCGCTCCAGCTCGGCCCACAGCGCCTGCGGGTGCAGCGCCGTCAGCAGGCGCGGCCATTGCGCGGCTGCCGGGTCGGCGTGTAGCTGGAACGTCTCGCCGGGGGCGACATACACCCAGGCGTTGATATTCAAAGGTTGGTCGGGGGTGGTGAAAGCTGGCGGCGTGCGCCGATCCGGCCACGGCAGCCAGCCGCGATTGAGCAACAGCCACTGGCCGCTGGCCTGGTCATGAAAGGGTTGCAGCAACTCGACGCCGGCCTTGCCGTCGCGCATGCGGTTATCCAGCAGCACGCTGTGCCCGGCATCGAACTCCCCGCGCAACTGCACCCGGCGAAAGGCCGGATCAGCCACCGCCGCCAGTTGCGCAACGCTGAGAGGCTGCGCCGCCCGGCGCTCGGCGTAACTCTGGAGCAGCGCCTGTTTTTCCTGGCCACGGGACAACTGCCAAAAACCCAGGAACACCATCAACGGCAGCAACACCAGCACCACCAGGGTCGGTGCAATCCCGGGGCGAAAGCGTTTCATGGCGTTACCGCGAAGGTCGATGCTGCGCTGGCTATACTGAATCTCATTGCCCGCCCCTCAAAATAAAGAGCCCTGGAGCCTGACCATGCTCAAAGCCGCTATTGCCCTGATGCTGATCGCTACTGTAGTGAGCCTGTTCAGTGGCTTGTTCTTTCTGGTCAAGGACGAAGGCCACTCCAATCGCCTCGTCACCGCCTTGACCGTGCGTGTGGTGCTGGCCGTGATCACCCTGGCGCTGATCACCTGGGGGTTCTTCAGCGGCCAGCTGGTTTCCCACGCCCCCTGGTAAGTCGCTACAGCACGTAGACGAAGAAAAACAACCCGATCCACACCACGTCGACAAAGTGCCAATACCAACTGGCCGCTTCGAAACCGAACTGGTGCTCGGCATTGAAATGCCCCTTGAGGATGCGCATCAGCATCACGAACAAAATGATCGTGCCGATGGTCACGTGGGCGCCGTGAAAGCCGGTGAGCATGAAGAACGTCGCGCCATACACCCCGGACCCCAGCGTCAGGCCCAGCTCTTTATAGGCGTGGATGTATTCCTCAGCCTGGAAGCCGAGGAACGCCACCCCCAACAACACGGTAATCGCCAGCCAGATCTTCAGCGCGCCGCGATGGCCCTTGCGCAGGGCGTGGTGGGCGATGGTGATGGTCACGCTGGAGCTCACCAGCAAGATGGTGTTGACCAACGGCAGGCCCCACGGGCTGATGGTGCCTTCCGGCGCCGGGAACAGCTTGGGATCCGGGTTGTTGAGCAGCGGCCAGGCGAACTCGAAGTTGGGCCACAGCATATGGGCAATGCCCTTGGAGCCCTCACCGGCGAGCCACGGCGCCGACATATGCCGCACATAGAACAGCGCGCCAAAGAACGCGATGAAAAACATCACCTCGGAGAAGATGAACCAGGTCATGCCCCAGCGGAACGAGCGGTCCATCTGCGCGCTGTACAAGCCGGCGCGGCTTTCTTTGATCACCGCGCCAAACCAGCCAAACATCATGTAGGCCAGCAGCAGGCTGCCAACGAAAAAGATCAGCGGGCCGTGGGATTCCGGGCGCGCCGCCTTAAGGTCGTTGAACCACATACCCAGGCCATACACGGTGATCAACAGCCCAAACGTGGCAATTATTGGCCATTTGCTTTGCGCTGGTACGTAGTACGTATCATGAGTCGACATGTATCCGTTCTCCTAATCGAGCCCGCAGGCACGCCTAGCCGCCGGTATGGACAGCCACGGGCGGTTGGCGCGCAGTGATATCGAACAGCGTGTACGCCAGGGTCAAATGCTTCACATCCTTGGGCATGTCGCGGTCGACAATGAAGCGCACCGGCATCTCGATGCGCTCTCCCGGCTGCAGCACTTGCTGGGTGAAGCAAAAACACTCGGTCTTGTGGAAGTACATCGCCGCTTCGGCCGGGGAAATACTCGGGATCGCCTGGGCTGTCATCGGCTTGTCGGTGGGGTTGAAGGCCACGAACACCATCTCGTTGACCGCACCGGGATGGACCACGATTTCGTCGGCCCTGGAGTGGAATTCCCAGACCATATCGATGGCATTGGTCGACAGGAACTGCACCCGTATCTGGCGCGAGGGGTCGACCACCTGCGAGCCCTCGTACTGCCCGGCGGTCTTGCCGTTGATGCCAAACGCTTTGCACATCACGTCGTAGATCGGCACCAGGGCAAAGCCGAAGGCGAACATCGCCAGCACCAGGATAAGCAGGCGCGTGACCAGGCGGTTGAGAGGTACGGAGTCAGCCATGACGCCCACCTGGGCGAGCTGGCTTCGCGATGAGGCCCTCAAGCTCTACAGGGATCTTGAGGCAGCCATCGCGGGCAAGCCCGCTCCCAAAGGGGATCGGGAGTGTTTTCATGACCGGGTTCATTTGACCTCCGGCGGCGTGGTGAAGGTGTGGTAGGGCGCCGGTGAAGGAATGCTCCACTCCAGCCCTTCGGCGCCATCCCACGGCTTGGCCGGTGCCGGCTGGCCGCCACGGATGCACTTGATCACGATAAACAGGAAGAAGATCTGCGTGGCACCGAACATAAAGGCGCCAATCGACGACACCATGTTGAAGTCGGCGAACTGCAGGTTGTAGTCCGGCACCCGCCGCGGCATGCCGGCCAGCCCCACGAAGTGCATGGGGAAGAACGCCATGTTCATCCCCACGAACGACAGCCAGAAGTGCAGCTTGCCCAGGGTTTCGTCGTACATATGGCCGGTCCATTTCGGCAGCCAGTAGTAGGCCGAGGCGAAGATCCCGAAGATTGCGCCGGGCACCAGTACGTAATGGAAATGCGCCACCACAAAGTAGGTGTCGTGGTACTGGAAGTCCGCCGGGGCAATGGCCAGCATCAACCCGGAAAAGCCGCCAATGGTGAACAGGATCACAAAGGCCACGGCAAACAGCATCGGCGTCTCAAAGGTCAGCGAGCCTTGCCACATGGTGCTGACCCAGTTGAACACCTTGACCCCGGTGGGCACCGCGATCAGCAGGGTGGCGTACATGAAGAACAACTCGCCCACCAACGGAATGCCCACCACGAACATATGGTGCGCCCACACGATAAACGACAGGAACGCGATGCTCGCCGTGGCGTAGACCATTGAGGTGTAGCCAAACAGCGGCTTGCGCGAGAAGGTCGGGATGATCGAGCTGACGGCACCGAAGGCCGGCAGGATCATGATGTACACCTCGGGATGGCCGAAGAACCAGAACACATGCTGGAACAGCACCGGGTCACCGCCGCCAGCGGCGCTGAAGAAGCTGGTGCCGAAGTGGATATCCATCAGCATCATGGTCACGCAACCGGCCAGTACCGGCATCACTGCAATCAGCAAGAAGGCGGTGATCAGCCAGGTCCAGACAAACAGCGGCATCTTCATCAGCGTCATGCCGGGTGCGCGTAGGTTGAGGATGGTCGCGACCACGTTGATCGCGCCCATGATCGAGCTGATGCCCATCAGGTGGATGGCAAAGATAAAGAACGTCACGCTTTCCGGGGCGTAAGTGGTAGAGAGCGGGGCGTAGAAGGTCCAGCCAAAGTTCGGCCCACCGCCCGGGCTGAACAACGTCGAGACCAGCAGCAGGAACGCCGCCGGCAGCAGCCAGAAGCTGAAGTTGTTCATGCGCGGCAGGGCCATGTCCGGTGCGCCGATCATCAGCGGGATCATCCAGTTGGCCAGGCCGACAAACGCCGGCATCACCGCGCCAAACACCATGATCAGGCCATGCATGGTGGTCATCTGGTTGAAGAACGCCGGCTCGACGATCTGCAGGCCCGGCTGGAACAGCTCGGCGCGGATCACCATGGCGAACGAACCACCCAGCAGGAACATGGCGAAGCTGAACCACAGGTACATGGTCCCGATATCTTTGTGGTTGGTGGTCAGCACCCAGCGCATCAAGCCCTTGGCGGGACCGTGGGCGTGGTCAGCGGCATGACCGTGGTCATCAATCACAGTGCTCATGACCGTTCTCCTGCAAGCAGATGGGCGGGGCGGTTCAGGGCATACGCAATGAAGAGGTTCATTTGCTTTCCGCCTGTTTGATGGCCAGCACGTCTTTAGGCGTGACCATGTCGCCTTTGTTGTTACCCCAGGCGTTACGCTCGTAAGTCACGACCGCTGCAATATCGACTTCCGACAGTTGCTTGCCGAAGGCCGCCATCGCTGTACCGGGCTTGCCGTGGTAGACGATGCTCAGGTGGTCTGCCGCCGGTCCAGTGGCGATCTTCGAGCCTTTGAGCGCCGGGAACATCGGCGGCAGGCCCTGGCCTTCGGCCTGGTGACAGGCTACGCAGGCGGTGTGGTAGACCTTGTCGCCACGGGCCACCAGCTCTTCGAGTGTCCACTCTTTGGAGGTCAGCTCCTTGAGCTTGGCAGCTTCCTCCTTGCGCTCGCCGAGCCAGGTGGCGTAGTCGGCCTTGGACTTGACCTCGACCACGATGGGCATGAAGCCGTGGTCTTTGCCGCACAGCTCCGCGCACTGGCCACGGTAGATACCGGGCTTCTCGACCCGGGTCCAGGCCTCGTTGACGAAGCCGGGGATGGCATCGCGTTTGACCGCAAACGCCGGCACCCACCAAGAGTGGATCACATCAGCGGCAGTCACCAAAAAGCGCACCTTGGCGCCCACTGGCAGCACCAGCGGCTGGTCGACTTCCAGCAGGTAGTGTTCGCCCTTGGTGGCCTGGTTGTGGATCTGCTCGGCGGGGGTGGCCAGGTTGCTGAAGAACTCGACGTCCTGGCCCAGGTATTTGTAGTGCCACTTCCACTGATAGCCGGTGACCTGGATATCGATATCCGACTCACTGCTGTCGTAGATGTTGATCAGGGTCTTGGTCGCCGGAATGGCCATGGCGACGAGGATCAGCAAGGGCACCACGGTCCAGAGAATTTCCACCGTCGTACTTTCGTGGAACTTGGCCGCCACCTGGCCCGTGGAACGTCGATGCATAATCATCGACCAGAACATGGCGCCAAACACGATGATGCCGATCACCACACAGATCCAGAAAATGGTCATGTGCAGGTCGAATACGGCGTGACTGACTTCCGTGGCCCCTGGTGCCATATTCACCGTCCAGGCGGCCTGCGCCTGGCTGAATACTGACCACAAGAGTAAGCCCATCCAAACATGTGGATGTCGCGTCATTGCGGGTTCCCCTTATCGTTCTTGTTATCCCGCCGGTTTGCACCTGCGGCCAAGGGGGCGGCTTCCAAACTGCTTACATCCGCCAAGCCTTGCCTGCCTAATGCAGTCGGGCGTCATCAGCTAATTGCGTACAACCCCGAGTATAGACAGCGACTGCGACCCCGCAATGTGAGGGGACAAATCAGTGAAAAGAGACGAACGGCGCTGGCCAGCCCGCAGATTGAAGGCCTATCCGACGAACGATGGCGATTCGATATAACAGCGATGCATAACCATGAAATAATTATGACAAATGCATCTTAGGGGCTCGTATAAACGAGCTACCTTATGCAATCCCCTTTCCTACGCCCGTATTACTGGAGCTTTCATGAACACCGCCGCATTGCGCGAGCAGATTTCCCGTGCCCATCAACACGAAGCATCCACCGGCCTGTTGGCTAAACAACTGGACGCACAGTTACCGCACCTGCACTCGGCCATTTCCCTGGCCGAGGGTGATCGTAACGCGGTGATGACACGTTTCGTCAGCGCCTACATCGCCCAGGTCCCGGACCTGCTGGATGCCGCCAACGACGTGGCCCGGGAAGCCGGAATTGAAAGCCAGATCAAGCCGGTGCTGAAAATTGCCGAGCACTTCTTTCTGCAGCCACCCGCGATCCTGGCCGCCCATGAAGGCCTGAACGGCCTGCTGGACGAGGCCTACCTGGCCCATCGGCTGGTGGAAGAAGTCAACGATCTGTATATCAAGCATTTCGGCCAGCCCTTGATTCCGGCGGACACCACCGTTGCCAATGTGATTGCCCACCAGTTGATCGGCGAAGATTTCGCCAATCAACTGGACGAAGCCGTGCACCTGGCGGTGGATGAAATGCTCAATGAAGAGAGCTTCGCCCTGGAGTCCGTCGAGGCCTATCGCGAGCAGCTCAAGAGCCCGGCAACGGAAGCCGCGTGGAAACGCTGGCCGTGCCTGTCGCGCCAGTTGGGTGTGGAGTTGGAGCTGGATCAGCCGGCCTGAGTTTTCCTGCCAGGCATAGAACAAATGTGGGAGCGGGCAAGTCGAATCGTCGCACCGCCGCGCCCACATTTTTTTATCCGGTTTCGTCAGCCCACTGACGGGGCCGAACCAATCCGCGTCGTGGTACGTATCCGCCCTTCCAATCGACGCTTCAACCCCCGCGCCTCGATCACCAACTTCGAACCCTTCGCCGCATTGGCCCGCCCCCATTCCTCCAGCAACTCCAGACACGAATGGTCCACGTAGCTCAGGTTATTGAGCGGCACATGCACGGTGGTCCCCGCCGGCACGATCGCCAGCACCTGGGTCAATGCAGGCACCTTGAGAAAGGTCGCCGCCCCCACCAGTCGCAACTCCATTTCACCGTCCTCGGGCAGGTCGACCAGGCTGACTTTCAAGCGTGATGCCTTCCACGCCAGTTTCACCAGGGTCAGGCCGAAGCCCACCAGCACGCCCGTCAGCAAGTCGGTAAAGATGATCGCCAGGGCCGTGGCCGCGTAGGTGAACATCGGCATCCGGCCATAGCGCCCCAGGCCACGGAAAGCCTTGAGATCCACCAGCTTGATCCCGGTGTACACCAGCACACCCGCCAGGCTCGCCACCGGAATGCTCTGCAGCACGCTCGACAGCAGCAACACAAAGGCCAGCAGCCAGAGACCGTGGAACATCGCCGACAAACGCGTGGTCGCCCCCGCCTGGACGTTGGCCGAGCTGCGCACAATCACGCCGGTCATGGGCAATGCACCCACCAGACCGCACAGCATGTTGCCTACACCCTGGGCGGATAATTCCTTGTCGAAGTCCGAGCGTTGGCCGTTATGCATGCGGTCCACTGCTGCCGCCGAGAGCAGAGTTTCGGCACTGGCAATAAAGGCCACCGCGAAGGCCGCGATCAACAGGTTGGGGTCGGCCAGGTTCAACAGGTCGCTGGGGCGCAGCCAATCAATTGCGTCGGCAAGGTTTTCTGGCACCTCAACGCGCTTGACCTGCAGGGCCAGCGCCAGGCTGGTCGCGGTCGCCAGGCCCACGCCGAGCAATGCCCCCGGCACAAAACGCAGTTTTTGCGGGCGAAACCGGTCCCACAACCACATCACCAGCATGGTCGCCAGGCCCAGCAGACCGGCTTGCCAACCGAGCCCGCCACCCAGGCTGGGAATGGCCTGGGCCACTGCGGCGGGAAAGCCGGCGAGGTTATCCAGCCCGGAGGGTTTGGGCGCCCCATCGAGCATCACGTGGACCTGCGACAGGACAATCAACACTCCGATCCCCGCCAGCATGCCGTAGACCACCGCCGGCGCCGTCACCCGGAACCAGCAGCCCAGGCGCAGGCGCCCGGCCACCAGTTGCAGGAAGCCGGCCAACAACAGGATCGGCCCGAGCATCAGCATGCCGTGCTGGCGCACCAGTTCGAACACCAACACCGCCAAGCCGGCCGCCGGCCCGCTGACTTGCAGGGGCGAGCCGGCCAGCCAGCCCACCACCAGGCCACCAATGATCCCGGTAAGCAGGCCCTTGGCCGGGGGCATGCCCGAGGCAATGGCGATCCCCATGCACAAGGGCAAGGCCACCAGAAACACCACCACCGAAGCCAACAGCTCCCGTGGCAGCACTGTTTTTAATTGAGCTGCACGCATGATGACTCTCCCGAGGCATTCGCCGGGCGTGGCAAGGCCTGGCTGCATCCATGGCAGCCATCGCATTACCCGGCAGGGGATTGTTTTAGAAGCGGGCTTTGGGCGTCGCCGAAGGGATCGGTCCGGAACCGCTCAACGGCCGGAATGTGGCCTGATCCGCGTCGTAGGCTTTGATTTCACTGGTCTCGATGTTGTAGATCCAGCCATGGATAAACAAATGACCGTTGGCCATGCGCGAAGCCACGGAGGGGTGGGTGCGCAAGTGTTGCAACTGGGCGATGACGTTTTCTTCGGTCAGCACCTGCATGCTTTCGCCTTCGTTGGCGCAATCACAGTTGTCCTGGACCATGGTCTTGGCGACCTCGGCGTGGCGCAGCCAGGCTTTGACCGTGGGCATTTTTTCCAGGCTCTGGGGGTTGAGCACTGCCCGCATGGCGCCACAATCGGAGTGGCCGCAGACAATAATGTGCTGCACGCCAAGCGCCAGCACCGCGTACTCGATGGCCGTGGACACACCGCCGTTCATCTGCCCATAGGGCGGCACGACGTTACCTACGTTACGGGTCACGAACAGATCGCCCGGGGAGCTCTGGGTGATCAGTTCCGGAACAATGCGCGAGTCGGCACAGGTGATAAACATCGCCCGTGGGCTCTGGGCCGTGGCGAGCTTCTTGAAGAGCTCTTCCTGCTGGGGGAAGACCTCATTATGGAAATGCAAAAAACCATCAACAATGTGCTGCAGCGCTGCATCGGCGGACTCCGCCTCGTGAGGGGCTGAAGCCGACGCAGCCAACGGCTGTTTATCCTTGTCACTCATGATTCATCCTCGTGGTTGGGGCAGGAGAGTCTTGTAGTTCAGGTCGACGCGCGATCACCGGGAAACAACACATGGAAACCACCCAGCCAGTGCCGCCGACCCACCAGTCACTTGATGAACAAGGTACCTGCCGAAACTTAACTCAAACTGAATCAACCGCTCTATCTCGCGGGTTTCAGTGATGTCAAAACGCGACCACCCTGGCCGGGCAACACGCGCTTTTGTGTCAGTCTACAACAAAGCCAACTGCCTGCCGGGCGGACAGAATGCACTGCAATCAAGATTGAACCCTTCCCGACGATTGAGCCCCAAGCGCTTGATCGCCTTGGCAAATCGTTGCGCCAGCAAATCGGCAAACGGCCCCTCACCGCGCATGCGCACGCCGAAGCGGCTGTCATAGACTTCCCCGCCACGTACCTGGCGGACCAGGCTCATCACATGGGCCGCTCGCTGCGGATAATGGGCCGCCAGCCATTCCTCGAACAGCGGCGCTACTTCAAGGGGCAGGCGCAGCATCATATAGGCCGCGCTCTGCGCCCCGGCGGCATGGGCTTCGGCCAGCAGGCTTTCCAGTTCACTGTCGTTGATCATCGGAATCATTGGCGAACACAGCACACCCACCGGGATACCCGCCTCGCGCATTACCCGAATCGCCCGCAGCCGCGCCTTGGGCGCCGCCGCACGGGGCTCGAGGATGCGCTTGAGTTCATCGTCCAGGCTGGTGAGGCTGATCATCACCGCCACCAGCCGCTGGCGGGCCAGCTCCGTGAGCAGGTCAAGGTCACGCAGGATCAACGACCCCTTGGTCACGATAGTCACCGGGTGGCGATAGCGCAGCAGCACCTCCAGGGTTTGCCGGGTGATCTGGTATTCACGTTCGATGGGTTGATACGGGTCCGTATTGGAGCCCAAATTGATCGGCGCGCACACGTAGCCGGGCTTGGACAATTGTTGCTCCAGCACCTGGGCGGCGTTGCTCTTGGCGATCAGCTTGGTTTCAAAGTCCAGGCCCGGGGACATGTCCCAGTAGGCATGGCTGGGCCGCGCATAACAATAGATACAACCGTGCTCACACCCCCTGTAAGGGTTGATGGAGCGGTCGAACGGTAGGTCCGGCGAGGTGTTGCGGGTGATGATGGTCTTCGCCGTCTCGATGCGCACTTCGGTGCCCTGGGTCGGCGGTACTTCCTGATACCAACCGTCGTCCTCGGCCACACTGACCGTGGGCGCAAAGCGATTGTGCAGGTTGGTGGCGGTGCCTCGCCCGCGCGGCGGCAGAGGAGTGGACATACAAGCGCCTCGATACTGTTTTTATATACAGTATCGAGGCGCAGCGTCTCTGACCAGTGCCGTTGGGCGGCAAAGGCTGAATCAGTGACTCGTCACTTGCCCCAGATCGTCGCCCGAGGTGGTGTGTTTATCGCTTCTGCGCAGGTCGGCCACGTCGCCAGCCTTCACCGGCGCCCCCTGGTTACCCCAGCTGCCACGGATAAAACTCACCACATCCGCCACTTCCTGATCCGACAGGCGCCAGGCAAAGGCCGGCATGGTGAAGGCGGAAGGCGCGGCGTGAGTGGCCGGCAGGGTTCCGCCATTCAACACAATGTTGATCAACGATTTGGCATCCGCCGTCTGCAATACCGGATTGCCCGCCAGCGCCGGGAACACCCGGGTATAGCCATGACCATCGGTACGATGGCAGGCCGCGCAGTTGTCGATGTACACCGCCGCGCCCGGCCGGCTGTCATCGCCCTTCCACAGCGCCTCGGCCACCTGCTTGTCGTATTGGTGCGGCTGATCCTTGGGGTCGACTGCCGGCAGGCTCTTGAGGTAACGGGCGATAGCGGTCAGGTCGTCTTCAGACATGTACTGCATGCTGTGGACTACAACGTCGCTCATGCCGCCAAACACCGCGCTGCGATCACTGCGGCCGGTCTTGAGAAACTGCACCAGCTGCTCTTCGCTCCAACTGCCCAGGCCATCCTTGTGGTCACCGCGCAGGCTTTTGGCGATCCAGCCTTCCAGCGGCGCACTGCCCGACAGGAACGCAGAACCTTCAGACGCGCTCAGGGCCTTTTCCTGCATGGTCAGAGCGCGCGGGGTGTGGCAGGCGCCACAGTGGCCGAGACCTTCCACCAGGTAGGCGCCACGGCTGATTACCGGGTCGGTATCGGCCGGGGCCTGGTAGTCGGCCACCTCGGGTGCGAACATCCAGCGCCATGCGGCCAGGGGCCAGCGCATGCTCAAGGGCCAGGGAATGTCGCTGTCCTGGTTCGGCTGGGCGACCGGCTCCACCCCTTTCATGAAGTACGCATACAGCGCCTGCATATCGGTTTCGCTGACGCGAGCGTAAGACGGGTAGGGCATCGCCGGGTAAAGGGTACTACCGCTTTTGGCGACGCCATGGCGCACGGCCTTGTCGAAGTCTTCAAAGCTGTAGTCCCCCAGGCCGGTTTTGTCCGGGGTGATGTTGGTGGAGTAGATCACGCCGATCGGGGTTTCCATCGGCAGGCCACCGGCAAACGGCTTGCCGCCCTTGGCGGTGTGGCAGGCCACGCAGTCACCGGCGCGGGCCAGGTATTCGCCTTGTTTGATCAGATCAGTTTCAGCCGCGCTCACCGAGCAACTGCTGAACAGGGCCAGGGTCGCGATAACAAATGCTTTCATGGTCGTCGCTCCTTATGCCTGAACCAGCGGGCCGGGGTTTTTCAGGTACTGCTCGCGAATCGCCCGGGCCGACCAATAGGTCAGCGCCGCCACCAGGCCCGTAGGGTTGTAGCCCAGGCCTTGTGGGAAAGCAGATGCACCTGGGACAAACACGTTGTGCACATCCCAGCACTGCAGGTAGCGGTTCAACGCACTGGTCTTCGGGTCGGTCCCCATGATCGCGCCACCGTTGAGGTGGGTGGTCTGGTAGGACGCGGTGTTGAAGTGATCGCCGACCTTCTTGCCGAGCACGGCAATCGCCTTGGGGTTCATCGCTTCGGCGATCTTGCCCATTTTTTCGACCATGAAGCGGTTCATCTTGATGTCGTTTTCCTGCCAGTCGAAGGTCATGCGCAGCAGCGGCAGGCCGTAGGCATCACGGTAAACCGGGTCCAGATCGAGGTAGTTGCCCCGGTAGGATTGATGGGCTCCGTGGGCGTCCATCGACACCTGGTGGGTGTAGTAATCGGCGGTGGCGCGCTTCCACGCACTGCCCCAGGCCGGCGTGCCCGGCGGGTTGGAGGTGCCGGCAATCGGCCGGCTGCCCGCCTGGTTGACCCACATCGGCGAGCCGCCGACGAAGCCATGGGGACCATGGTCGAAGTTATCGGCGTTGAAATCGTCCACCGCCACGCCATTGCCGCCAGCGCCGATGAAGTTGTTGGTATGCACGTCTTTGTCGAAGTAGGCCTTGATGGTGGCCATGTTCTGGTAGGCGAAGTTCTTGCCCACCACCCCTTCGCCCGTGATCGGGTCGTAGGGCTTGCCGATGCCCGAGAGCAGCATCAGGCGCACGTTGTGGAACTGGAAGGCGCCAAGAATCACCAGGTCCGCCGGTTGCTCGATCTCCCGGCCCTGGGCGTCGATATAGGTCACGCCAGTGGCTTTGCGCTTGGTGCTGTCGAGATTGACCTTGAGCACGTGGGAATTTGGCCGCAGCTCAAAGTTCGGCACCTGGCGCAGAGCCGGCAGGATGTTCACGTTGGGCGATGCCTTGGAGTACATGTAGCAGACATACCCGCTGCAAAAACCACAGAAGTTGCACGGCCCCATCTGCGCACCATAGGGGTTGGTGTAGGGCCCCGAGGTATTGGCCGAAGGCAGGTTGTAGGGCTTATAGCCCACGGCGTTGGCCGCGTGCTGGAACAACTGCGCCGAGTAGGTGTTTTTCTGCGACTCCAGTGGGAAATGGCTGGAGCGATCCGGCGCATAAGGGTTGCCGCCCTTGCCTTCACCCACCAGTTGGCCTTTGACGGTCCAGGCCTGGCCGGAGGTGCCGAAGACTTTTTCGGCGTAGTCAAAGAACGGCTCCAGCTCTTCGTAGCTGACGCCGAAGTCCTGGATGGTCATGTCCTTGGGAATGAAATTTTTGCCGTAGCGCTCTTCGTAGTGGCTGCGCATGCGCAATTCGATGGGGTCCACCCGGAAATGCACACCCGACCAGTGCAGGCCCGCGCCGCCTACGCCGTTACCCGGCAGGAAGGCGCCCAACTGACGGTTGGGCAGGGCAATGTCATTCACGCTATGGCGAATGGTCACGGTTTCCTTGGAGATGTCCTGGAACAGCTTTTTGCGCACGCTGTAGGTCAGTTCGTCGATCACCTGTGGGTAATTACCGTCCGGGTAGGTGTCCTGCATCGGGCCGCGCTCCAGCGCTACCACGTGCAAGCCGGCTTCGGTCAGTTCCTTGGCCATGATCGCGCCTGTCCAGCCGAAGCCGACGATAACCGCATCCACTTTCTTCATGATGGTCGCCACGTTTATGCCCTCTCGCCGCGGATGGAAACAGCCGGGAAGGGGTATTGCTCGTTGCGTTCAACCCAATCCATGAAATCGGCGCGGGCGCCGGGGAAGCCGATCATGGTCCAGCCGACCATGCCTTTGTTGCCGCCGTGGATCGGGTCGCAGAAGAACCCTTCCTTGGTGTTTTGCAGCAACAAATTGAAGAAAATCTTCGGCGGGACCGCCGCGAAATGCTCGCCGGTTTCGGCACCGCCCGCCTCCAGGCGACGCAGCAAATCATCCTGGGTAGCGCTGTCTTGCCCAGCAAATGTTTTACCGTTGAACGCTTTCGACCAGGAATCCGTGGCGGCAATACCCAGGCGATAGATCTCCCTGGGCACCAGTTTGCTCTGCCAGCCCATCTCGGGCGGGGCGTCGGCATTGAACGGGCCTTGCATAAACCACAGGGCGCCACTGGCGTAGGGGGTGTTCATCTGCCGGTCGATATATTCCGGCGCGCCGGCTTCCAAAGCGCCTGGGCCTTGGGCATCAGCAGGGATCAAACGCGCGACGGCGGCGTTGATAAAGGCCCACTCCTCAGCGGTGAAGTAGCTCGGCTCGTAGGCCTTTTCGCTGGCGGGCGCGCTGGCCGGGCTGGCCTGGGCAGGTTCGGGCGTGGCCATCAGCATCGAGCCGCCAAGGCCAGTGCTGGCAACCGTGACCACCGGGATCAAGGTCAAGGATTTGCGCAAAAAGTCACGCCGGGGGTTGTCTCGATCTTGATCAGACATGGTGGCACCTCATCATGTGGTCACGGGTTTGAGCAGTCGCTTCATGGAGCGGCTTGTCGTTTTGGATGTAATCAATGGTTACAAATGATAGCAGGCTAAGGAATGAGAGAACCGTTTCAGCCAGGAAAATCGAGAAATGCGCGCAAAAAAATGTGGGAACAGGCTCATGTAGGAGCTGGCTTGCCTGCGATGCAGACGCCTCGGTGTATCAGTGACACCGAGGTGATGCTATCGCAGGCAAGCCAGCTTGTATGGTTAGACTTGTAGGGGTGGTGGGACTAAAAGCCAGCATCTGACTCTAGCCAGTACAGACCGTGGGAGACTTCGCCCCACCCCTTCACCAAAGCGCCGATAAGGAATGCATCGGCCATGACCGACGATAGAAGCAAGCCAGCGCAACGGTGAAGCCCCGACAAGCCCGTAAACCCTAACCCGGAGCTTTTCTCATGGCAATG
>NZ_JAEKDC010000026.1:0-67288 GCF_016405645.1 Pseudomonas sp. MF5691
GGCCAAAATCATCTGCTCCAGTGAGATCCCCTGTGGGAGCGGGCTTGCCCGCGATGGCGGCAGTTCAGTCACTGTTGCTGGCGGCTGACCCACCGCCATCGCAGGCAAGCCAGCTCCCACATTTGATTTGTGGTGGGGCCAAAATTATCTGCCTGAGTGAGATTCCCTGTGGGAGCGGGCTTGCTCGCGATGGCGGCAGTCCAGTCACTGTTCCTGGCGGCTGACCCACCGCCATCGCAGGCAAGCCAGCTCCCACCTTTGATTTGTGCTGGGGCCAAAATTATCTGCTCCAGTGAGATCCCCTGTGGGAGCGGGCTTGCTCGCGAAAGCGGTAGTCCAGTTACTGTTTCTGGCGGCTGACCCACCGCCATCGCAGGCAATCTCCCACCTTTGATTTGTGGTGGGGCCAAAATTATCTGCCCGAGTGAGATTCCCTGTGGGAGCGGGCTTGCCCGCGATAGCGGCAGTTCAGTCACCGTTTCTGGCGGCTCACCCACCGCTATCGCAGGCAAGCCAACTCCCACATTTTGGATCTACGTTTATCTTGGGGCTGCATCCAGCCTGACAAACCCGGGCTTGAGCCCGAATACCTCTACGCCTTGGGCGGTAGACTGGCCCGTGGTGACTGTCATCCGTTCCACCGGCTGGTCCATTGCCGCGCGGTACTCCACGCTCATGGTCCCGGCATCATGGCTGATCGCCTGGGCCGGCACGATGATCGCCTGGTCATTGTTGTAGGTCACGACGGTCAGGCGTGCGCTCATGCCCAGGCGGACCCTTTGCAGTTGTTTCTCGGTCAGTTTGGGAATCGACAGGGTCACCGGAAATTGCGCGCTGCCCTGGCTGTCATTGGCGATCGCCAGGCCGCTGACGACGCTGACCGAACCGCTCAGGTGTTCGCCATCGAAACCGTCGCCCATGACTTCCACCGGCTGGCCCTGATGCAGCTGGTTGATATCCAGCTCCGAGACTTTGGCGACGATCTTCAGGCGTTCGATATTGGCCAGCCCGAACAACACCTGGCCCTGGCTGACCTTGCTGCCCGCCTGTACCGGCGCGTTGCTATTGCCGCTGCCTTGCGGGGTGGCGCTGCCCGGTGGCGGCACGACGATCCCGGAAAACGGCGCCTTGACCTCCTGGCCTTCGAGCAGTTTGCGCAGGGCGTCGTACTTGACCGTGGCGTTGGTCAATTCCATGTCTGCAATCTGCCGGTATTCACCCTTGCCCTGATCAAGGGCCTGTTGCAGTTCACTGCGGGCGGCGGTCAGGTCCAACTGTTGCTGCTGGGCCTGTTGCTTGAGGTCGTCCAGTTCGTTGCGTGGGATGATGCCGCGCTTGAACAGGTTCTCGCTTTCAACCAGTTTGCGCTGGGTGTTGTCGGCGCTCATTTGCGAGGTGCGCAGGCTGCGTCGTGCGCGGCTGACGGTGGGGCCGCTGTCCCAGTCCTGCATTTCCTGCACGGTCCGCCGGGCCTTGAGCTGGGCGGAGAGCGCTTCACGCAGTTGCACTTCGAGGGTGGCGGGGTCCATGCGTAACAGAACCTGGCCGGCTTCGACCCGTTGCCCCTGTTCCACCAGGTTGGCCTGCACATTGCCGTCGAAGGGGGCTGTCAGGGTGACGGTGGTGTCCGGTTCGATCTTGCCCACCAGGCCGATCTGGTGCACCAGGGCTTCGCGCTTGACCTCCAGCCATTGCTCGGCCGTGCCGGTCTGATCGGCGGCAGGCGTTGGGCGACTGAGCAGCGCGAATCCGCCAGCGCCCAGCAGTATCAGCAGTGCAACGCCCAGCAGGGCTTTTTTAGTAGTCATTGAGGGCGATTTCCCAACTTTCCAAGGTCATGCCCAGCGTCAGGTCGAGCTGGGTCTGGGCATTCAGGTAAGCAATCAGGGCATTGAGGCGGGCGTTTTCGGCGTTGCGCAAGTCCGCTTCGAAACTCAGCACCTGGAAGTTGGTGGAGCGCCCGGCGCCGAGCTTGTCCCGTTCGATCTCGATCTTGCGCCGGGACAGTTCCACCGCCCGCTGGGCAATTTCATACTGGCGCCAGCGGGTGCCAAGGTCGCGCACCACGTTATTGACGCTACGCTCCAGTTCCTGGCGCGCGTCGGTGATCAGGATGGCCTGGTTCTCCACATTGACCCGTGCGCGCACTTCGGCCTGGCGGGTACTGATATCGCCGATGGGAATGCGCACCTGGACCCCGGCATAACTGTCCCAGCGCCGATTGCTGGTACTGCCCGCGTCGTTGTCGGTGTTGGCGCGGATCTGATTGGCGCCGCCCACCAGGTCGACCTGCCAGCGCCCGGAATCCTTGGCCAGCACCAGGTTGAGGTCGGCCTGTTGGCTGCCCAGCAGCGCCGAAAGGTATTCGGGCTGCTGGTTCTGCGCCAGGTTAAAGGCCTCACGCTTGTCGATGTCCATGCGCGTGGCCTCCAGGGCTTCGGTGGCACGGATCGGGGTCGCCAGGTCCAGGGCCAGCAGGCGCAGCAACGCCAGGCGGCTCATGTCCAGTTGGTTCTGGGCTTCCTCGACCCCCAGTTGCTGGGAGGCGATGTCGGCCTCGGTCTGCACGATTTCGAACTCGGCCATGCGCCCGGCATTGATCAAGGCCTTATTCACGTCCAGTAGGGTATTGGAGCGCTTGAGGGCTTCCTGGGCGATGCTCAGTTGCTCCTGGGCACGCAGCAAGTCGCGGTAGGTGGCGATGATCTGGCTGATGGTCTGCGCGACGTTGGCCTTGAGGTTCAGGCGGTTGGCTTGCTCGGACAGGCGTGACAGCCGTAGCGGGGCGGTGGTGGCATCCCAGCCGGCGCCACGCATCAGTGGCTGGATGATGGCCAGGTCCAGGCCGTCGCTGCGGTAGCGCCCGGCATGGTTGGCGTTGTTCAGTTGCTGGGTCCAGCCCATGCTCAGGCGGGTGCCGTACTCGCCGAGCAAGCTGGTGGTGGGTGACAGGTTGGCATTGCGGGCGCGGTCGTCGCTGCCCTGGGTGGTGCGGTAGGCACTGTTGAGCACCAGCTTGGGGTTGAAGGCATCTTCGGCCACTCGCAAGTCGAACTTCTGCGCCACTCGTTGCAGGTAGGCGCTGCGAATCGCCGGGTTGTTGCGCAGGCCCAGGTACACCGCGTCGCCCAGGGTCAGGGTGGTGAGCTGGGCATTGAGCGAGACACTGTGCTCATAGCCGCTGCGGGTGGTGGTCGGCGCCGAAGGGCGGATCACGATATCGGCGGCCACGCAGGGCAGGCTCACCAGGGCAATCAGCCACAGCAGGGGTTTATTCATCGCGCAGGGCCTCCACCGGCTGCAAGCGTGACGCCGAGACTGCCGGGTAGATCCCGAAAAACAATCCCACCAGCAAGGTGCTGCCCACGCCCAGGGGCAGGGCCGACACCGCCAGGGAAAACTGCCAGCCCGACAGCCAGGCATAGAGATAGGCGGCCCCCATGCCCAGCACCGCGCCGCACAGGGCGCCGACGGCGGTGAGGGTCACGGCTTCGAGCAGGAACAGGTTGCGGATGTCGCGCTGGCGAGCGCCGAGGGCCATGCGGATGCCGATTTCCCGGCGGCGTTCCGAAACGTTCATCAGCATCACATTCATCACCCCGACCCCACCGCCCACCAGGGAGATGGCGCCCAGGGCCAGCAACAGATAGGCGAAGGTGCGGCTTTGCCGGGTCATGCCGTCGATCATTTGCTGGGGGATCTGGATCTCGACGGTGTGCTCGGTAAGTTGCGCGCCCAAGGCCTTGGTGGTCTCGACGGCGATGTGCTCCATGTCCTGGCCGGCTGCTGCGCGCAGGACCACGCTGCCAACCTGCGGCGAGGAATAGATACGGCGCATACCGGCTGCCGGGATGAACAGTGACTCGTTGGTTTGCACCGGAATCAGCATCGACCGCGGCTGGTTCTGCAGGATGCCGATGACCAGGTACAGGTAGTCGTTGACCCGCACCCGATCGCCCAGGCGCAGCGGGTCACCGGGCGTGCTTAACGCCTGGGCGATCTGGTCGCCGACCACCGCGTAGGTTTCTCCGCTGTCGAACTCGGACAGGAAGCGCCCTTCGCGCAGCGCCAGGCGCATCGCATCCTTGAGGCCAGGGGTGCTGCCAATCAAGCCGGCGTTGGTGGTGCGGCCATGAAAGACCACCGGCCCGCTGAATGAGGAAATCGCGCCGATGTGGGCGATGCCCGGCACGGCCTGGCGTACGGCTTGTAGATCGAGGTGGGTGGGCATGTGCGCATTGCTGTTGCCTTTGGGCGGGAACTGCGCCACCAGGGTGTCGGTGCCCATGTCCTTGAAAATCATCGCGGCATCTTCGGCGGCGTTATGTCCGATATTGATCAGTGCGACTACCGATGAACTGCCAATGACGATCCCCAGCAGGGCCAGGATCGAGCGCTTGCCCAGGGTGCGCAGGCTGACAAAGGCTTCATGCAACAACTGGCTCAGGCTCTGTTCGACCCGCAGGCTCATACGCACTCTGCCTCGTGGACCACGCCGTTGCGCACCAGGATCTGGCGATCCAGGCGTTCGGCGATATGCGGGTCGTGGGTGACGATGATCAGCGTGACGCCTTGATCGTGGTTCAGGGCCAGCAGCAGGTCCATGATGTCCTGGGCGGTGTGGCTGTCGAGGTTGCCGGTGGGTTCGTCGGCCAGAATCACTGCCGGCGCGCCCACCAGCGCGCGGGCAATCGCCACCCGCTGGCGCTGGCCACCGGACAGGTCGGCGGGGCGATGATGGGCCCGTTCGGCCAGCCCAACTTGCTCCAGCAGATGCAGGGCCCGCGCCACCGACTCCTGGCGCGACACACCGCGATAGCCCAGGGGCAGGGCAACGTTGTCCAGGGCGCTGAGGCGCGGCAGCAGGTTGAAATTCTGGAACACAAAGCCGATCTGTTGGTTGCGGATCGCGGCCAGTTGATCCGGCGTGGCGTGGAAAATGTCATGGCCGGCGAAGTGATAGGCGCCGCAGTCGGGCAGGTCCAGCAGGCCGAGGATATTGAGCAGGGTACTTTTGCCGGAGCCCGAAGCTCCGAGAATGCCGCAGCTTTCTCCGCGGTTGATAGAGAGGCTGACGTCATTGAGAATGGCCAGGTGCTGTCCGGCCAATTGGTAGCTTTTGCCGATGCCTTGCAGAGAAATAAAGCCTGGGAGCGTTGGAGTATCTGTCATCATGACTACGCCTTGCGCTGCGGCTATCCGGCTTGCTCCTGAAAATCGTTGTAACATCTTCAGGGCCTGCGTCACGATTGCCAATAGCTGGTTTTTATTCTTTTTTTAAAAACATTGTTTGAATAGTAACTGTGATGCCACAGCTTCGCCAGCCACAGAAATAGAGCGGTTGTTCTGGTGGCAGAGCCTATACCGGTGGCAGGAAAACGCCTGGTCCTGCCATGGGCAAGCCGTTTACAGGGCGAGCGGCAACGCGCTTGGATAGTATGGTGCAGTGTCACTACTTGCTTTCAAGCATCCGCCCCGGTATAAAAAATCAAATTTTTTTTTTAAACATATTTCCCCCGTGGAACTTATATGGTCGCGAAGAAACTCAGCGCTCCAAATGTAACCAAGACTCGACTGCTGGATGCGACAGAGGCTCTTTTCATCAAGTACGGCTACGACGCCGTGCTGTTGCGGCAAATCACCGAGAAGGCTCAGGTCAATCTCGCCGCAGTAAATTATCACTTCGGGGACAAGGACTCCCTGATGAAAACATTACTGATGCAACGCCTGGAGCCGCTCAACGAGCAGCGCCTGGAGTTGCTCGCCCGGTGCGAGGCCGAGTCTGACGGACCGCTCGACTGCGATACCTTGCTGGGTGTGCTGTTCGCCCCGGCCATGGGCCTGGAGCGCAGTGATCCGGCCAGCGGCGAGGGGCGGTCCTTTATTCGTTTCCTCGGGCGGGTCTACAGTGATACCTCGCCGTTTATCCAGGAATACCTCAAGGTGCATTACCAGCCGGTGTTCCAGCGCTTCTTCGAAGCCTTCGCCCTGGCGTTGCCCGACCTGCCGCGCAATGAGCTGGGGGTGCGCCTGCAATTTGCCCTCAAGGCGATTTCCGGGGTGATGGCCGGGACCGAACTGCGCCTGCTGATGAACTCCATGAGCCTAGGGCGCCCGGCCACTGACGCCGAAGTCATGGCCAAGCTGATCACCCTGGTCTCGGCGGCCATTCGTGTGCCGCAGCAAAGCCCGGAAGCTGAAACGGCGCTGGCGCGGGTACTCGATACCCAGCGTGCGATTCGCGGCCAGTCGGCGCTGCCGGCAACCGGTAAAGTTGCGCGTTGAGCAAATCACGCGCAAAAAAAAGCCCGCTGGGGCGGCGGGCTTGATGTACAACGTTTGTAACGGATGAGGCTTCACAGTACGTCTGCGGATGTGAATAAAACGTGAAAAAAATGTGGATCCAATATTAAGTTGCAGCGTTTTTCAGATTTTCCACGCCTTGGCACTTTTCGCCAATCGGGCGTGCATCGCGTCGACATTTGCCGCCAGCTGCGCGGTCAATAACCGATAGCCATCCAACGCACTGTGCACTGGCGCCTCCAGGGCAGCTTGGGGATCAGGCGCAGCTAGGCTGGTTCGTTCCAAGCGTTGCGTGGCGCCGGATTGCAGGGCCCGCGCCATCCCGATCAACTGCACACGAATCTGCCGATGCTCAGCCTTGAGCGCCAGTTGCAAGCGCGCCATGGCCTGCTCATCCCGTGGGTCAGGGCGGGTATTGCCGAGAATTTCCAGGGTGCTGATGCACATCCGTAGATGGCGCTGGATCCCATCCAGCTCGGTCATGGAAATCCGCACTTCCTTGGACACCGACGGCATCAACGAACGCAGTTGCAACATCGCCGCATTCAAGCGATTGAGCAGCTTGAGGTGCTCGTCATCGGTGACCGACTGGCCACTGATGATCCGGCTGTAGATGGCGGCGCAGTCGCGCAGCGCGCTGGCCAGGTTGTAGCGCCAGGAGTACACGGCATACAGCGGCAGGGCGAAGGAAAACGCCAGGGCCAGGGCGATGCCGATCAGGATGTCGACGGTGCGCCACAGGCCATCGGACAGTGGGTTGTCCCCGTGGCCGGCGACGATAAACACGGTGATCCCCGACAGCAACGCGGTGTATCCACCCTTGCCGATGGCGTGATAGGAAAAAAAGCCACACACCACCGACATCAACAGGTACGTCAACAAGGGTTGGCCCAGATAAGCCTGTTGCGCCACCAGCAGCAGGCCGACACTGGCCCCGATCAGCGTGCCATAGGCCCGCTCCACCGCTTTCTTGCCGATATTGCCGTGGTGCTGCAGGCCGCCAATCACCACCAGCATGGTCACCGAGGCCCATTCACCGTGGGGCAGGTTGATACCGGTGGTCAGCAGGATGGTCGCGAGCAGGCCGATGGACACCCGTACCGCGTGGATCAGTTTGGCATGACGATAACGGCGATAGGGGTCGAGCAGTGGCCGCAACAGGCGGCGGGCGAAGGACGGCAGATTCATCGGGATTAAGAAGGCCTCATCGTTAGATGTTATGAGGTCCAATGTGGGAGCTGGCTTGCCTGCGATCGCATCACCTCGGAGTCACTGACACACCGAGGCACCTGCATCGCGGGCAAGCCCGCGCCTACATGGGAGCAGTTTAGAAAATATAGTCGGTGGTCAAAAAGCTCGACGCCCGGTCCCGAATGATATCGCTGATCAGTGCTTTGTTGCTGTCCTGGAACTTGGTTGCCACCAGGGTGCGGATCGAGAACACCCGCAGGGCGTCATGCACCGACAACGTGCCTTCGGCCGAGTTCTTGCGGCCATTGAACGGGAAGGTGTCCGGGCCGCGCTGGCACTGGGCGTTGATATTGATCCGGCCCACCTGGTTGGCGAAGGTGTCCACCAGGCGCCCGACTTGCGCCGGGTCGGTGCCGAAGATACTCAACTGTTGGCCGAAATCCGACTCCAGGACGTAGTCGATCACCGTGTCCAGGTCGCGGTAGGGCACGATCGGCACCACCGGGCCGAACTGCTCCTCGTGGTACACCCGCATCTGTGGGGTCACCGGGTACAGCACCGCCGGGTAGAAGAACGAGCCACGGCTGGCACCGCCATTGGCGTTCACTACCTTGGCCCCGTGTTGCGCCGCGTCGGCTACCAGACCGTTGAGGTAGTCCACCTTGCCTGCTTCCGGCAGCGGCGTCAGCGACACACCTTCGTCCCAGGGCATTCCCGGTTTGAGGCTGGCGAGTTTGTGGTTGAACTTCTCGATAAAACGTTCGACCACGGCTTCATGCACAAACAGGATTTTCAACGCGGTACAGCGCTGGCCGTTGAACGACAGCGAGCCGGTGACCGCTTCGTTGACCGCGTTATCCAGGTCGACCTCAGGCAATACGATGCCGGGGTTCTTCGCATCCAGCCCCAGGGCTGCTCGCAAGCGATGTGGGCGCGGGTGCAGCTTCTTCAAGTCACTGGCTGCCTTGTTGGTGCCGATAAACGCAAAGATATCTACCTTGCCGCTGGCCATCAGCGCACTGACGGTCTCGCGGCCGCTGCCATAAATCACATTGATGACGCCGGCCGGGAAGCTGTCGCGGAAGGCCTCCAGCAATGGCCGGATCAACAGGACGCCGAGCTTGGCCGGCTTGAACACCACGGTGTTGCCCATGATCAGCGCCGGGATCAGTGTGGTGAAGGTTTCATTGAGCGGGTAGTTATAGGGGCCCATGCACAGGGCGACGCCCATGGGCACGCGGCGGATCTGCCCGAGGGTGTCCTGTTCCAGCTCGAAGCGGCTGGAGCGGCGGTCCAGCTCCTTGAGGGCATTGATGGTGTCGGTGATGTAGTCGCAGGTGCGGTCGAATTCCTTCTGGGAATCCTTGAGGTTCTTGCCGATTTCCCACATCAGCAGTTTCACCACGGCATCGCGCTGTTCGCGCATGCGCCGCAAAAACGCCTCGACATGCTGGATACGCTCGACCACCCGCATCGTAGGCCATTGGCCCTGGCCACGGTCGTAGGCCCGAACTGCGGCGTCGAGGGCGAGCAGGGCGGTCTCGGCATCCAGCAGCGGCGTGCTGCCGATAATCACGGGGGTGTCGCCGTCGGCACCGGCCAACTGGACAGGGCTGCGCACCTGGGCCAACGGGCCGTTCCAGGTGCGTAACTGGCCGTCGACCAGATAGTCGCGTTGCTCAATGGGGGCGGCGAGGCGAAATTGTTCGGGAATACCTTCGGCGGTCGGGAACAGATTGGCAAGCAGGTGAGTGGTGGTCATGTCGCTACCCCTGGAGTGGTTGCACAGCTTGAGTCAGAGATTCCCCCATCGGAGGGCTCTGTTGCAAGGCTTACACGCATTTCCCTACGCACACTGGGGCGCGGCGGGTAAACTACGCGGCTTTCTTGAAGGAGTTCATATGAGTCAGTACCAGCCGGGCATTCTTGCCGCACCGGTGCCGTTGCAGGCACGCCATCTGTTTTTCGCCATCGAGTCCATCGACGCCGTGCCGGCAGCGCTCGACGCGCTGGTGCAGTTGGTTGACTCGGCAGTGGTGGTGGGTTTGGGTGAGCCGCTGGTCAAGGCACTGGGCGCGCACATCGAAGGGCTGCGCAGTTTTGCGCCCATCTCGGCGCCGGGTGCCCACAACCCATCCACCCAACAGGCGCTGTGGTGCTGGTTGCATGGCGAAGACCGTGGTGAGTTGCTGTTGCGCAGCCGGGCCTTTGAAAAAGCCCTGGCGCCGGGCTTTCGCCTGGTGCAGATGACTGAAGGTTTCCGCTACAAGACCGGCTTTGACCTGACCGACTACGAAGACGGCACCGAAAACCCCCATGACGACGCCGCCGTCGAAGCCGCCGTTGCCGGCAGTGGCGCCAGCTTTGCCGCAATCCAGCAATGGCAACACGACCTGGACGGTTTCGCCGCCTTGCCGGCCCAGGAGCGCGACCACATCATCGGGCGTCGCCATGGCGATAACGAAGAGCTGGACGACGCCCCCGAGTCCGCCCACGTCAAGCGCACCGCCCAGGAGAGCTTCACCCCCGAAGCCTTTGTGGTGCGCCGTTCCATGCCCTGGGCCGAAAATGGCCAGGCCGGGTTGATGTTCCTCGCGTTCGGCCACTCCTTTGACGCCTTTGAAGCTCAGTTGCGCCGCATGAGCGGCCTGGAAGACGGGATTGTCGATGGCCTGTACCGCATCAGCACACCGTTGACCGGTGGCTACTACTGGTGCCCGCCGCTCAAGGATGGGCGTCTGGACCTGGGCGCGATCTTCGCGGCCTGAGCCAAACGCTTGTAGGAGCCCACAAACGGGCTCCTATGAGGTCAGGCGCCGCGCATGGCTTCCAGCCACGCTGGATCCAGGCGCGTTTGTTCAGCCTTGATTCCCAGCGCCTTCATCTGCGCCTTATGTTTCTCGATTTCCCCGACCAGTTGCGCCTGGGCGCTGGAATTGGCGTCCAGTTCATGCATCTGCGTCAGCCCCAGGTGATAGAACCGCAGCAGCTTCATCGCCGTCGGGTCGTTGGCCTGGACCCGCTCGGTCACCTTGTGCATCACATTGGTCACCCGCATCAGGCTGCGCTTGAGCTGCCAGCCATAGATCGCTGGCGCCAGCCAGGCCTGTGACCAGAGCGGACCGCGTACCAGGGCGATAGTCAGCACTACGCCGGCCGCCACTCCCCCGATATTGAAACGAAAGTTGTCGCCGCCGGGCTCGCCAAACAGCATCACGGCCAGGCTCGACAGCAGCATGGCCAGGGCGATGAAGATCACCGCGACAATCAGCGTGCTGCGGCGGGTCTGCTGGCGATAGGTTTGCGGATCGACAGGTTTGATCTCAAACATGCGGGATGCAGTCTCCATGAACTAAGTAGGGGTATTGCGCGGCGCGGCATCTTCTCATGGTTTGTGGGTGGGCGTGAGAAAGTTGAACGATGGCAGCCGGGGTTTTCTCTAACGCATGTATGCATCGTCAGCAAAGCGAAGGAGATGACTGTGACTGAACAATCGAACAAGCCCGATGGCCCGCATTCGTCGGAACACGCCAGTGATCAGCACGATTTGGGGTTTGACCCAGACTCACCGGATGTGGCCGACCCGCAGGTCGACCCGGTCGGCCCGGCCATTGCGCCGTTGGACAAGAAGCACAAAGCCGGCAAGCAGCCGGCTTATGATCCCTTGGGCGATCTGAAACCATAACTTCACGCCCATCAGTGCAGGAGCTGGCAAACCAGCTCCTGCCGCAGCCCCTACAGGCGCTTGGGGGCGATCCAGGTGACGTCGGTGATGCCGTATTTCTCCGCCCATGGCCGCGTGGTCTTCTTGGTGCGCTCGTGGCCAGGACGGCCAATGCGCCCGACGTGGGCCACCCCGGCGTCACAGCTGGCCCAATGCCATGCCTCGGCGTTATTCATCACCTCCGCACGCACTACAAAAGACTTGGGCTCGCCATGCAGCCTGTATTGGATGGTGTAGATCGTTGCCGTGCCCATATTGCCTCCCTGTTTTGATATGGAGTTGATGCAATTAGGTTCAGAAAGGTTCAGAAAGTTTGCGCCCCATTCCTACGATCTATTGCCACAGATCAGTATTGGCAGCGGCAACGGTTACGGGTATTAGTGAAACCTTCGCCCGCGCCCAAGGATCGCGCCATGTCCCAGGATTCACCGAGCCTGACCCACAGCCGCCTGTACCTGCAACGCCTGGGGTATGACAGCCCGCCAGCACCCACTTTGGAAACCCTGGCGCAGTTGCAATTGCGCCATGTCTGTACCTTCGCCTTCGAAAACCTCTCGGTGTTGGCGCAACTGCCAGTGCCCCTTGATCTGGCCAGCATCGAGCAAAAAGTCCTGTTCGACGGGCGGGGAGGTTATTGCTACGAACTGAACCAGATGTTCCTGGCCTTGTTGCAAGAGCTGGGCTTCGATGCTCGGGGCATCACCGGTCGAGTAGTCATAGGCGGGCCGCCTGATGCCCACACCCCGCGTACCCATCGCCTGAGCCTGGTGACCCTGGCGGGTGTGCGCTACATCAGCGATGTCGCGTTTGGTGGCATGGTGCCAAGCAGCCCGCTGCAGCTGGACAATCTGGCGCCACAGGCCACGGCCCATGAACCCTATCGCCTGACCTTGAAGGACGGCAGCTACACCCTGTGGGCCCAGGTTGGCGAGGAATGGCGAGGGCTGTACGTGTTCGACCTGCAGCCGCAGTCGCACTTCGACTATGAACTGGGCAACTGGTATGTCTCGACCCACCCCGATTCGCCGTTCATCAAACAGTTGAAAGTGGCGCTGATCGGGCCCGGCCTGCGGCGTACGTTAAACAACGGCAACTACGCCGTTCATCACGTGGGCGGTGACAGCGAAAAACGCTCGATCACCGACGTCGACCAATTGCTGGAACTGCTGCGTGAAGCGTTTGGTTTACGCGTGCCCAAGCACCCACAGCTACGCCCGCGACTGGCGCAACTATTGGCCGATAGCTGATAGGCCTACTCTGGAAGGCCTGATCCAGAGCCTTCGCTGAAGCGTTTTACCTCCAACTCCAAGGCAAATTAAATCGAACCTTTTGCAAAACAGGGGGTTCGAACCGTTTCTTGAATAATTTGCCCACCTAAAAAAGGAGATGTAAAACGATGTCCAAACTATTCGGAAAAATCCTCAAGAACTCCTCGGTCCTGGCCCTGGTTGCCGCACCGGCGATGGTATTCGCTGCGCCGTCCACCGATCCGATTTCCACCTTCGGTATCCTCGGCAGCTACAACGACTTCAAGCTTGAAGGCGGTAGCGAAAGCGACAAGGACCATATGCCGGAAGCCGGCCTGTTCTATAACTTTGGCAACAAGCTGACTGCCGAATCCGGCTTTATCTATCAGGCCGGCGTGGACGCCAAGTTTGGCAAGAAAAGCGACAACAAACTCAAGGAAGGCCAGGCCGACCTCGACCTGGGCTGGCGCGCCGCGCTGGATGCGCGCAACTTTGTCGACGTGCTGGTCGGCGGTGGCTACAGCTGGACCCGTTATGAGCCGGACTCTGGCGACTACGACATGAAACTCACCAACAAGTCGCCGTTTGCCAAGGCGGCGGTGGGTTACAACCATCAGTTCGACAGCATGACCATGCGTGTCGAAGTGGGCGCCCGCCATACCATTGACGGCCGCGCCAAGCTCAAGGTTGACGGCATTGGCAGCGACACCGTGGACCTCAAGGACCGCACCAATCCCTACGCCGAAGTCAGCTTGCTGATGAACCAGAACGGCGACCTGCCGGTGATGGCGGGCCTGTATTACACCCGTACCGAGTACAAGCTCGACGCGGACTCCGAAGTGGCCGATAACACCAAGCTCAAGCGCGATGAGTACGGCTTCAAGGTCGGTCTGGCTTTCTAAGTCGGCTGTTGCGGGCGCCGGCGTTCTGTAATGGAGCGCCGGTCGCCCGACCCTGTCCGCCCAAGTCCCCCTTTGTGTCCCCCAATACCCTCAACGCCGCGCCGTCCCTGACTTAGTGTGAACCCAGCTGTTCATACTAAAAAAGAGAGGCTGGCTATGTGGTCTACGACCTCCCGCCGCATGGGTTTGCTGCTGGCCTTGCTTGGCCTGCTGGCCGCCTGTGACGACAAACCGCAACATCCCCCGCAGCTTGCCACGGCAAGCAACGCCATGCCTGCCGACCCGGCGCTGGCCCAGCTCTACGACACCAGTTGCAAACTGTGTCACGCCAACCCTGCCTCCGGCGCGCCGTTGACCGGCGACAGCCAGGCCTGGAGCCCGCGTGTTGCCCTGGGCGCGGACACCCTGCTGGACCACACCCTCAACGGCTACAACGGCATGCCGCCGATGGGCCTGTGCATGCAGTGTTCCGAGGACCAGTTCCTGGGCCTGATCAGTTTTATGGCCGGTGTTCATATCCAATAACAACAATGGGGTAGGTAATGGTGCTTTCACGCAGGCAACTGTTGCAGCGCTCGGCGGTGGCCGGCGCATTTCTGGCAATCAGCAGTAACCCGGCGCTGGCCCAATTGGCCCGGGCGCCGCGCTTGATCCCCTGGCGCAATTGGTCGGGCGCCCAAAGCTGCCTGCCCCTTGAGCGGCTGGCGCCCAAGGACCTGGGGGAGTTGGTGCAGATCATTCGCCAGGCACCGGGCAAGATCCGCCCGGTGGGCTCGGGCCATTCATTCAGTGCCCTGGTACCGACAGATGGCACGTTACTGTCGCTGAGTTTTTTCAATGGCTTGCTCGAGCACGATGCCAGCAGCCTGCAAGCCACCTTCGCCGCCGGTACGCCCATGTCACGCATGGGGCCGGCGCTCAAGGCTATCGGCCAGGCCCTGCCGAACATGGCGGACATCGACTACCAGACCCTGGCCGGCGCCATTTCCACCTCGACCCATGGCACCGGGGTTGGGTTTACCTCGTACTCAGCCGGTGTCACCGGCCTGCAACTGGTGACGGCGGAGGGCGAGGTGCTGGACTGCGACGCCGGGCGTGAGCGCGAGTTGTTCAACGCCGCCCGGGTGTCGTTGGGCGCGCTCGGCGTGACCACCCGCGTGCGCATGCAAAACCGCGCCCCTTACCGTCTGCGGGAGCGCCAATGGATAGCGCCGACCGAAGAGCTGTTGGAGGATGTGGCGAACAACACCCGCGAGAACCAGCATTGGGAGATGCTGGTGGTGACACATTCCGACTACGCGCTGTCCATCGCCCTCAACGAAACCACCGACGCGCCAACCCCGCCAATCGACCCGGCAGAGGCGGGCGGCAATGAGTTTGTGTCGATTATCGAGAACCTCGACAAATATGCCAGCGACTTCCCCGCAACCCGCCGCACGCTGCTGAACAGCCTGCGCTATTTCGCCAGTTTCCAGGACCGTGTGGCTGAATCGTTCGAGGTCTACGCCAACGTGCGCAATGTGCGGTTCAACGAGATGGAGTATTCGGTGCCCGCCGAACACGGTCCGGCCTGCCTGCGGGAAATCCTCAAGCTGATCCGCGACAAAGACCTGCGCACCTGGTTTCCCATCGAGTACCGCTACGTCAAGGCTGACGATATTCCCTTGAGCATGTTTGAAGGCCGCGACAGCTGTTCGATCTCGGTGCACCAGCACTACACCATGGACCATCACAACTTTTTTGCCGCGATCGAGCCCATCTTCTGGAAATACGCCGGCCGGCCGCACTGGGGCAAATTGCACACCCTCAATGCCCGCGCCCTGCAGGCCCTGTATCCGCGTTGGAACGAGTTCGCGCGGGTGCGCCAGGCCCTGGACCCCGGCGGCAAATTCCTTAATGCACACCTGTCATCAATCCTGGGAGTAGCCTGATGAACCGCAGACACTTCATGGTCGGCACCCTCGGCGCCGGTGCGTTGCTGGTGGCGGGCGCGGCGCTGCTGCGTCCGGCTGACCGGGGCTCGCCCTACAGCGAATACTTTCGCCAGTTGAACCAGCAGCTCAAAGCCCATGGGCCGATGCGTCCGGTGCTGCTGATTGACCTGGATCGCCTGGATCACAATATCGACATCGTCATGCAGTCGGTGCAGCGCGGAGGTAAACACCTACGGCTGGTGGAAAAATCCCTGCCTGCGCCGGGCCTGTTGGCCTACATTGCCAAGCGCGCCGGCACCCAGCGCCTGATGTCGTTTCACCAACCCTTTCTCAACCATGACGCCCAGGTGTTTCCCGACGCCGATATCCTGCTGGGCAAGCCGTTGCCGGTGCGTTCTGCCGAGCTGTTCTATCAAGGCCATCAGGGGCCCTTCGACCCCGCCCGGCAATTGCAGTGGCTGCTGGATACGCCACAGCGCCTGCAACAATACCTGGCGCTGGCCCAGGGCCTGGGCACACGGCTACGGATCAATATCGAACTGGATGTGGGCCTGCACCGCGGCGGTATCAGCGATAACACGGTGCTGGGGCAGATGCTGGGGTTGATCAGTGCACACCCCAGGCACCTGGAATTTGCCGGCTTCATGGGCTATGACCCGTTTGTCGGCATGGGCGTGCCGGGCATCCTTGGCTCGCCCCAGACGTTGTTCGACAAGGTCATGCAGCGCTACAACGGCTTTGTCGACTTCACCCGCCAGCAGTTTGCAGGGCTGTGGCATGCCGGCCTGACACTCAATACCGCTGGCAGCCCCAGCTATGGGATGCATGAGCAGGAGCAACTGAGCAGCGAAGTTTCCGTGGGCACCGCCATGCTCAAGCCCACGCACTATGATTTGCCATCCCTCAGCGAGCACGTCCCGGCGGCCTACATCGCCACGCCAGTGCTCAAAAGCACCGGCGCGGTCAACATCCCGGCGCTGGATGATAAATCCCGATTGTTGTCCTGGTGGGATCGCAACCAGCGCGCGACGTTTTTTATCTATGGTGGCAACTGGATGGCCGAGTTCGAGTCGCCTTCGGGGCTGCAAAGTAATGGCTTGTATGGCCGCAGCTCCAACCAGGAGATGGTCAATGGCTCGCCGGGGGTTGGCTTGAACATCGACGATCAGGTGTTCATGCGCCCGACCCAGACTGAATCGGTGCTCTTGCAGTTTGGCGATCTGCTGGCGGTGCGCGGCGGTAAAATTGTCGACAATTGGCCGGTTTACAGCGGTTGAAATGACGCACTCCTGCGCAGGAACTGGCCTGTGGCAAGGGGGGCTTGTTGTGGCAAGCCCCCTCGCTTCAGGCGGATCCTACAACGCAAACGGAATCGTCAGCTTGGCCCACAACATATCGCCTTCCGGCCGGTTCTCTACATCAAACTCCTTGGCCCAACGAATCTCCGCACTGGCGTACTTGAGAAAGGTGAAGTACACCGCCGGCCCCACCGCAAACACCTGGCCCCGCACCCCATCGTCGACATCTTCGCCGTAGATATTGGTGACAGTGCGCCCGTACTGCTTATCGTCAGTCGTCTGCTTGAGATAGTAGCCATTGATACCCAGGCTCAGGTTATCGGTCACCTTGTAGCTGGCCGAGTAGTCGAAGTGGAAAATCTGCCCGGAACGGTAGTCCGTGGCGTGGTTTTCCTTGTTGAAACTGTAGGTGGTCTTGATCGACAGCTCAGTGCGCTCGTCAGGCAGCCATGTCACCGACACCAGGGGCTTATAGGTGTAGAAATTGTTGCTGGTATTGGCCAGGCGGAAAGCATCGTACTCACCGGTAGGCACGGTGATTTCCACGGCGGCACCCAGGGTCAGGTTTTTGCCCAGGTCCCACAGGATTATCGGTGCGATGGTGGTGTCACCCATGCTTTCGCGCTGGTCAGACATGCCGAACAGCGCCACTTGTTGCTTGAGGTAAGGCTGCGCGATGTAGCCGCCCAACCGCCCGCCAAACACCCGCAACGGGCTCAGGTAGTCCAGGCGCGGGATGATCGCGTCCGAGCGGATCTTCACCTGCGGCACTTTGCCCCCCAGGGAACTGATGTCCAGTTTCGTCGCTTCATAGTGGTTGTAGTAAAGGTTGAAAGCGAACATGTGGTCCGGCAGGTGATCGACATCCAGGGGCAGGATGTAAAAGCCGTCGGTACCAGGGCCGATATTGTCTACGCCGCCCTCGGTGGCCAGGGTCGGCAGGCTGATGCTGATAAGCGCCAGGGCAAAGGGCAGGGGGGCAAGCGCACGGGTCGGATTCATGTCAGGGCTCATTATTATTGTTGGAAGGTCGGCCCTCACCGGGGCCTGGCCCATACAAATAAGCCCTTGGCGCCCTAGTGGGCAGGGTATTGGCGGCCACATAAGGGGGCTTTGCCGGACAGCGTTCATTCAGAGTGCGGCGAGCCTTGCAAGCACCTATGATTGTCAGGATGTTTCTAAAACAATAACCGGGCATACAGTCGGGAATCGCAGATCCATGCACAGCAAAACCGTTGATCCACATTACGAATTGGCCCTGGTCTCGCCCTTTCTCCTGCAAACCCTGGGGCAGGTTGTGGCGCAAAAGGGCGCCAATGCCGAGCATCTTTGCCGTGGCCTGGGGTTTACCCTGGCGGACCTGGACGACCCGGCGCTGCGCATTTCCTACCGCCAGGCCGTGGCGATGATCCAGCGGGCCCTCAAGGTCATGCCTGAGCAGGGTCTGGGCCTGTGTGTCGGCAATCAGAATGTGCTGGGCACCCTGGGTTTGCTGGGGCATGTCATTTCGTTGTGCAAGACCCTGCGCGATGCCTTTGCCGTGGGCGAACGGCACCAGCACACCTCCGGCGGCATCGCCACCTCGCGCACCCTTGAAGGCGCGCTGGAGGTCATGGTCGAGGTCGAATGCCTGCTGCCCTATGCCGACGTCCAGGTTTTTGCCGCCGAAGAGTTCTTTACCAGCCTCATGGTCTACGGTCGGACCCTGGTGGGCAGCGAATTCAAGCCGTTGCGCATGGAGTTCATGCATGCGCCGCCGGTGTATGCCGCCGAGTACCAGCGCTTGTTCGGTGATGATGTGCGTTTTGGCTGCCTGCACAACCGCATGGTGCTTGAGGCCCGCTGGCTCGACGTGCAATTGCCCAATCACCATGCCCTGGCATTGCGCCAGGCCCTTGGCCTGCTGGAACTGGAAAGTGCCCAGCTGCACCGCAAAATGGACCTGATCCAGGCGGTGGAGCGCGCTATTTCCCGCGACTTGCAGGGCAGTCAATTGGAGAAGGTCGCCAGTGACCTGAACATGAGCGGGCGCACCCTGCGTCGGCGCCTGACCGACCACGGGCTGACGTTCGAAGCCTTGCTGGAACAGGTGCGTCGTGCCCGGACCATGGGTTTGCTGGGCAACCCCGGGTTGTCCATCGAGCGTATTACCCAAGAGGTCGGCTACAGTGACGTACGCAGCTTTCGCCGGGCGTTCAAGCGCTGGACGGGGCTCAGTCCCAGTGCGTTTCGCAGCGTGGGCTGAGGGCCGGCGCGTGGCCGTGGATTTGCATTGAACCCTGTGGCGCGGGCAGTGCCACATGATGGCAACGCACACTTATCTGGAGGTTGGCATGCGCACCATTGATCTGGCGGGTACCCCGGTTCCGGTCATCGGCCAAGGCACTTGGCGTATGGGGGAAGATTCTGCACGGCGAACAGCGGAAGTCGCTGCCCTGCAATTGGGTATCGACGAGGGCATGACCCTGATCGACACCGCCGAGATGTACGGCGAAGGCGGTGCGGAAGAAGTGGTCGGGGAGGCGATCCAGGGGCGCCGGGACCAGGTGTTCCTGGTCAGCAAGGTCTACCCGCACAACGCCAGTAAAACCGGGGTCCCACGGGCCTGCGAAGCCAGCCTCAAGCGCCTGGGCACCGATCACATCGACTTGTATCTGCTGCACTGGCGCGGGCAATACCCTCTTGCAGAAACGGTTGACGCCTTTGAGCGGCTGCGCGATGCCGGCAAGATCGGGCGCTGGGGCGTGTCCAACTTCGACGTATCGGATCTTCAGGAGCTGGCATCACCCGCCTGCGCCACCAATCAGGTGCTCTACAACATCGAGCAGCGCGGCATTGAGTTCGACCTGCTGCCCTGGTGGCAACAACACAACCTGCCGTTGATGGCGTACTGCCCGATCGCCCAGGGAGGAGACCTGCTGAGCAGCCCCACCCTCAAGCAGATTGCCCGTCGACACGAGGCCACACCGGCTCAAGTGGCCCTGGCATGGGTACTGCGGCAGGACCGCGTTATCGCCATCCCCAAAGCCGTGAGCCCTGAACACGTGCGCCTCAACGCGGCGGCGGCCAGGCTGGTTCTTGACGAGCATGACCTGGATGCCATCGACCGGGTATTCGGCGCACCAATCCGCAAGCATCCGTTGGCGATGGTGTGACACACCCGACTGCTACGGCATCGCAGCTTGCGACGCCGTTGCCGCCGGGTCGGGCTTCAGCCGGCCACCGGGCTGCGCCAGTCGTCAGAGCCTGAAGTGCCCGAAACCTCATGGGTCCAGACGATTTTGCGGTAGGTAAAGTGCACATCTTCCAGGTGGGTGAAATGCGCATTTCCCGGATCCTGGCAGTTGGGCATCCGTGACTGGATGTCGACGATGATCGCGTCCTCCAGCTCGATGGTGAAGTAGTGCTCCTGGGTACCGGCGGATGATGTGCGATACCACTCAAGGCGGCACTTGACCATTTCCCCGGACGTCAGCGCGCTGAACAGCAGCGGCGAAGATTTATCGAATACCTTGCTGATCATCAGCGGCTTATGGACACGCTGGCCGGTTGGCTGGCCCGATTGCGGATCGCGGGGAATGATGACCTGATGCTGGAATGCCTCGACCAGGATCTGATCCTCGTGGCCTTCCTGATAGATGTTGCCTACCGAATCCTGGGTGAACGTGCCTGCCGTGATCAAACCTTGCTTGGTGCCGGTGATCGAGAGGTATGCGGGTGTTGGCATGACGGGTTTCCTTGCCTGACAGATAAGTTTGCGCCGAGGGGCGCCGTTGCCGGATGGGCGCTGCTTACTAACAAGAAGTGTGCCGGATTTCAGTCGGCCTAATAAAATAAGGGCGCTTGTTCGTGGTGGAGACTTAATAGGCGCCGAGTTAGAAGGGCTTTAGTCTTTGAAGTTGAGTTTGTTTGCGCAGTAGTGCGCAGTTAATTGCCTGGTCAGCGTACGTCGCAGTGTTGATAGGTGGATATATAGTTTTAATGCAGCTTGCCTGGAAAGTGTGCGCAGCTTTTTGCGCAAGGGTGCTGGCAGGTATGTCGCCCAATAAAATGGGCTGTTTTATTGGGTGGGAAGAGGGTCGTTGAGCACGCTTAGTTACAAAATTGCGGGCTGCTTTGATTTTGTAGGAATCTCCTTAAGTGCGCCTGGCTGACTTGCCCAATAAAATACAGCTGGCTATGGTTCGTACTTGTCGCTACACGGAAACGGAATTCAGTAAGTGAGGTGTTGGCGTTTATATAGATGCTTGCCCTACTTTAATTGAGCATTGATCAGCACACTGCGGCCATCATGGTTTATTCAGACAAACTTTCTGCTTATTACTTGAAACTTGCCCGGTCGCCGATTTCGGTTGACTGTTTTGCAGGGGAGGATATGCGTTTTTCGGCGGGATACGAAGCGCTGGAAAGTGAGCTGGAAAAAGCCCGCTCGATCCATGGCAACAGCCAGCCGGACTGGCAGTCCGTGGTGGACCAAAGTGAAGCCTTGTTGCGTCACGAATCCAAGGATTTGCGGGTGGTTGCCTGGTTGACATGGGCTCTGTATCAACGCGAGTCCTTTTCCGGCCTGCTCGCCGGGCTCGGCCTGTTGCGCGACCTGTGTGAGCACCATTGGGCGACGGTTCACCCCCTCAAGCAGCGTACCCGCATTGCGGCCTTTGGCTGGTTGGTACAGCGCATTGAACCGGTGTTGGCGCAGAGTTTTTCGCTCAAGCACCAGCGTTCCCTGTTCCAGTGCCTGGCCGTGCAATTGTCCGACCTTGACCAGTTGTGGGTCAGGCACCTGGGGGACGATGCGCCGTTGCTACTGGCTGCGCGCAGGCAACTGGCGGACAAGCTGCAACAGGCCCGGGAGAACGATCCGCCGCCATCCGGGGTGAGCGGGGTGGTTGCCCAGGTCAAGCAGGTCGCGACCCAACTGCTGGCGCCTGAGCCGGTGGTGAACAACGAAAAAGACGTTCACAGGCTCCTGCGTACGCTGCAGGACGGCGCTCGACCGCTGTGTACCTGGTGGCTGCGCCAGAACGCCACTGACCTGCGGGCCTTGCGCCTGAGCCGGACGCTGGGCTGGCTGGGTATCACTGGTCTTCCCGATAGCAACAGCGAACAGATAACGCCGTTGCGTGGGTTGCTGCCCGACAAACTCAAGCGCTACCAGGAGCGCTTTGCCCAAGGGCATTACGCCGACCTGTTGCTGGAGCTTGAGGCCAGCCTGGCGGGCGCGCCTTTCTGGTTTGACGGCGTGCGCATGCTCTGGGAGTGCCTCCAGGCGCTGCAGGCCGAACTGGCGATGGTCGAGACAGAGATTCAGTTCGCCCTGTTGCTGCAACGATTACCGGGGGTCGCTCAATTGCGCTTCCACGATGGAACACCCTTTGCCGACGCTACCACTCGCGGGTGGATCGACAGCCAGGTCAGCCACCACCTGCAGGCAAGGGTGCCACCCAGGAATATTGCCAGTGTTGGTCCGGCGCCATGGGAGGAGGCCTTGCAGACGGTCGCTCCGTTGCTGCGCAAGGAGGGGCTGAAGGCCGCTGTCCAGGCCTACAAAAACGCCATGCAGGCTGCGCGGGGTGACCGTGCCCGGTTTTATTGGCGCCTGGGCCTGGCTCGGTTGTGTATCCAGGGCGCCAAGCATGACTTGGCCAGGATCCAGCTTGAACAGCTTGAGCAGGAGTTGCAGCACGGCAGCCTGCATCGCTGGGAGCCGGACCTGACCCTGGAGGTGTTGCAACTGTTGTACGCCTGTTACGACGTATTGCCCCAGGGCCATGGTCTGCGCGAGCGCAAGGACGATGTCTATCGCAAGCTGTGCCAGGTCGATCTGGAAGCGGTACTCCAATAGGTTTTCCGTCATTACGCAAAGGAGAAACATCATGGCCAAAGAAGGTTCGGTCGCCCCCAAGGAACGCATCAACATCACGTTCAAGCCGGCCATAGGCGGTGCCCAGGAAGAGGTTGAGCTACCCCTGAAGCTGCTGGTCCTGGGTGACTTCACCCAGCGCGAAGACACACGCAAGGTCGAAGACCGCAAGCCCATCGGTATCGACAAAAACACGTTCGACGAGGTGCTGGCCAAGCAAGCCTTGAGTCTGCAGCTGGGTGTTCCCAATCGACTGCAGGAAACCGATGAAGCCGATGAGTTGCCCATCCAGGTCCGCATCAACGCCATGCGGGACTTCAACCCGGCCCAACTGGTCGAGCAGGTTCCGCAATTGAAAAAGCTGATGGAGTTACGTGAGGCGCTGGTCGCGCTCAAAGGCCCCCTGGGCAATACACCGAGCTTTCGCAAGGCCATAGAAAGCGCCTTGGCCGATGACCAGGCCCGTGCACGGGTATTGGCCGAACTGGGGCTGAACAGCCCCGACCCATGACTTTCTCAGTAAAAGGACACTGACCTTATGACCACTAGCCCTAGCGCCCAGGCCACCCCCCTGGATAGCGTATACAGCATTATCGACGACATCATCGCCCAGACCCGCCTGACGGCCGATGATGGAACCTACGACATCGCCAGGCGCGGTGTGGCGGCCTTTATCGAGGAATTGATCAAGCCACAAAACCGAGGCGAGCCGGTCAAGAAACAACTGGTGGACCGCATGATTGCCGAGATCGACGCCAAGCTCAGCCGGCAAATGGACGAAATCCTCCACCATCCCGACTTCCAGGCACTGGAAGCGGCCTGGCGGGGTTTGCAACTGCTGGTGGATCGCACCGACTTCCGGGAAAACATCAAGATCGAGCTGCTCAACGTCTCGCGGCAGGACCTGCTGGACGATTTCGAGGACTCGCCGGAGGTTGTGCAGTCGGGCCTCTACAAACATACCTACAGCGCCGAATACGGTCAGTTTGGTGGTCAGCCTGTCGGCGCCATCATCGCCAACTATTTCCTGTCGCCCAGCGCGCCTGACGTCAAGCTGATGCAATACGTATCCAGCGTCGCCTGCATGGCTCATGCACCGTTCATTGCCGCCGCCGGGCCGGGTTTCTTCGGTCTGGAGAGCTTTACCGGCCTGCCGGACCTGAAGGATCTGAAAGACCATTTCGAAGGGCCGCAGTTTGCCAAATGGCAGAGCTTCCGCCAGAGCGAGGATGCCCGTTACGTGGCCTTGACGGTGCCACGCTTTCTCCTGCGAACGCCCTACGACCCGGTGGACTGCCCGGTCAAGACCTTCGCCTATAACGAGCATGTGGTCAGCAGTCATGAGCATTATCTGTGGGGCAATACGGCCTACGCCTTTGCCACGCGCCTGACTGACAGCTTCGCCCGCTTCCGTTGGTGCCCCAACATCATTGGCCCGCAAAGCGGGGGCACGGTGGAAGATCTGCCGCTGCATCACTTCCAGAGCATGGGCGAAATCGAAACCAAGATCCCCACCGAGGTGCTGGTCTCCGACCGTCGTGAGTACGAGCTGGCGGAGGAGGGCTTCATTGCCCTGACGATGCGCAAGGGCAGCGACAACGCGGCGTTCTTTTCCGCCAGTTCCGTGCAGAAACCCAAGCGCTTCGGCATCAGCGCCGAGGGCAAGGCCGCCGAGTTGAACTACAGGCTGGGCACCCAACTGCCGTACATGATGATCGTCAACCGCCTGGCGCACTATTTGAAAGTGCTGCAGCGCGAGCAGTTGGGTTCATGGAAGGAGCGCACCGACCTGGAGTTGGAGCTCAACAAGTGGATCCGCCAGTACGTGGCCGACCAGGAGAACCCCAGCGCCGAGGTGCGGGGGCGACGACCGCTGCGGGCGGCACGGGTCGTCGTCAGTGACGTCGATGGCGAGCCGGGCTGGTATCGCATCAACCTCAGCGTACGCCCGCATTTCAAATACATGGGGGCGGATTTCACCCTGTTCCTGGTTGGCAAGCTCGATAAAGAATGAGCCGGGGGCCTGAGATGAGTCACTACAGCGGCTTCCTTGAGCGCCTTGCAGGCACCGCGCCTCAGTCGACGGGGCGCACGCCACTCGCCTGTGTCGCCGCGTCGGTGGCCACCCACCTGGGCAACATGCTCAGCACCCGAGCGGGCAGTGTGCAGACGCTGCCCGACTATGGCCTGCCGGACCTCAATGACATGCGTCTGAGCCTGCACGAATCCCTCAGCCAGGCACGCTTTCTGATCGAGCGGTTTATCGCGGCCTACGAACCGCGCTTGAGCAACGTACGGGTCGTTGCGTTGCCACGGGATCGCGACCCGCTAGCCCTGGCCTTTGATATCCAGGGCGCGTTGACCATCGACGGCGTCGTGCAAACCGTGGTGTTTTGCGCAAGCCTGACGGGCAACGGACGTGTCGAGGTCGCCCCAGGTGTCCTTTAACCGCTATTACCAGAGCGAACTCAATGCCTTGCGGCAGTTGGGGCGACGCTTCTGCGAACGCAATCCGGCGCTTGCCCCGTTCCTCGGGGACAGTGGCCGGGATCCGGATGTCGAGCGGTTGCTTGAGGGCTTTGCGTTCCTGACGGGCCGCTTGCGACAGAAGCTCGACGACCAGTTGCCCGAGCTCAGCCATTCGCTGATGCACCTGTTGTGGCCCAACTACATGCGCCCATTACCCGCGTTCAGCATGTTGCAGTTCGCACCGCTGCTGCGTGCCGGGCCGGCGGTCACGGTCGAGCGGGACACGCCGGTGGAAAGTCTGGCGATTGACGGTGAGCGTTGCCGTTTTCGCACCTGTTACGCAACGGATGTGCTGCCCCTGCAAATCAGCGCGCTGGATTACTCGGCCCAGGGGGAGGGGGCCTTGTTGAGCCTGCGCCTGGAGATGACCGCCGAAGGGCATATGGGCGAACTGGTGCTTGAGCACCTGCGCTTGCATTTTGCCGGGGAACGCTACGTCAGCCAGATGCTGTACGTGAGTCTGCTGCGCCACCTGCACGGTATCGAACTGCTGCTACTCGATGGCCAGGGCGAACCGCTGCTGGCCCATGACGGGCAGGTGCGGTCACTGCAACTGCCGGCCTGCGGGGTTCAGCCAGCAGGTTTTTCAGAAGCAGAGGCATTGCTGCCTTATCCGCCGAATGCGTTCACTGGGTATCGGCATCTGCAGGAGTATTTTGCGTTTCCAGAGAAGTATCTGTTTGTCGACGTCGGTGCTCTGGATGTTCTGCAAACCTTGCCGGTTGACGTGCTCAAACAGGTGCGGGGCGTTGAGTTGCGCTTCAAGCTTGGCCAGCGCAATCCCGAGCAGGTGCAGCCCACACTGGACAACGTGAAGCTGTTTTGCACGCCGGTGGTCAACCTGTTCAAGCACGATGGAGTGCCGATCCGACTGGATGGCCGGCAGGACGAGTATCTGCTGCTGGGGGCTGACTATGCGCCAGGCCATTGCGCGGTGTTCTCCGTCGACCAGGTCACGGGGTGGCGTCCGGGTGGCCTGGGCTACCAGACGTACGTGCCATTCGAGTCGTTCGAGCACGATGAGCAGACCGCGTGCTACAGCATCCGCCAGCGGCCCTCCGTGCAACACAGCGGGCTGGATACCTACCTGAGCTTTGGCAGTCGCCAGTCCGGTGATCAGGAAACCCTGTCTGTCGAGATGACCTGCACCAACCATGATTTGCCACGCACATTGCGTATCGGTGACATCAATCAAGCGTGCGAGCAAACACCCGAATTCCTGTCCTTCAGCAATATCACGGCAGCCACCCCTGGCATTGCGCCCCCGCTGGACAGCGACTTTCTCTGGAAGCTGATCAGCAACATGTCGCTTAACTACCTGTCCCTGAGCGATATCAATGCGCTGAAAGTGGTGCTCGAGACCTATGACCTGCCGCGCTACCACGATCGCCAGGCGGAAAAAGTCAGCATCCGCAGGCTGGGCGGGTTGCGCTCGATCAGCCAGCGGCCGATTGACAGATTACACGGCGGTTTGCCGATTCGAGGTGTGGCAATCGACCTGACCGTCGACCTCCAGCACTTCCTCGGAGAGGGCGACCTGTTTGTGTTTGCCTCGGTCCTCAACGAGTTTTTTGCCCTGTATGCGAGCCTCAACTCGTATCACGAACTGCGTGTTACCAGCACACAAGGAGAGGTGTACCTATGGCCATCCCGGATGGGCCTGCAGGCTCTGCTTTAACCGAACTGTCGCGGACCATTCGCGAGTACTCGCTGTTCCAGGCGATCTCGCAGGTGATCGAGCGTTTGCGTGACGCCCATCCGTCCCTGGGCGATGAGGCGCTGTATGAACGCCTGGAGTTCCAGGCCAACCCGGGGTTGGGGTTTCCCGGCAACGATATTGACCGGGTGACGTTCTTTGTCGAGGGCGGGCAACTGCGCGCACGTTTGCGCCTCAACGTATTGGGACTGGTGGGGGCGAATTCGCCACTGCCGGCGTTTTATGGTGAACACGCATTGACCGAACGGGCGGGCGGTAATCCTGTCGGCGACTTTCTCGACCTGTTTCACCACCGCCTGCATCGGTTGATGCTGCCTTTGTGGCGCAAGTACCGCTACCGGGCGTGCTTTCGGGCGGGAGCCAGCGACCCGTTTTCCGAGCAGATGTTCGCCCTGATAGGCCTGGGCGGCCGTGCCGTTCGGGGCGCGACGCAACTGGACTGGAAGCGCCTGCTGCCCTACCTGGGCTTGCTGGGTATGCGCGCCCATTCGGCGGCGCTTATCGAAACGGTGCTGCGTTACTACTTCAAGCACCCGCAGTTGCTGATCGAACAGTGCGTCAAGCGCAAGGTGGTGATTGCCCGCAGGCAACGCAACCAATTGGGTCAGGCCAGCAGCCTTCTGGGCCAGAACCTGGTCCTGGGGCGGCAGGTCGTCGACCGTGCCGGCAAGTTCAGGGTGCATATCCAGAACCTCGACTGGCAGCGGTTTCATGATTTTCTGCCCACCGGCGCAAGCCATTCTCCGCTTGGCGCGCTGGTGCGTTTCGCCGTGCGCGATCCGCTGGACTATGACCTGCGTCTGGTGCTGCGTACTGAGGAGGTGCGGGCGCTGCATATAGGCCAGCGCAATGTGTGCCGGCTGGGATGGACCAGTTGGATGGGGCAGGCGCGCGCGGATGGCGTGCTCACCCTGGCCAATAAACTCGCTAGAAACGGATGACGATGATGAATGTGGACTTGCAACAACTGATTCGCGTGTTGACGACACACACTCGCCGAGACCTGGAGCGTGCCGCCGAACGCTGTGTGACCCGGGGCGGGACGCAAGTCCTGGTGGAGGACATGTTGCTGGCGCTACTGGAGCACCCGCAAGGATTGCTGGTGCGCGCGCTGCAAGATGCCGGTGTCGAACAGGGCGAGTTGCAAGCCACCCTGCAGCCCAGGGTGGGCCAGGGCACTTCACGCAATCCGGTGTTTGCGCCGTTGCTGGTGCAATGGTTGCAGCAAGCGCTGGTGGTTGCCCAGCTGGAATTGGCGCAATCCCAGGTCGGAGACGCAGCCTTGATCCTCGCCTTGCTGCGTAACCCACAGTCTCACGCAGGCAGTCGTTATCAGGTGCTGCTGGCGCGCCTCGATGCGCAGCGCCTGCTTGAATTCGCCTTGAACGCCGAGATTGAGGGTTCCCGTGGAACAGCCGGCGCCAACAATGAGTCGTTGTTGCAGCGCTTCACCCATGATCTGACTCAGCAAGCCTTAGAGGGGCGGGTTGACCCGGTATTGTGCCGCGACGCAGAAATCCGTCAGTTGACCGATATCCTGGCGCGTCGGCGCAAGAACAATCCGATCATTGTCGGTGAGGCCGGTGTCGGCAAGACTGCGCTGGTCGAGGGGCTGGCCCGGCAGATCGCCTGTGGGCAGGTACCGCCGGTGCTCAAGGATACGCGCCTGCTGGTCCTCGACATGGGGCTGCTGCAGGCCGGTGCCAGCATCAAGGGCGAGTTCGAGCGGCGGCTCAAGGGCGTTATCGACGAAGTGAATGCCTCACCGGTGCCGGTGATCCTGTTTATTGACGAGGCACACACCTTGATCGGTGCCGGCAGCGCGCCCGGCAGCGGCGATGCGGCGAACCTGCTCAAGCCGGCGCTGGCCCGTGGCGAGCTGCGTACCATCGCCGCCACCACCTGGTCGGAGTACAAGAAATACTTCGAAAAGGATCCCGCATTGGCCCGGCGCTTTCAGCCGGTGCATGTCCAGGAGCCCAGTGTCGATGACGCAGTGATCATCCTGCGTGGTCTGACTGCGGTGTATGAAGCCAGCCATGGCGTGTACGTGCGCGATGACGCCGTGGTTGCCGCCGCGCAGTTGTCTGCCCGTTACCTGGCGGGGCGACAGTTACCCGACAAGGCCGTGGATCTGCTCGATACGGCCTGCGCCCGTGTGCGCATCAGCCTGGTGACAGCCCCGCCGGCGTTGCAGGCCGTGGCGGCGCAACTGGCTGAAAGCACCGGCCAGCACCAGGCGCTTTGCCGCGATAGGGACGCTGGGTTACCTATAGATCCGGGCGCGCTGCAGGTTCTGGCTGCACGCCTGCAAACCATCAGTTGCGAACACGAGCACCTCAAGCAGTGCTGGACGCGCCAGCGCGAGAGGGCCGAAGCGATACTGGCCCTGCGCATACAGGTGAGCCAGGCCCGTCAGTCGGGGCAGGCAATCGAGGTGCTTGAGCAGCAATTGTGCGAGGCCCACGGCAGTCTGCTGGCCGAGCAATCTCACCAGCGCCTGGTCAGCTTCGAAGTGTGCCCACGGCTGGTGGCGGAAGTAGTCAGCGCGTGGACGGGAATTCCGCTGAGCCAGGTGGCCTGCGAGCACAGCACCCAGGTCCGCGATTTCGCCACCGATCTGCGGGCGCGCATTCTTGGCCAGGCGCACGCCGTACAGGCGCTGGATCGCTCGATGCGTGCGGTTGCGGCAGGCCTGAACCCCCCCGATGCGCCCGTGGGCGTGTTTCTGCTGGTCGGCCCCAGTGGCGTCGGCAAGACAGAAACGGCACTGGCCCTGGCCGAGCTGTTGTATGGCGGTGAGCGGTTCCTGACCACTATCAACATGTCCGAGTACCAGGAGCCACACTCACTGTCGCGCCTGATAGGTGCTCCGCCCGGGTATGTCGGCTATGGCGAAGGCGGCGTCCTCACCGAAGCGGTCAGGCAAAAGCCCTATTCGGTGCTGCTGCTCGATGAAGTCGAGAAGGCGCACCCCGGTGTGATGAACCTGTTCTATCAGGTCTTCGACAAAGGGCGGGCCAATGACGGTGAGGGACGTGAGATCGATTTTCGCAACACCCTGATCCTGATGACCTCCAACCTGGGCAGCGAATGCACCATCGACCTGTGCCGGGCTACATCGCGTCCCACCCCACAAGCGTTGCAGGAAGCACTTGCGCCGCTGCTCAAGCAGCACTTCAAGCCGGCGCTGCTGGCCCGTATGCGCGTAGTGCCGTACTACCCGATCGACGGAGCGGTGCTGCGGGAATTGGTAGAAAGCAAATTACAGCGCCTGGCTCAGCGTTTGTTGCAGCGCCAGTTGGCGTTCAGCTATTGCCCGCGGCTGGTCGATTACCTGGCAGAGCGCTGTACCCACAGCGACAGCGGGGCGCGGTATGTCGATCAATGGATCGACGCCAATCTATTGCCCCTGGTCGTCGATCGCCTGCTTGAGGCAATGGCCAGAGACGAGCATCTGCAGCGTGCCCACGGGACGCTGGATGGCGACGGTCACGTAATCTGTGAGTTTGCGTGATGAGGGAGAACCCGTTGTCACAGGCGCTTGATCCTGCCGAACAGCTGGTGCAGTGGCTCTTGCACATGGGCATCGACAGCGATCGGGCAAGTATGCCTGGCCAACTTGCCCATGCCGCCGTGCAGTTGAGCCAGTGCTCGCTCAGCCAGGTGTACCTGGCAGATGAGGGCGACCGTGGTCTGGTGCTGGCTGCCGAATACCGGCGAGATGCAGGGCCTGGGGATATCGGCGCACGTGCAGCAGCTGATCAGCAGCACCAGCAATTGCTGCAGTTCGCCCTGGAGCACAAGCGCCCCCTGAGCATCCGCGGCCTGCAAGACAGCATTTATGACACGACTTTTATTCCGTCGGGCCCGGCGCCCTGGCAATCGTTGCTGTGCGTCCCCATCACCCATCGCCACCTTGCTGTGAAGGGCGTGTTGATATGCGTAACCGAGCGCAGCATCGACCTGCAGGGGTATGCCATGACACTGGGGCAGTTGGCGGTGTTTGCGCTGCGCCAGCGGTCGCTGTTACCGGAGCCTTGCCCGCCGCCGACCCATTCGGTACTCGAAAACGTGCTGCATCCCGTAAGTCTCGGCCTGATCGGCAACAGTACGGCGATGGATGAGACCTGCCGCCTGATCGGCAAGGTGCTGGACAGTACCTATACCGTGCTTTTGCGCGGCGAGACCGGCACGGGCAAGGAGGTGGTCGCGCGGGCGATCCATGCCATGGGCCCGCGCCGGTCCAGGGCCTTTGTCGTACAGAACTGCGCGGCATTCCCGGAAGGGTTGCTGGAAAGCGAACTGTTTGGCTATCGCAAAGGCGCGTTTACAGGCGCCGACCGGGACCGACCGGGGCTGTTCGATACCGCCGACGGCGGCACGTTGCTGCTCGATGAAATCGGCGACATGCCGATGTCACTGCAAGCCAAGTTGTTACGGGTATTGCAGGAGGGCGAAGTACGCCCGCTGGGCGCCCGCGTCGCCCATAAAGTGAATGTACGGATCATTGCCGCCACCCACCGCGACCTGCCTGCAATGGTGGCCCAGGGCAGCTTTCGCGAGGACCTCTACTACCGGCTGGCGCAGTTTCCAATCGAGCTGCCGGCCCTACGCCATCGCGAAGGCGATGCACGGCAATTGGCTCGCCATTTTGCGGGCCAGGCCTGCGCGACCCAGGGGCGAGCACCGGTGTCCTGGTCGGACCAGGCCCTGGATCAACTGTCCAGCCACAGCTTCCCCGGCAACGTGCGCGAACTCAAGTGCCTGGTGGAGCGCGCGGTGTTGTTGTGCGACGACGGGGTGATCCTGCCGCAACATTTGTCGTTGCCATTGGCGTCCTCCACACAGGCCAGCGACGCAACGCTGCGCCAACGCCTGGAGCGCGTCGAACGTGGCTTGCTGATTGATTGCCTGCACAAGAATCGCGGCAATCGCACCCGCACCGCCCGCGAGCTGGGAGTCGCCAGGCGCACCCTGTTGTACCGCCTCGCGCGGCTGAATATCCCTTTCGGTGAAGCATCAAGGGGGAGCGCTGAATGACACCAGCCCTGACTGACAGGCGCCGGCTGTTGCGCTCGGACGGATTTATTTCAATGGGAGAGGCGTGATGATTGTTTCTCGGTGGCAGGTATTAGTCCTTGTTCTGCTGATGTTGGTGCTGAGTGGTTGTACGGCAAATTACGTGTTTGACGACGATGAATATCGGCCGCTGGGAGATCCGCGGCCCGACCAGTACCCGCAATAAGCCCGGAGGCCCCGTATGCAGTTGATATTTGAGATCTGTGGCAATTGGCAAGGCATGCCCGGCTCGACCCGCAACAAAGTGTTTGACGGCGCCGGCGGGGTGATTGGCCGTGGTGCCGATTGTGATTGGGTCATTCCCGATCCCAGCCGTCAGTTGTCCAATCATCATGCCTTGATCAGCTTTCGTGACGATCAGTACTTTCTGACGGACATCAGCAGCAATGGCATTTGCCTGGGGGACAGCGCCGTGCGCTTGCGCAAGGGCCAGGCCCGGCCTATTGGTCAAGGCATGGTGTTTCGGATGGGCCCGTTTGATATTCGCACGCAGTTGGTGGCGGTGGCTGGCGCCGTGAGTCACAGCGACAACCTGATTCCGGATGACGCGTTCCTGCAGCTGGATCCGCTGTATGCCATGCCCGGCCAGGCCCATCAGTCAGAGGAAACGCGCTGGACGGACACCAGCACGGTCGAGCGCCAGCATGTGACTGTGCCGACCCTGGTAGAGCCTGCCCCGCAGATTGCACCAGCGGCAGAAAGCCCCCCGGCAGGTAACGACCACGCGCTGTTCTGGGGGGCGTTTTCCAAGGCGCTGGGCGTGTGCCTGGACCCGCTCGACGAACCAGGGCGGCAAGCGCTGGCAATCAAGGTCGCGGGCTTGCTCAGGCAGGCCGTCGAAGGGTTGCAGCAGAACCTGCACACCCACGAAGAGTTGAAAAGTGAGTTGAGCGCTTCGCTAGGGCGTCCGAGCGACCAGCCTCCCTTGATGGGCGGTGCCGATTCCCTGGAGGCCATGTTGGGCGGTGAGCGGCAGGGGCTGCCAGCCGAACTGGCGGTTATCCAGGCTTACCGCGATTTGCAGGTGCATCAGGTCGCGGTGCTCGCGGGTTGTCGTGCCGCCGTGCGCGGCGCACTGGCGGCGTTTGCCCCGGGCCAGTTGCTGGTGCGTTTCGAACAGCAGGGCAACACGCCGCGGCTCCCCACCAGCGGCGCCTATTGGCGCGCCTACCTGCGCCACTATCAGCGCCTGGTCGAGGACGAAGGCTGGAGTGAGCGCTTACTGAGCGAGGACTTTGCCAACGCCTACCGGGAGCAGGTGCGCCTGGTTTCCACCCTTCACAGTACTTGTTCTGGATGATCCCCATGTCACGCTTCACCTTTGTTCTGTTACTCGCTGTGATGGGCCTGTTGCCCGGCTGCAGCAACCTGTCCCCCTATTCGAAGCTGACCAAGCTGGACCTGACGCTGAATGCCAGCGATCAGGTCAACCCGGATCTGAATGGTCGGCCGTCGCCTATCGTGGTGCGTTTGCTGGAGCTCAGCAATCCGGTGGCCTTCGAGAACGCGGATTTTTTCAGCCTGTATGGACGTGCCGAAAGCACCTTGCCCAAGGACCTGATAAGCAGCGAAGAATGGGAGTTGCGCCCTGGTGAGCAGGTCCCGCTGAAGCTCAGTGCAACGTCGGGCGGCCGCTACATCGGGGTGTTGGCGGCCTACCGGGATTTGCCCCAGGCACGGTGGCGCTATGTCGTGCCGTTGGCCGTTGGCTCGCGGACCCGTGTAGAGCTGTTGTTCGATGAAGCGGGCGTGCGCGCAGCCGATTGGCAGCCGACCCAGGCAGGTGACTCACATGCTGCTCGATAAAGTCACCTGGCAGGAGGGCATGTTGTTGCGCCCTCAGCATCTGCAGCACAACGACCGTTACTACCACCAGCAACTGGCCCGCCGCAGCCAGTTGTCACAGGGCTATGCCTGGGGCTTCCTGACCCTGGAAATCGACCCGCAGTACCTCGAGATGGGCAAGGTGGTGGTCAGCCAGGCCAGTGGCGTGCTGCCTGATGGGACGCTGTTCGATATGCGTGACCTGAGCGCGCCGCTGGTGCTGGAAATTCCTCCAAACAGCGGCAGTCAGGCGGTGTACCTGGCGTTGCCGATGGTTGCCGGCAATGCCGTCGAGGTTCGCCGCCCGGCGCAAGCTGATGTAGTGGCGCGCTACACCGCGTACGAAGTGGAAGTGGGAGACGCCAATGCCGGCGAAGACACACGCTGCGCCATAACCTGCGCCCGCCCGGATTTTCGCCTGCTGCTTGGCGACGACCATGACGTCCAGACCTACGTCAGGCTCAAAGTCGCACAGGTCCTGGACTGTAACGGCCAGGGCGTTGTAGCCCTCGACAGCCTGTTCTCGCCGACGTTCATGCACCTTCATGGGTCGCCCTTTTTACTGTCCTGCCTCAAGGAGGTGGTCAGCCTGTTGGCGTTCCGCGGGGACGCGATTGCCGAGCGTTTGCAGGACGCTGGCCAGGCGGCCGGGGCCGAGATGGGGGACTTCCTGATGTTGCAGTTGATCAACCGTACGGAGTTGATCCTGCGCCACTATCTGGACCAGACCCGCTTGGGCCCCGACGTGTTGTACCAGGCTCTACTGGCGTTGCTGGGGGAGCTTTCGACGTTTTCCAGCGCTACCAAACGCGCCGGTTTTGATGGGCGCTACCAACATAGCGAGCAGGGACCGAGCTTCCGTGAACTGATGACGGCAATTCGTGCGGTGTTGTCGATGGTACTCGAGCAGCACGCCATTGAGCTGGTGCTGCAGCCCCGTCAATACGGGGTGTTGGTGTGTCCGGTCAACGACTTGAACCTGCTGGGCGCTGCGACCTTCATTGTGGTCGCCAGTGCCCGCAGTGATTCGGAGGTGTTGCGCCAGCGGTTGCCGGCGCACCTGAAAATCGGGCCGGTGGAGCGGATCCGCGAGCTGGTCAACCTGCACCTGGCTGGCATTAGCGTCAAGCCGTTGCCTGTGGCGCCCCGGCAGATTCCTTTCCATGCCGAAAAAACCTATTTCATGCTCGAGCTCAGCCCCCGCGACCTGGAGCAGTTGGCACATTCAGGTGGATTCGCCTTCCATGTCAGCGGCGAGTTTGCCGATCTTGAATTGAAATTCTGGGCTATCAGGAACTGAACCGATGACGATGGAAAGGACATACCCGCAGGATGACAAGACGGTCCTGCTGGATCGTCATGGATTTGGCCCGGCGCAGGGCGCCATCACGGATTTCGAGGCACCACCGCGCTTTGAACAGCTTGAGGACCGGATGATGTACGCCGCCCATTTGCAGGGCGCAGAACACTTCAGGCTGGGGCTCAACCCGCTGGTGACAGCGGCCTGGGACCTGTTGTCGGAGGTGGTCCGGCTCAAGGGCGGCACGGCCCGTGAAGGCCTGCACGCGCTCAATGATCGGTTGTCATCGGGCATTACGTTGTTTGAAACCCGCGCCCGCCACGCCGCAATCCTCGACAGCCAGATCACGGCGGCGCGTTACGTGCTGTGTAGCGTAATAGACGAAGCGGTGGTGATCACGGCCTGGGGCAGTCAGAGCGACTGGTCGCAGATGAGCCTGTTGAGCCGCTTTCATAACGAAACCTTTGGCGGCGAAAAATTCTTCGAGCTGCTTGAGCGATTGTCCAGGGATCCGATCAAGCATCTGGCGCTGCTGGAGTTGATGTACGTCTGCCTGGCGCTGGGCTTTGAAGGCAAATATCGGGTGATGGAGCGTGGCCTGCTGCAATTGGACGGCATTCGCGACGCTTTATACCGGCAGATCATCCATGTGCGCGGCCACGCGCCGCTGGCCAGTGAGCCCCGGCCACCGTCCAGCCGCAAACCCCGGCAGGCGATGCGCATTGTTTCTGCAACCTGGGTCTGGGTCTTCGTCGTAATGGGCCTGGCCCTCATGTATTCAGGGTTCGCCTGGGTGCTTGGAGAACAGCGCGAGAGCGTGCTCAAAGCCTATCTGCCGACCACCACCGACATCATCCGGACACCGCAGTAGCGCAGGGAGCGATCCATGAAAAATCTATTCAAAATGCTGGCCTCTGCCTTGGGTCTGACCTGGGTCTGGAGCTTGCTGCTGGTACTGTTGCTGGCGTGGACCGTGTGGCGGTTCGGGCCGCTCCTGGCGGTCGATGACAAGCGTTTCTGGCTCGGTGCGACATCTCGCTTATTGACCATCAGCGGCTTGTTCCTGGCCTGGGGGTTGGCAATGGTCTTTGCCCAGCGGCACACCCCCGCACAATCCCCCGCACAGGCTTGCGGCCCGGACCAGGCGCTGCCTAAGTCCCGCAAGGGTCTTGTGGAGCACGAACAGCACAACGTGCGTGGCCGCTTCAAGGAAGCGCTGCACACCCTCAAGGCAGCGCGGCGTTATGGCAAACGCAGCGAACGTTGGCGCAACGAATTACCCTGGCACCTGGTGATGGGCGCCAGCGCCAGTGGCAAGACCTGCCTGTTGCAGGCGGGTGGCATGCAGCTGCCATTGGACCGGACTGATTGCGGCGCCCCCCACACTGCCGGCGCAATACCCCATTGCGAGTGGTATTTTGCCGATGAGGGGGTCCTGATCGACACCCCGGCGCGCTACCTGGCCCATGCCGACAGTGAGGTCGATGGTGGCGGCTGGGCGACTTTGTTGACGCTGTTGAAAGCCCGGCGCCGTGCGCGCCCGCTCAGCGGCGTGCTACTGACACTGTCGGTGGATACCCTACTCAATGGCAGCGAGCAGGACCTGAGCGTTGCCGCGCGCCAGTTCAACAGCCGTCTTCACGATCTGCAGCAGACCTTGCATGTGGAGTTACCGGTCTATCTGGTGCTGACTCAGGCGGACCATTTGCCCGGTTTTGTCGAGTTCTTCGAGCGAACGGAGGGGCAGGGCAGCGACGGTCTGTTGGGCGAGCCCATCGTACCCGGCACGGCGGGAACCGATAACGCCCAGGTGCGCCAGGCATTTGAAGCCGTGCTGCAGCGTTTGAGCGGGGAACTGATACAGCGCCTGCATCTGGAGCGCAGCGGCGAGCGCCGCGGGCGTATGGTGGATTTTCCTCGGCAGGTGGCGCAGATCGGCGAGCGCCTGTGTCTGTTTACCGAACTGGCGTTTTCTGCCCATCGTTACCAGCGCGTCAACGCATTGCGCGGTTTCTACTTGACCAGCGCCGGTGAGCGTCCACGGTTTATCCAGGGCCTGTTCAGCCGGGTGGTGTTCGGCGAGGTCGACCTGGCCGGCCTGGACCACCGGGAGCGCGCGCAGATCCGCCGGCGCCAGCGAGGCCTCGCCCTGGCTGCCTTGCTGGTGCTCGGCGGCGCAGGTTCGCTGTGGATGTACAGCTATTCGCAGAATCATCAACGCCTGGAACAACTGCGGGAGTTGGCGCGGTCTCCGGCTCCTCGGCAGGCGGCAGAAGACCCGAGCGTGGCGATAGTTCCACTATTGGACCGTCGATGGGCGGCCACGCAGGTTTTTCCGGCACCGCAAGGTGCGGGATGGTTGCAGTTTTCAGGTTTGTACCAAGGTGACAGGAGCCGCCCGGTGCTGGACACCGCCTACCGCCAGGCATTGCTCCAGCACCTGATGGCACGGGTCAGCGACATGCTGGAGGAGCAGGTGCGCAGCAACTTGCACGACCGTCAGCAGTTGCTTCTCAGCCTGCGGGCCTATCTGATGCTCAATCTGCCTGAGCGGCGGGACACACAATGGTTGATGGATCGCGTCGCCGAGCTATGGTCGCTGCGCTACCCTGGCGACACTGCCCTGCAGAAGCGTTTGAATGCACATTTTGCACAATTGCTTGCGCAACCTTTTGTGGCACCCCTCAACGAAACCCTGGTGGCCCAGGCTCGCCAGGTCTTGAAAGCGCAACCTTTGGCTGGCGTGATCTACCGTCTGCTGCGTGAACAGGGCAGCGAGCTTGAACCCTATCGTTTCGCCCAACACCTGGACCCCCAGGAGCAAGTGTTCGCCGGCATTGACCAACCCATTCCTGGCTTCTTCACCCAGCAGGGCTACCGTCAGTTCTTTGCCGTGCAGGGCACTCGGATGGTCGCGGCCATCGTGCGTGATAACTGGGTACTGGGGGAGGGTACAGAACTGAGTGCCATGGGCCTGCGCCAACTGATGGTCGAGCTGGAGCAACAGTATTTCAGCGACTATGCCCAGGCCTGGGGGGCGGCGCTGGCCCAGGTGCGCTTGCAGGAAAACGATAGCCCCCGCGAAATTGCCGAGCAGCTGGCGGGCCTGACATCAGCCCGTTCACCGTTGTTGCAGTTGCTGCAGCAGGTCCGGGAAAACACCCGCTTTTCAAGCCCTGTCGAACGCCTTGAGGCGCTTCAGTCGGGTTCGCCGGTGGCCCAGGCGGCCGTGGACAGTGTCGCGCAACGGCTGCCCGACACCCCGCAGCGCGCAGTGCAGCGGCGCTTTGAATCACTGCATCAGTTGCTCGATGAGCAGGACAACCCTGGGCCAGAATTGTCCCAAGTGTTGCAAACCCTCAACCAGGTGCATCTGCAGTTGGCCGCCCTTGGGCGGGAGAACCGGCCTGAACGAGCCGCCTTTGAGCTGGTCAAGCGGCGCATGCAGGGACAACAGGACGCCCTGGGCAACCTGCGCAATGCTACGGCGCGCCTGCCGGCTCCCCTCAACGGCTGGCTCGCGGGTGTCGCTGATGACACCTGGCGCCTGGTGCTTGACGAGGCCTACCGCCACCTGAACCGACGCTATCAGAGTGAGGTGTATGGGTTCTATGCTTCGGCGATCAAGCAACGCTACCCGTTCAGCGCCCATGCCAGCAGCGACGTGGCCCTGAATGATTTTCGCGAGTTCTTCAAGCCCCAAGGGGTGATGGCGCGGTTTCTTGACGACGACCTGCGGCCTTTTGTGATGGGGGACGGCGACCGCTATCGGTTGCGCAGCCTGGATGGCCGCAGCCTGCCGATGTCGCGGGCGTTGCTGGACCAACTGGCAAAGGCGCGCACCATACGCCAGGCGTTCTTCGCCGATGACCCGAGTGAGCCGGGGGTGCGCTTTACCCTGGCGCCATACAGCCTGGATCCCACGGTCAGTCGAGCGATTCTGCGGTTCGGCGACCAACAGATGGAATACCGCCACGGGCCGATTGTCCCGATGCTGTTCCAGTGGCCCACCGATACCGAGGACGGGCGCAGCAGCCTGGTGCTGGAAGGTATGGCGCAACGGCCAATGGGCATCGAGAAAAACAGCGGACCATGGTCGCTGTTCCGCCTGTTTGACTTGCTGCAAGGCGAACCCTCGAATGGCCGCGATGCGCGCCTGCTCAAGGCGGACATCGGCGGCCTGCGAGCCCATTATCTGTTGACCAGCCAGCGCACGCCGAACCCGTTCGAGATGGCGACGTGGCGGACCTTCCGCATACCGGAGCAACTATGAGCCCATGGCAAGACACCTGCCGCAACGCAATGGGCGAGGCGTTGAACCCGGAACCCCCGAATTGATGCTGGATCGCGGGTTCGACGGGGCATTGCGTGGTCAGGCCAGGGGTAATCTGACGGCCCTGGTGATGCAAGCATGATGGAAAACCAGCCCCAGCCTGGCGCCTGTGCCCCGCTCATATCGAGCCCGCTGCCGATGTTACTGGGCGGCCGCTATCGCCTTGAACGGGTGCTCGGGGAAGGGGGCATGGGGATTGTCTATCGCGCCCGTGATTTGCTCCACGAGCAATTCGGTGAGCCAAGGCCCCTGGTGGCACTCAAGGTTCTCGGTGAAAGCCTTGCCCAGTCACAGGATGCGCACCTGCTGCTCTACAGGGAGTTTTCCCTGACCCGCAGCCTGGGGCACGCGCGCGTGGTACGGGTGTTTTCGTTTGATGTGGATACGGCGAGCGAAGTGGCGTTCTTCACCATGGAGCTGATGAGTGGCGCGACCCTGGACCAGTTGTTGCTCGACTGCCCGCGCGGGGTGCCTTGGCAAGAACTGCGGCGTATTGCAACGGGGCTGCTGGACGCGCTGGGTTACATCCATCGACAAGGTGTGTTGCACGGCGATGTGAAGCCCAGCAATGTCATGTTGGGCGATGACGGGGTGCGCCTGTTTGACTTTGGCCTTGCCCAGGCGCTTGCGCCGCCGCTGTCCGGGCTGCCGGCCTTGAACCCACAGCGCTTCACTGCCTGGACACCGGCCTATGCCGCCCCGGAACTGCTGGACGGCGCACCCCTGTCAGCCAGTAGCGAGGTCTATGGTGCAGCGTGTCTGGTGTATGACCTGGCGCTGGGCAGGCGTAGTACACAAGGCGCGCGACTGGCGCCTCCGCGACAACTGCCCCGGCGTTGCTGGCCGGCACTGAAAATAGCGCTCAATGGCGACCCGCAGCGGCGAACCATCACCCTCGACGAGTTGCAAGTGGCCATGCAGTGTGAACATTCGGTGGTGGGCCGCTGGTTCGCTGCCCGTTAAGGTGAACTGTCTGCCAGACCATGCAGCTGACAATACTCAGCCCACTCCAGTCCCGCCATCTGGGCCACTTCCTTGTGAACCTCAAGGCGCTTGGCCTCGAACTCCTGTGGCGACTGGCTGATCAGTTGCAGTGTCAGTTCCCAGGCAAACAGGTTGCGGGCTTCTGCCTCGGCCTCAAAGGCCTCATGCAGGCGCTCGGCCCGGTATTGCGCCATGGTTTCCCGCTTGGCCTGGGCCGCCAAGGGGTTCAGCGTGTCCAGTTCGGTGCGCAGATCGGGGTGCTGGCTCAGGAATATATCCAGGGCAAGCTGAAGGTTTTCGCCAGGTTCAGACAAGGGGGGACTCCGCAAATACAGGTTGCGCGACCTCAGGACGAGGCTTGTTCGTAACGGCTTTTGCGTCGGGCACGTTTACGCAGCCGATTGGCTGTCCACTGTTGCAGTGGATCCAACAAGAAAAAAAACAGGTAGGCGGTCAGCACCAGGGTCAAGTCGATCCAGGTTTTGCTGATAGGCCCTTCGACGGCTTCAACGGCGGCCTTGATCAAAAACAGTACAGCGACCCCACACAACCAAAGCCCTACGGTGAAAACCAGAGGTCGCGCACGATTTGTAAGCCTGCGTTGCATGTTCAATACATCTCCCTGAGAACGCTGGGTCAGTCGGCGTACCGATGCCTGCGGGTGTAAACGTGGCCTGCGGATCGAGTCATTCGATGCCGGCCTGCGGGTCGACAGACCCGTACAGCTCATGACATGAGCGGGTGGCAGTTGGTTCCGAAAACCTGCGGTACCCGCGTGGGCAGCAAGGCCCTCACGCACGGTATTGTTTCAAAAAGCGTAGGAAATTACACCCTTGTCTGCACGTCTGCTGGTATCCCAGGACGACGCATCGATGCCAAACGCGGCAAAATCCTTTCATTTTCGGGGCCCGGCCGTGTAGCGTTAAGCCCTCGTTGAAGACCGGTGTGATGGCCCGAGGGCAGGGAGATAGTCATGGCGCAGACGCTGTTCAAGCTGTTCTTCACCCAACGCCTGGCAGCCCTGGCAAGCACGGAGTCGCTGCGAGCCATCCGGGAAGGCCTGTTATGGATCTTGCCATGCTTGCTGGTCTCGGCGGGTTTTCTGCTGTTGTCCGAATGCGCCCGCATTCTCGACTTCCCATCGCCGGTCGTGGCATTCCTGGCCGGCCTGCATGCCAAGATCAGTTCCGTGATCCCGCTGCTGGTGGCCGCTTCCATCGGCTATATGCTGGCAATCCAGCACCGCTTAGCGCAGTTGCCAGTAGCGTTTTTGTGCCTGGCACACGTGGTCATTGCCTCCTTTGTCCTGCGGGACTATCCACGTGCGTCGGCAACCTTTGTCCTGTTTATTGCCATCGCCTCGCCGTTGATCAATGTCCCGGTGATTGCCTGGTTGCATCGCTACCGCTGGACCCGCTTGGTCAACGCAGACCTGGTGGGACACAACCTCAGGGGTACGATCAACATGGTGGTACCGGGAGCAATCACCGCGTTGCTACTGGTGGTGACATTGTCGTTGCTGTTGCAGGTTGCTCATGTGGCGCAGTTACAGGGCCCGGTGATGCTCGATACGCTGCAGTCGCCTTATGGCACCGGTATGTTTGTCACGGCGATCAATTCGCTGCTGTGGTTTTTTGGCATCCATGGCGTGTACGCGATCCAGCCGCTGTTTGATGCCCTGGACCAGGCCGTGATACTCAATGGTGCGGCATTGGCGGCGGGGGAGCCCGTCCTGTATGCGTTGAATGGCGGTCTGCTGGGGTGCTTTGCCTTTATTGGCGGGGCTGGCGGTTCCCTGTGCCTGTTGCTGGCGATTCTGCTGTTTTCCAAGAGCCAGTCCATGCGGTTGCTGGCGGTGGCCAGCCTGCCGCTGTCGCTGTTCAACGTCAGCGAAGTGCTGCTGTTTGGCTTGCCGATCATTCTCAACCCGCGCCTGTTTATCCCTTTTTTAGCCGTGCCGGTGATCAATACGGTGCTGGCATTGCTGGTGGTGCAGGCCGGCTGGGTATCGCCAGCGGTGGCCAGCGTGCCGTTCACCGCGCCGGTGCTGCTCAACGCCTACCTGAGTACCCAGGGCGATCTGGCTGCGGTGGCGCTGCAACTGGTGCTGCTGGGAGTCGGGATACTGGTCTATGCGCCCTATGTCCGCGCGATTCATCGGCAGGCGGTGGAGGGCGGTACGGTTTACCTCAAGTCTTTCGACATGACCTTTCGCGGGCTCGAAGAAAAAGGGCGTCTGCTGGAACTGGACCCAGTGCTGACCGCGCACCGGGCGCTGGCACGCCAGGCCAGTGCATTGAGCAGGATCCAGCAGATCAGCGACTACGAGTTTTACCTGGAGTACCAGCCCCAGGTGTCCTCCCTGACGGGCTTGTGCACCGGCTGTGAAGCGCTGATGCGCGCGCGGGACGGCCAGGGCAAGGTGCATTCGCCGTGGGAGTTCCTCCAGTGGCTGGCCCAGGCCCGGTTGATGCCGGACGTGGACGTCTGGGTCGCCTCCCAGGCCGTGCGTCAGTACCAGAAGTGGCAGAAAATCGGCTTTGCCCTACCGATCACCATTAATGTCTCCAGCGCCACCCTGACGAACCCCGCCTATGGCAGGCAACTGGTGGACATCCTCTCCCTGGCCCACGGCCATGTGTCGGTGGAGATCACCGAGGATGCGCTGGTGGGCGATATCCAGGCGACCCGGCAGATGATCCAGAAGCTGCAGGCCATTGGTGCCAAGGTCTATATCGACGACTTTGGCACGGGGTTTTCGGCGCTGAGTTACCTGCACCAGTTCCCGGTGGACTTCATCAAGATCGACCGCAGTTTTGTGGTGGCCCAGCAGGACCCCAAGGGCGCGCAGGTCTTGACCGGCATGCTGCGCTTTTGTGAGGCGCTGAACCTGGGGGTGGTGGTGGAAGGGGTGGAAACCGCTGAGCAGTTGGCCTTCCTCCAGTCGGGCAGGGGGCACGCCGGGGCGGAGTTGATTATCCAGGGCTGGTATTTCAGCAAAGCGTTGCCCGGCGACGCGGTGCAACGATTTGTTCGCGAGCGGGCAGTCAAGATGAATGATGAGGCCGGTGCATAGCCACGTCTTGCATTGATCCTACAAATAAGTCCTGCAAATAATTCCACTCTATATTGAGCCTTGACTTCCCGTGCGCTGGCGCTTGCGCCGAAGTTGGCCGGTGGTTCGAGTTATTCGACTTTCCTACGAGTATAAAGCTGTTGCGTAGGACTTCTCGTAAATGGAGGGTGCCCCTCTGGCGTAAGTAATTTTTTCAGGTAGATTATTTGATACGAGTTTTAAAAAGAAATTTCTAAATATAGGCTCTTGTGGAGGCGATTGACTTGTCTGCAATGTTTTTAGGCGCAATTTTCTAGTTTAAGTTTCCGTACTTGCTTGGGGCCTTGTTTGATGTCGGCACTGCTCTGTATCTATGTTCTTTATGGAAGGTGTTGGCAAAGGGCTAATCAGGTCTTGCAGTATCGACCTGTCGCCAATGCCCACCCGGCAGGGCTCCTGGAATGGGCGTGGCAATACCAGCATCGTCTGGCTTGATCTGAATGCCGTGGGTTTTTCGGAGTCGATGGGGCTCACAAACACTTATTGCCAGAAATTTGTCTGCCCTGGGGTTAGGGACGTTATTGGGTGTGTGTGGCGTTAAATAAAGATGCAGCGCGCCCTATGTAAGTGCCCGGCAAGTCAGAAACTATCAAGTGGTAATAAAGCGGAGCTGTTCGGGGTTTTGTAAGTTCAAAAGGCTCCCGGGTTGATAAGCGATTTAATACCGTTATTTGAATTGAGATTTGGTCGGAGAGGGGGTGTCGCAGTTTTAGTGTGAGCTCTTGATCATGACCATTACCCCGGCGAAATAGTTCGCCATCCATGTGAGGAAAAATAATGAAAAGTTTGAAAGCCCTCGTTCGTGTAAGTTCGTTTGCTCTGTTGTTCGGGGCGGCTTCCATGGCCAGCGCCGTGTCGATTATTCCGGAAGGTCCATTTACCACTGAGGCAGGCACGATTGTTGTAACGTCGCCATCTTCCTTCGGGGCTCCCATTACCTGCGGCGTCACTTTCGGCGGCAATGTATCCGCAGGCGTAGCCACCATCACTTCGGCAACGCTCACTGGCGGTGGCCTGTGCAATCTGCCGAAGATGAAAAACGTTCCGTCTCCGGGTTGGGTATTGACCGCGACCAGCTATAACGCGAGCACCGGCATCGGTAGCGGCACCGTCTCAAACGTGGGTTGGACCGTGGCGTTCCCTTCCTCCAACTGCGGCCCGGGTACCCTCAATGGCGAGTGGAACCAGGCGACTCGCACGTTGACCGGTAAAAACCAGCCGCTTTCCGGCAACTGCGCCGTCCAGTCCCTGACCGTCAAGGTCCCGAGCCTTAGCGTGGCGCCTTGAGCCATCGCGCTTGCTAGTGCAAAGGGCTGATCACCCGTGAAAGGCAGGTGCCTTATTCGAGGCACCTGCTGGGGTGGGTAACGATACGACGGAGTGGTGCATGAAACACAACAAACAGCAGGTCCTGGTATTCTTTGCCCTGGCAGTGTTGGGTGGGCTGACGGTTGCGGCGTGCCCGGTCCAGGCCGGCGGGTTCATGACGCCGACTGCCAACACCGCAGGCTGGGGCCGGGCGTTCGGTGGCGGTTCGCTGTTCAGGAACGACCCATCAGCGGCCTTCAACAACCCGGCGGCGATGGCCTTTATCGACCGGCCCGTTTCGCAGTTCACCCTCAACTACGCCAATATCGACATCAAGTACAAAGGCTCGGCGTATGACTACGCGGGCAATCCCGCATCCATTACGGTCCTTGATCCTGATACCGGCCTGCCGACCTCGACGCCGCGCACCGGTGACGGTGGCCAGGGTGGGTTTGAAGCCTGGGCACCGACGGGCTTTACGGTTATCCCGATCAACGAGCGTTTTGCCTTTGGCCTGAGCCAGGTGGTGCCCATGGGGGCCCGCACGACGTGGGACGAGGACTGGAAGGGCCGGGACTTTGCGGTAGACACCAAAATCGAAACCGTGGGCCTGACCGGTTCACTGTCGTTCAAGGTAAATGATCAGTTCTCCATCGGTGGCGGGGGGATTTTGCAGCACACCACAGGCTTTGTAAGCCAGAACGTTGACCTCTACGCCGCCGCCGCGCAGTCGCCGGACCTGGGCTACACGCCGTTTCCCGCCGGCCAGGGCCTGGCATTGATGCGGGTCAAAGTCGACAACACTTCCCTGGGCTGGTTTGCCGGTATGGCTTGGAAGCCGACCTCCCGGGATACCTTGGGCTTGAACTACCACGCCAAGATCAAGAACAAGCTGGAGGGCAAGTACAATATCTACGCCGATGCACTCTCCAGAGATGTCATGACCACCCCTGTGCTGGATGGCAAGACCCTGGTCGAACTGGCCTATCCAGGCCTGCATCTGTATCCCGGTGGCGCCAATGCCTCGGCCCAACTGGACATCCCGGCCAATGCCTCCCTGGATTGGGTACACCAGTTCTCCGACCGCCTGACCCTGGGCGTGAGTGCCACCTGGACCCAATGGTCATCGTTCAAGGCCCTGACCTTGAAGTCGGAGGGCAGCACCCTGGTGTCGATTCCCTACAACTACAAGAACACCTGGATGTACGCCCTAGGCGGCGACTACCAACTCACCGATGACGTCACCCTGCGCAGCGGCGTGGCCTTTGACCAGACCCCGACCCCCAACTCCACCCGTGACCCGCGGATTCCTGATGGCGATCGGATATTTGCGTCCCTGGGGTTTGGCTACAACATCCGGGCGGTTCCGGGCTTGAGTATCGACGGTGCCTATTCACGGCAGTTTGTAGAAACCGTCAAGCTCAAGACCAAGAACGTTGATCGCCTTGGCGCGGCGTCGCTGGACGGCAAGGCCCAGCTCAAGGGCGAAGTGCTCAGCCTGGGGGCTACCTACGCCTTCTGATCCAGATCCCGTGTGGCAGCGGGCCTGCCCGCGATGGCGGCCCTTCAGTCACCGCCGTTATTGGCTGGCACGGCACTGTCGCCAGCCATCCAGCCCCCCCATCAATGCGAAGTCCCCTCCGCAAACTCAATCTTGTTCCCCACGTTGTACTTGCCCGAAGGCTTGTTCATGGGGATCCGCTTGACCTCCTGCAACGTCTGGCTGTCATACACGATCAACGCGCCCTCGCGATCCCAGATGCTCAACAGCAAGTAGCGCCCATCCTTGGTGAACTCCACATGTGCTGCGGTCTTGCCCGGCATGGGCCGCAGGGTATGGGCGATTTCCAGGGTCTGCTTGTCGATCAAGTGGATCGCATCGTTGCCGGGTGCGAAAAACACATCACTCCACACATAGCGCGAGTTGCTGTGGCTGCGCATAAAGAACCCCGGCCCGAGGGTGGGAATTTCCTTGATCAGTTTCCAGGTCTTGAGGTCCAGCACCGAGATCTGCCCCTTGCTGATATTCGGCGTGGCAAACACCCACTGCCCATTGCGTTGCCAGTAGGTCCCCGAGCCCAGGTGCGGCATACCCGACAGCGCGATGTCGGTGACCACCTTCCCGGAGTCGAGGTCGATCACTTGCCCGCCACCGGCCTTGCGCGAAGTGGCGAGCAGTTGCCGGTAGTCAGGGGAAAAGGAAAAGTCATCGAGCACGTCCTGGGCCTGGATACGCCGGGGCTCGAAGCTCGGGGTCGCGGCCGCGTAGGACAACTCCCAGACCTCATTCACATCCTTGAGGGCGACGATAAAACTGTTGCGCGGCGGCGCGGTGTACACCGCGCTGACCCGCGAATTCGTCGGCAGGGTCTTGACCAGCGACAGGTCGCGCGCATCCAGCACCACCAGATTGCCCGGCAGGTAATTGCCCACCAGCACCCAGCGCCCGTCCTTGCTCACCGCCAGGTTGCGGGTATTGAGGCCGGCGCGAACCTCGGCGATCAGCTTGAGGTTATGCAGGTCATACAGGCTGATCCAGCCGTCGCGCGAAGCAAAGTACACAAAGCGCCCGTCCGGGGAAAACTTCGGCCCGCCGTGCACGGCAAAGTGCGAGGCAAAACGGTCGAGCACCTCAAAACGGTCACCGTCGAGAATGTCGATGTGATGGTCACCGGATTCCACCACCACAAACAGGTTCAGCGGGTCGGCGTGATGCTGCGGGGTGCTCGGCAGTTGGCTGAGGTCGGCCAGTTGGCGGTGGCTGCTGCGGATATCCTGCTCGTTCCAGGTCGCGGGCGTGGCGGGCGGCTGTTGCAGGAACGTCACCAGGCCGTCGATCTGTTGCGCGCTGAGTTGACCGGCGAATGCCGCCATCTGGCTGGCCGGGCGACCGTGTTCGATGACCTGGCGAATCTCGGCCGGCTTGATCCGCCCCAGGCTCTCCGGCAACAACGCCGGGCCGGTGCTGCCGACCCGGTTGAGGCCATGGCAGCTCTGGCAATGCTGCTGGTAATCGGCGGCGGCATCCGGCGCACCGTGGGCGGCGCTGGCCCAGAGCAGCGGCACCAGCCACAGGCGCTTCATACTGCCACCCTGGGCCGCGCGAGGTGAGCGGGCGCGAGGCTGGCGGGGTAGTGCAGGGGCGCATCGGCAAACAGATCCACCACATGCCCGATCACCGTCAAGGTCGGCACGCCGGGCTCGCACATCAGGGCCAGGGCCGGCAGTTGGCGCAGGGTGCCGCGATGCACTTGCTGGTCGACGCGGGCCCCGTTGCAGATCAGCGCCGCCGGCGTCTCGGCGGACAGCCCGGCGCCGATCAGGCGTTCGGCGATCATCGCCAGGTTCGACAGGCCCATGTAGAACACCAGGGTCTGGCTGCCGTCGGCAAGGCTGTCCCAGGGCAATTTCAACTCACCGTCGCGCTGCAAATGCCCGGTGACGAAGCGACACGAGTTGACCAGATCACGGTGCGTCAACGGGATGCCCGCATAGGCGCTGCAGCCGGATGCCGCGGTGATGCCTGGCACTACCTGGCACGACACCCCTTGCGCCAACAGGTATTCCAGCTCTTCGGCACCGCGGCCAAACACGAAGGGATCGCCGCCCTTGAGCCGCACCACGCGCTGTCCTTGCTGAGCCAGTTCGGCCAGCAGTTCATTGATCTGCTCCTGGGGCAGGCTGTGATAACCGCTGGCCTTGCCCACGTAATGGCGGGCGCAGGTCAGCGGGATCAGGGTCAGCAACTCGGCACTGATCAGGCGATCGAACACCACTGCATCCGCCTGCATCAGCAGGCTCCAGGCGCGCAGGGTCAACAGGCGCGGGTCGCCGGGACCGGCGCCGACCAGGGCGACTTCGCCGGGGTGGAAGGGGCTGTGCAGCGCGTAGGGTAAGGCGTAGGTTGAGTGCATGAGACTTCCTTGGTTCATCATCAGGTTGGCGCTCCCCGGTTGTTTCACCAGGTGAGCGGCCGGTGGTTCAGCGTGCCGAGCAAGGAATCAAGGTGGGCGGGGTGCGGGCGATTTCTGCGTTGCTGAGGTAGCAACCGGGGTCCGGGCCCCAGAGATCGCCGTCGGCCCAGGCGCGGGTGCGCGTGTTGCCGTTGCAGATGTTCAGCCAGCGGCAGTCGGTGCAACGGCCACCGACCTCCCGCGGGTATTGGCGCAGGCGCAGCAGTAACGGGTCGGGGCGTTCCAGCCAGATTTCGCGAAACGAGGTGCGGCGCACATTGCCCACCGAGTGTTGCCACCAGTAAGTGTCCGGGTGCACTTCGCCGGTGTTGTCGATATTGGCGATACCGCTGCCCGAGGCATTGCCGCCCCAGGCATGCAGCAGGTGTTCGAGTTGCGGGTAGTGTTCCGGCAAATGCTGATGCACCCATTGCAGCAACAGCACGGCGTCGGCGTCGTTGTTGCCGCTCACAAAATCGCTGGCCACGCCGTTCTGGACGTCGTTCCAGGCCTGCTGGAAGATCATCAGCATGGCGTCGCGGCTCATCTGCTGATGGGCGTCCAGTTGCCGGCTGCGCTTGCCGCGCCCGCTGTAGTTGAGGTGCGAGAGGTAGAACTTCTGCACATCGTATTCGCGCATCAGCCCCAGCAGTTGCGGCAACTGCGCGTGGTTTTCCTGGGTCAGGGTGGTGCGCAGGCCTACACGAATGCCAGCCTGGCGGCACAGGCTGATGGCATGCATCGAGCGCTCGAAACTGCCCTCGCACTGGCGGAATGCATCGTGGGTGGCCTTCAATCCATCAATGCTGATGCCCACATAGTCAAAGCGCGCATCGGCGATCTGCTGGATATTGCCTTCGTCAATCAACGTGCCATTGCTCGACAGCGCCACGAAAAAGCCCTTGGCGCGGGCATAGGCGCTGAGCTGGAACAGGTCATCGCGCAGCAAGGGCTCGCCGCCCGAGAGGATCAACACCTTGACCCCTGCGTCGTGCAGGTCGTCGATCACCTTCAGCGCGGCCTCGGTATCCAGCTCATCGCGGAACACACTGTCGGCGCTGGTGGCGTAGCAGTGCTTGCAGGTCAGGTTGCAGCGGCGCAGCAGGTTCCAGATCACCACCGGCGCGCGGTCGCTGCCCGGTTTGGCGCTGCGCGGTGGTGGGCATTGGCCGGCCAGGGTGCGCAGGTAATGACTGATCCTAAGCATGGAGTGGTCCTTGTGTGGGGGAGCTGTCTCGCCCTGCGGGGCTGCGTTGGCGGTGGGTCATCCAGCATCTGTGTGGGCAGCTTCCACCGTGGATCGTTGGGTCAGGCGCAGGCCGGTTTTTTTCAGGATGCGACTGCTCACCAACATCTCGCCCGCCCGGCTGGCATCGCCCAGCAAGAAGCGCAGGTGTTCACGATAACTGTCGATCTCTTCGCGGCTGCGGCCATGGACCATGGCGAACAGGTTGTAGGGCCAGTCCGCGCGCCGGGGCCGGCGATAGCAGTGGCTGACAAAGGTTTGGGCGCCGATCAGTTCGCCCAGGCGCGGCATTTGTTCATCGCACACATCCCACACGGTCATGCCGTTGTGGCGATAGCCCAAGCGATAGTGATTGGGCACGGCGGCGATCCGGCGGATCGCGCCTTCACCCTGCAAGCGCTTGAGCAGATCCAGGGTGGATTCGACGCTGATCCCCAATTGCTCGGCGAGCCAGGTCCAGGGGTCTTCCAACAGGGGTAGGCCGGCGTCGGTCAAATGGATCAAGCGCTGGGCCAGGCTCTCGTCAAACCGGGAAGTACAGACCGACATGGTAGGTTTGCTCCTTGGGCAGGTTAAGCACCTCAAGCCCGGTGATGGTGTGGATGTGCGAGAGGGTCTGCTCGAGGTCTTCGGCGGTGCCGCAGGCCAGCACAAACCACATGTTCCAGTGATGCTCGCGCCGGTAGTTATGGGCCACTTGCGGGAGTTCGTTGAGCTGCGCCGCGACCTGTTCAAAGCGTGCTTCAGGTACCGCCAGGGCGGCCAGGGTGAAGGCGCCGCCCAGGCGCTCAATATCAAACATCGGCCCGAAGCGCGTCAGCACGCCGTCTTCGAGCAGCAGGTGCAGGCGGTCGAGCAGTTCGTCGGGCGTGCTGTGCAGCTCTGCAGCCAGTAACTGCCACGGGTGACGAACCAGGGGCAGGCCCCGTTGCAGGCGGTTGATCAACTGACGGTCAAGTTCATCCATGGGCCCATACCTGGGATGGCGGTGGCGCAAAACGCCCGCCGCACTGCTTGAACATGCGTGTGCTGAATAACAGGTGGTGGGGCAGGTCGCTGAGCAGGTGCTGTTGCAACAGTGCCTCGATCTGCGCCTGCACCGCTGCGCGCTCACGCCCGTGGACCATGCAGAACAGGTTGTAGCGCCAGTGCGGCAAGCGCCGTGGCCGCTGATAGCACAGGGTGATGCCCGGCGCGCAACCCAGGCGCTGGCCGACTTCGTCGATCAGCGCATCGGGCACATCCAGCACCAGCATCGCGTTGGCCACAAAGCCCAGGGCGCGGTGGTTGAGCACCAGGCCGACGCGGCGGAACAGGCCCTGCTCCTGCCATTGCTGCATCTGCCGCAACACTTGCTGGTGATGGGCGCCGATCTGCTCGGCCAGGTCTTCATAGGGCCGCGACACCCTCGGCAGGCCGCGCTCCAGGCATTGGCGCAGGTCGAGCAGTTGCTCGTGGTTCAGCGGCGCGATCACAGGTGGCCTCCCAGGGCAAAGCCCAGGTCGATGCGGTAGGAGGTGAGCATCGGCAGGTCCAGAGGGATCAGGCCGGTGTCTTTTTCCAGTTCGTCGAGAATCTGTTCCAGGTGCCGGCGATTGGGCCCGGTCAGCACAAACCATAGGTTGTAGTGATGCTCGCGGGCGTAGTTGTGATTGACCTCGGGATAGCGACTGATGCGCGCGGCCACCTGCTCCAGGCGTTCGGCGGGCACCGCCAGGGCGGCCAGGGTACTGGCCCCGGCGCGGCTGTGATCGAACACCGGCCCGACCCGTGACAGTGCGCCTGCCAGTTCCAGGCGTTGCAGGCAGGCCATCAACTGTTTCTCGCTGCAGCCGAGGGTGTTGGCCATTTCCATGTAAGGCTCGGCGCACAGCGGCATGCCATGTTGATAGCGGTCGATCAGGCGCGTGGTGAGCTCGTCAAGTTCCATCTCAATACCCCATTTTTTGCGCGCGGCTGCTGAAGAAGATTCCGCTGGGGCTTTCGGCCGGCAGGGTCTTGAGCAAGGTCAAGCGATAAGGATCCCAGACCTGCACCTGTTGGCCGTCGCGAACCGACAGCCACAGCTGCTCACCGCGCCCGGTGAATTCCATATGCAGCACACCAGGGCCGGGACGCAGGTCCGCGACCACCTGGTGGGTTTCAGTGTCGAGCACCTGTACCCGGTCGTTGTCCGGGTAGGCGAAGTTGACCCACAACTGGCGCCCGTCGGGCCGTGCGGTGACAAAAATCGGTTGGCCGGCCACGGCAATGGTGGCGGTCTGTTGCCAGGTGCGCGCATCCATCACCAGCACCTGATGGCGGCCTACGGCGGGCACGAAGGCCTGGTTATCGGCCACGGCCCAGCCTTCCAGATGCGGCATCTTGTACACCGGCAGTTTTTGCTGGCCGCGACCGTAGTCGGCGAGCACACGCTTGACCCCATGTTCGGGGTGCCACAGGTCGAGCTGGGCCATGCCGTCCTCGCCAAACAACCCGGCCATGTAGTAACGGCCATCGGCGGTGATCAGCGCGTCATAGGGCTGGCGACCAATGCCAGTGAAGCGGGTGATGGCCGGGGTGTTGCCCTGGCTGAAATCGGCGCTCCAGATCTCGTCGGTATCGAACAGGCTGAACACAAAGCGTTGTCCCGGCGCATCCACCAGGCCCACCACCCGCGAGCGTTTGCCGTCGGCCAGGGGCGTGGCCGGGATATCGGCCACCTGTTGCAGGGTCACGGCGTCGAACACCTTGACGCCACCGGGCTGGTAGTTGGAGACGGCAATCAAACGCCCGTCCTGGCTGATCGCGCCACCGATGCTGTTGCCCCCCTGGATCAGGCGTTTGTCGATGCGCTGGGTCAGCAGGTCGACCTTGGTCAGCCCGCCGTCACGGCCAAACAGGTAGGCGTAGCGCTGGTCCCGGGAAAACACTGCCGAGGCGTGGGACAGGTCGCCCAGCCCCGCGACCCGTGCCAGGCGGGCCTGGTGGCTGCTGTCGATAATCAGCAGGCTGCCGCTGGCGCGCTCCACCACCAGGCCCAGGTCGCCGCTGCCGCGCAACGGTGGATGGGAGCAGGCGGTGAGCAACAGGCCGGCAATGCAGGCAAGCAGGGGACGGATCATGGCGCGGGGGTTCCTTGCAGGAGGCGATCCACCAGCCAGGCAATATCGCCGGCATTGAGCAACGGCGCCCAGCCGGGCATCGCCAGGGCAGGGCGGCCATAGGTCACGGTGGCAATCAGGCTGTCGCGGGTTTGCCCGGACAGGGCTTGCGGGGTCAGGGCCGGGCCCAGGCCACCGGTCAGGTGCAGGCCGTGGCAGGCGCCACAGTCCTGGGTCAACAGGTGTTCCAGTTGGACCTGGCGCGCAGGCGCCGGTGCTCCGTGCACCGGCGCAGGAATGAGAAAGAGCAGCGCCATGGCCGAACCGATCATCGAGATTTGCATGGCGCGCTCCTTGTGCTTATTTCAGACTCAACACCCATTGGGCGAGGGTCAGGGCTTCGGCATCCGTGACGGGGTTGGCCGGCATCGGAATCGGTCCCCAGTTACCCTGGGTGCCGTTCTTGATGTGGCTGGCCAAGGTTTTGTCAGCGTCCTTGACGCCGGCATTTTTTGCCGCCACTTCCTTGAGCGCCGGGCCCACCATCTTGCTGTCGATGGTGTGGCAGGCGGCACAGGGTTTGCTCTTGAACAGCGCCGCGCCGTCATCGGCCATTGCGGTGGACAGGCTCAGGGCCGCGCCCAGGGTCGCCAGTGCAAGCAGGATATTTTTCATTGGTTTGCCTCTTGTTGATGAAGCTCAATAAATGTCGAATTGGGTGTTGTAGACGTTGAACTTGCCGGTCGGGGTAATCAGGCGCTTGTCCCGGATCACGTTCTTGAGCTTGAGGGTCTTGTCATCGACCACCACCAGCGCCGACTCCTCTTCCTGGCCGTTCCACACCGAGAACCACACTTCATCGCCTGCCTTGTTGTATTCCGGCTGCACCACGCGCAGGGCGCCTTGCTTGATGCCCGACCATTCGGCAATCGGCAGTACGGTGTAGCCAGCGTCGAGCTTGTCGATGTTGAACACCGCGACCGACTGGCTGAGCTTGGTGTCGGGGTTGAGCGTGGTGTCGACATACAGGTGCCGCGAGTTGGGGTGGGTCTTGATAAACAGCGAGCCACCGCCCTGGCCGTTGAGCGAGGTCACTTGCTTCCAGGCGTACTGCGGGTGCTTGACCGGGTCGGTGCCGATCACCGAAACCCCACCGTCACCCAAGTGACTGGTGGCCCACACCGGACCGTATTGCGGGTGTACAAAGTTGGCGCCACGGCCGGGGTGCGGGGTCTTGCCGACATCCACCAGAGCGGTGAGCTTGCGCTCCTTGGAGTCAATCACTGCAACCTTGTTGGAGTTGTTCGCCGCCGTCATGAAGTAGCGATGGGTGCTGTCCCAGCCGCCGTCGTGCAGGAAGGGCGCGGCGTCGATGGTGGTGATGGTGAGGTTTTTGATGTCTTGGTAATTGACCAGCATGACCTTGCCGGTTTCTTTGACGTTGACGATGAACTCGGGCCATTCGTGGGACGCGATGATCGCCGCCACCCGTGGTTCCGGGTGGTATTCCTGCTTGTCCACGGTCATGCCGCGGGTCGAAACGATCTGCTTGGGCTCCAGGGTCTCGCCGTCCATGATGGTGAACTGCGGCGGCCAGTAGGAACCGGCAATCGCGTACTTGTCTTCATAGCCTTTGAACTTGGAGGTCTCCACCGAACGGGCCTCGATGCCCACCTTGATCTCGGCGACTTTGGTCGGCTCGGCAGGCCACAGGTCGATCATGTCGATCTTGGCGTCACGGCCGATCACCAGCAGGTAGCGGCCCGAAGCGGAAATCCGCGAGATGTGCACGGCGTAGCCGGTGTCGATGAGCTTGACGATTTTCTTGCTGTCGCCGTCGATCAGGGCGATTTTGCCGTCGTCACGCAGGGTCACGGAGAACAGGTTTTCCAGGTTCAGCTGGTTGAGCTGCTTCTTCGGACGGTCTTCGGGTTTGACCAGCAGCTTCCAGGTCTTGAGCGTCTCGGCCATGCCCCATTCCGGTGGGGTGGGCGCGGTGTGCTGGATGAAGGTCGCCATGCTGGTGATCTGCGCCTTGGTCAGCGCATTGGAGGTACCCCAGTTCGGCATGCCGGCGGGGGAACCGTAGGTGATCAGGGCTTCCAGATACGCCTGGCCCCGGGCCTGGGTGATGTCCGGGGTCAGCGGCTTGCCGGTGGCGCCTTTGCGCAACACACCATGGCAACCGGCGCAGCGCTCGAAGTAAATCTGCTTCGAGGCATCGAACTCGGCTTGGCTCAAGTCCGGTGCGCCGGGGCTCTTGACCATGGCTGCAGCCGGCGCGGGAGCCGTGGCGAAGGCCTGTGTTGAGAGGGCCAGGGCCAGCGCGCAGCTGAGCCTGGCCAGCGTCAGTACGAAGGGTGTTTTGTTGCGAGTCAGCATTCCATATCTCCTCAGGCAAGACCTTTGCGATCTGGGTAGAGCGCAGGTTCTTAGTGCCAGCAGAGACTATGTCGCGGCGGGTGAATGACCGCTTGACGGCGATCAAGTTTGCCCTGAGTACGGCTTGCCAGGTTGTCGCAGGCCCCCGTAGCGTGGCTGCCAAACCCGCTGTCCATGCAAGGTGCGCTATGACCGAACCCTTCTACCAAGCCCTCAACAACGAACATGAGTTGTTCGAGCACGCCTGGCGTCACCGCATGCCGGTGCTGATCAAGGGCCCCACCGGCTGCGGCAAGACCCGCTTCGTCCAGCACATGGCCCACCGTCTGCAATTGCCGCTGTATACCGTGGCCTGTCACGACGACCTCAGCGCCGCCGACCTGATCGGCCGCCACCTGATCGGCGCCCAGGGCACCTGGTGGCAGGACGGCCCGTTGACCCGCGCAGTGCGTGAAGGGGGCATTTGCTACCTGGACGAAGTGGTCGAGGCACGGCAAGACACCGCCGTGGTCCTGCACCCGGTGGCCGATGACCGTCGCGAGCTGTTCCTGGAACGCACGGGCGAAGTCCTCAAGGCGCCGCCGTCGTTCATGTTGGTGGTGTCCTACAACCCCGGTTACCAGAACCTGCTCAAAGGAATGAAACCCAGCACCCGCCAGCGGTTTGTGGCGATGCGCTTTGGTTATCCCGCGACAGCCGAAGAAGAGCGCATCGTCGCCCGCGAAGCTCAGGTGGACGGCGCCTTGGCAGCCCAGGTGGTGCGCCTGGGGCAGGCCTTGCGCCGGCTGGACCAGCATGACCTGGAAGAAGTGGCGTCCACCCGCTTGCTGATCTTCACCGCCCGCCTGATTGCCGCTGGCATGCACCCGCGCGAAGCCTGCATGGCCTGCCTGGCGGAAGCGCTGAGCGACGACCCGCAAACCGTCGCGGCCCTGATGGACGTGGTTGATGTTCATTTCAGTTGAGCGGCGGCTGCCGGGTGATTTGGCGATGTGGTTCTTTATCCTCGCCGAACTCTCGGTGTTTGCGATTCTGATCCTCGCCTTTGCCGTGACCCAGACGCTGCGGCCCGAGGTCTTTGCCGAGGGCCGCGCACAGTTGGATACCTCCACCGGCCTGGCGATGACCCTCAGCCTGCTGACGGCCGGCCTACTCGCCGCGTTGGCACAGCAACAGGTCATTGCAGGTCGCCCACGGCGGGCAGGTGGGTTATTGGCGTTGGGACTGGCGGTGGCGGCGGTTTATGTGTGGATCAAACTTGGCGAGTACGGGCACCTGGCTGCGGCCGGTCTGGGCCTGGAACGCAGCACGTTCTTTACCCTGTACTGGGTTTTGACCGGGTTTCATTTTCTGCATGTGCTGTTGGGCATGCTGATCCTGGCGTGGTTGGCGTTGCGCTGCTGGCGCCGGGCCTATGGTCCGGGGCGTCAGTCGGGGTTCGAGTCCGGGGTGTTGTACTGGCATATGGTGGATCTGGTGTGGGTGGTGCTGTTTCCGTTGGTGTACGTGTTGTGAAGTTGCTGGCGTGCTGGGCCGGGCTGGTGCTGCTCAGCGTGGGCACCGTCATGTCCGGTGCGGCGGGCTGGTGGTGGCTGGTGGTGTTGGCAGCGGTGGCCAAGGCCTGGGTGATAGCCGATGGGTTTATGGAACTGCGGCATGCGCCTTGGGGATGGCGGGCGGCGATGTTGGCGTGGCCGGTGGTGCTGGTGGCAGGGATGGTCGTGATGCGTTGATGACGATGATGAACCTCCTGGCTGTGGGAGCGGGCAAAGACTTCAGGGAGAGCCGGCGGTCTGCCCGGTAAAAAGATCATGGTGTGGCGCGGGGATATTAAATAGAATTAATCTCATTTGAGACTCACTCGCGCCGCCCAGGGTTCGCTTGCCATGAATGATGCCGTATTGCCAACGACCGCCGCAGAACCCAGCCTGAGCACCTTGTACCGCGACCATCGCAGCTGGCTGGAAAGCTGGTTGCGCCGGCGCCTGGGCAACGCCTGGGATGCCGCCGACCTGAGTCAGGACACTTTCCTGCGGGTGCTGGCCAGCGCCCAGCCAGTGGCGCAATTGCAGGAACCACGGGCCTATCTGGTGACGGTGGGCAAGCGCCTGCTGGTCAATTTCCACCAGCGCCGCAGCCTGGAGCAGGCGTATCTGAATGCCTTGGCACGCCTGCCTGAAGAGTGCGTGCCGTCGCCGGAGCAACGCTGGTTGCTACTGGAAACCCTGCAGGCCCTGGATGAATTGCTTGACGGTCTGGCGCCGGTGGTGCGCCGGGCGTTTCTCTGGAGCCAGCTCGAAGGCCTGGGCTACCGGGAGATTGCCGAGCGTCTCAAGGTCTCGGAGCGCACGGTCAAGCGCTATATGGCCCAGGCCTACGAACATTGCCTGCTGGTGGAACTGTGAGCCGTACCCCAGCGGATGTGGCCCGGGCCGCGGCGCACTGGCTGGCGCTGTTGGAATCCGGCACCGCTGGCGAGCGCGACCATGCCGGCTTGCAACAATGGCGCGACAGCCATCCCCAGCACGAACAGGCCTGGCAAAAAGCGCAACTGCTGCGCCAGCGCTTTGCCGACTTGCCATCCTCCCTGGCCATGGCCAGCCTCGACCGCCCGCAACCGGGCCGGCGCGCCGTGCTCAAGCGTGCCCTGGGCGTGGCTGCGCTGGTGCCGGCGGCCTGGTTGCTCAGTCGCCAGTTACCCCTCGACGTATGGCGTGCCGACCTGCATACCGCCACTGGCGAGCGCAAGCGCGTGCCGCTGGTCGATGGCAGCACCCTGCAACTGAACACCGCCAGCGCGGTGGATGTGGACCTCGCTGCGCGGCGCCTGACCCTGGTCGAAGGGGAGATGGCGCTGACTGTACCCGGTACGGCGGCGCTGAACGTACACAACCGTTATGGCCAGGTTATCGCCAGCCAGGCCGTGGTCTGCGTGCGCCAGTTGGCGGATGCTTGCCTGGTGTCGGTACTCAAGGGCCGGGTACAAGTACTCGACGGGCACGGGCGTGCTGCCTGGGTGCAAGGTGGGCAACAAATACGGCTGCAACCTGTGGGGCTGGGTGCGCCGATGCCGTTCGACGTGCAGCAACTGGGGTGGCGCGACGGTGTACTGACGGCGCAGAACCAGGCGCTGGGTGACTTCCTGCGCGAACTGGATCGCTACCGCCCGGGCGTCCTGCGCTGGGACCCGAGCCTGGAAACCTTGCGCGTCACCGGCAGTTTCCGCCTGGACGACACCGACTCCATCCTCAGCCTGTTGGCCACCACTCATGGGCTGCAGGTGCAGTTCCGCACACGCTATTGGGTCACGCTGCAGCCGCGCAAAACCCTGGGCTGATCGCGATCTTATTGTCCCGGCAGATCCCATGGGGGAGCGGGCAAGCCCACTCCCACACAAGCCCTTTCCCACCTTTTTATCGGCCAGTTCGCAAGACCGTGGCCCTTTTTTTCGGCTCGCCTGTCATCCAAGGCAAGTGAACGAAAACAGAGAGCCTTTTAATGCCCGTCGTCCCGCCATCATTGTTGCGCCTGAGTTTGGTGCTGAGCCTGAGTGCCAGTCCGTTGTTTGTTCCTGTGAGCTGGGCCGAGGACGCGGCCCGACGCAGTTATCAGGTGCCGGCCGGCACCCTGGGCAGTGCGTTGACCCGCTTTGCCGGGCTGGCCGGGGTCAATCTGTCGGTCGATCCGGCCCTGGTCGGCGGCCGGCAAAGCGCCGGGATCTCCGGTGAGTTTGCCGTCGAGGAAGGCTTCGCGCGTCTGCTGCAGGGCTCGGGCCTGCAATTGCAGGCGGTGGGTGAGCGTGCCTACACCTTGATCCCCGCGCCGCAGGGCGGTACCTACCAGTTGCCAGCCACCTCGATTCTCGGGGCCGCGAACACACCCGTCGCCGAAACCTACGCCGGTGACCAGGTCACGCGCAAAGGTGCGCAGGGCATGCTCGGCGACGGCGACTTTATGGATACGCCGTTCAACCTCACGTCCTATACCTCCAAGGCAGTGAAAAACCTGCAGGCGCGGACCCTCGGCGAGATGGTTGCCAGCGATCCTTCGGTGCGCATCACCAACCCGGCCGGCGGGCGTTTCGAGCAGTTCTCGGTGCGCGGTTTCAGCCTGTTCAACAGTGATGTGTCCTACGGCGGCCTGTATGGCGTGCTGCCGACCTACGCCATCGACATGGAAATGGTCGAGCGCGTCGATATCCTCAAGGGCCCCGGCGCCTTGCTCGGTGGCATCGCGCCTCGGGGCAGCGTCGGTGGCGGGATCAATATCGAGCCCAAGCGCGCCGGCGACACACCGCTCACCGAGTTCACCGGCAGCTATGCCTCGGCCGGGCAGTTCGGGGGGGCGGTGGATATCGGTCGGCGGTTTGGCGATGAGCAGCAGTTTGGCGTGCGCTTCAATGGCGTGAAGCAGTCCGGCGATACCGAATGGGATCACCAGGAGGTGGACCGTGAAATGACAGTGATCGGCCTCGACTACCGCAAGGAGCGGGTGCGCCTGTCCCTCGACCTCGGGCGCCAGGAACGCACCGGCGACGCACCTCAGGAGCGCGTGGAAATCGCCAAGGGTAGCGTGATGCCCAAGGCCAAGGACATCCGTGACAACTTCGCCCAGTCCTGGACCTACTCCCATACCAAAGACACCTTTGGCGCGGTGCGTGGCGAGTTTGATGTCAGCGATTCATTGATGGTCTATGCCGCAGCCGGGGCGCGCAAAGGCAACTACGACTTCCTGCGCCACGGCGTGCAGGCAACCCAGAGCAATGGCGACTTCACCGTGGTGCCGCGCAGCTTCCGTCGCGACGAAGACGTCAAGACCGTCACCGTCGGCGCGCGCAGTTGGTTCGACACCGGCCCGGTAGGGCACACCCTCAATGTCAGCCTCAATCAGTTCAATATGGATTTCGACAATGCCGGCGAGCGCTACACCCCCGGCAAGAGCAACCTCTACAACCCGGTGGTTTTGCCCCACCCAGGCAAGGCCGTGCGCTGGGACACCAGCACCCACACCGAAAACCGTTTCACCAGCCTGGCCCTGGCCGACACCCTGGCGTTTTTTGATGAACGGGTGCTGCTGACCCTCGGCGCCCGCCTGCAAAAGGTCCAGGTCACCTCCTGGAGCAATGGCATCAAGGATCAGCCGGAGTACGACGAACAAGCTACCTCGCCGGCCCTGGGCCTAGTGGTGAAAGTCACCGATCAGTTGTCCCTGTACACCAACTACATGGAAGGCTTGAGCCAGGGCGAGACCGCGCCATCGAGCGGGGTGCGCAATGAAAACGCGATCTTCCCACCGACCAAGAGCAAGCAGGTGGAAGTCGGCGCCAAGTACGACATGGGCAGCTTCGGCATGAGCGCCAGCGTGTTCCGGATCAAGCAGCCGGCCTATGGCATCGACAGCCAGGGTTTCTTCAAGCCCAACGGCGAATTGCGCAACCAGGGTGTGGAACTGAACGTGTTTGGCGAGCCCCTGACGGGCGTGCGCCTGCTCGGTGGGGTGATGCTGCTCGACAGCGAACAGACCAAGACCGCCCAGGGCCTGACCGACGGCAAGCGCGGCACCGGTGCGCCGATTGCCAACGTCAACCTGGGCGCCGAATGGGATATCCCACGCCTGCAAGGCGTGACCCTGACCGCCCGTGCGATCCATACCGGCGCGCAGTACCTGGATGCGGCCAACCAGCAGAAAATCGACAATTGGGAACGCTATGACCTGGGCGCGCGCTACACCTTCAAGGTCAAGGAAAACCCGGTGACCCTGCGCGCGACCGTGGAGAATGTGCTGGACACCACTTACTGGGCGTCGGCCGCGACCTCCAGCGACAGCGCGCCGGGCCTGACACTGTCGACGCCGCGGACGTGGCTGGTGTCGGCAACAGTGGGTTTTTAATATTCAAAAAAGGAATAAATAAATAGTTATTTATTCCTTTTATTGTTGGTGCGGAGGGCGCATTTTAAAGGCCTGCGCATTCGTGCGGATTGACCCAACATTGAAAGGAAAACCCACATGACCATCAAAGCGATCAACGTGCGCAACCAGTTCAAGGGCGTGATCAAGGAGATCCTGCTCGGCGAAGTGGTGTCCGAAATCGACGTGCAGACGGCGTCCGGAATCGTCACTTCGGTGATCACCACCCGCTCGGTGCGCGACCTGGAGTTGAAGGTGGGCAGCGAAGTGATTGCCTTCGTCAAATCCACCGAAGTGTCCATCGCCAAGCTCTGAGTCCAGCCCTTGCAGGCGTCGGCAAGCCGGCGCTTACAAGGTTTTCAGCGCACGTTCCAGGCGTGAAATACCTTCTTCGAGCAACGCCCGCGGGCAGCCGAAGTTCAAGCGCACGAACTGCTGGCTGTCATCGCCAAACTCCACACCTGCACTCAAACCCACCTTGGCCTGTTCCAGGAAAAACCGCTGTGGGTCGTCCAGGCCCAGGGCGCTGCAATCCAGCCAGGCCAGGTAGGTGCCTTGCGGGGCATGCATGACCACGCCGGGCAGGCGTTTTTGTACGGCATCCAGCAGGTAGTCGCGGTTGTCTTGCAGGTACGCCACCAACGCTTTCAACCATTCATCACATTGGCTATAGGCCGCCCAGGTGGCTTCCAGGCCCAGGGGGCTGACGCTGTCGACCATGCCGCAGCGCGCCTTGTTGAAGCGTTCGCGGATAAGCGGGTCCTGGACAATGGCAAAGCAGGTCTTCAGGCCGGCGACGTTGTAGGCCTTGCTGGCTGACATCAGGGTAATGGTGCGGCGGGCGATTTCTGCGCTCAGCGACGCGGTGGGGATATGCCGGCGCCCGTCAAAGCACAGCTCGGCATGGATTTCGTCAGAGATAATCAGCGTGCCCTGATCCAGGCAGGCGTTGGCCACGGCCAGCAGCTCCTCGCGGGGGAACACCTTGCCCAGTGGGTTGTGGGGGTTGCTCAACAGCAACGCACCGGCGCCTTTCAAGGCCTGGCGCAAGGCGGGCAGGGGGGTGAGGTATTCGCCCTGGTCGTTCAGTTCGAAGGGCACTTCGATCTTGGGCAGGTTCCAGTTGCCCGCGGCATGGCGCAGCGGCGCATAGTTGGGGGTTTGCAACACCACCGACTGGCCTGGCTGGACAAAGGCGTGCAGGGCCATGTTGAAACCGGGCTCGACGCCCGGCAGGAACAACAGTTCATCGGGCTGCACGCGCCAGGCGTACTTGTCCCACAGGTCGCGGATGATCGCTTCGCGCACTTCTGGCCGGGCGACGCTGTAGCCGAGCATCTGCTGGTCCAGGCGTGCGTGCAGGGCGTTGAGGATCGCCGGTGGCGCGGCGATATCCATGTCGGCAATCCACATCGGCAAGACATCTTCTGGGTAACGGCTCCACTTGGTACTGCCGGTGCCGAGGCGAGGGTGGATCGTGTCGAAATCAAAGCTCATGGGGGCGCTCGTGTCAGGAAGGCGGGCGAAGAATGCCGTCGATTCTAAGTCAGCCGGCCTGATAGGTCATCAATTGCTCCTCGCACATAATGCGGATGGTGCGCCGTTGCACTTCAATCAGCCCGGCGTCCACCAGCCGATGCAGAATCCGCGAAAACGTTTCTGGCTGAATCCCCAGTTTGGAGGCCACCAGGCGCTTGGGCACTTGCAGCACTACATCGCCACTGGCCAGATCGCGCTCCTGGATCAGGAAGCTGATGACCCGGCGGCTGGCGTTGGCCAGGCTCAGGGTGTCGATGTCCTTCAGGCGTTGATGCAGGTGGATGCTCATCGTGCCGAGGATCGCCAGGCAGATCTGCGGCTGGTCCTCCAGGGCCTTGCGGTAATGATGGCCCTCGATGCTCACCAGCACGCTGTCCTTGAGCGCCGTGGCACTCACCGGGTACGCCTTGGCCTGGCTGAACAACAGGGCTTCGGCAAAAGTCTGGCCGGGGCGGATGACTTCCACCAGATGCTCCTGGCCTTCGCCGGTGACCCGGTGCAACTTGACCTGGCCGCTGACCAGCAGGAAAAACCGATCGGCAGGGTCGCCCTGGTGCATCAGGGTCACATGCCCGGGCAGACGCTTGAGGTTGGCCAGGGTGCAGACGTCCTGGAAGATCTTCTCCGGCAACGGACTGAACAGATGATGCCGGCGCAGGGTTAAGACGATGGATGGGTGGGTCAACATGGCGTACCTCCGCTCCCGCCCATGGTAGGGCGTGCGGCCGGCGGGGCCTATGCCTCGTTGGAGGTAGCTCCGTAGAGGGAGTGTTCGCGCAGCAGTGCCGAAAATGCGTCCCGGGCCGGGTGACAACCTGCATGGGCGTGCCAGTAAAACCGGTTGTCGATGTGCGTCAGTTCCGCGAACTCATGGCCTTGCCAGTTGGCACCCTGGCGGTATTGCTCGTAGATCCCCCGAGGCACCAGCGCGGCGCCGCTGCCAGCACTGACACAACCGACAATCGTGCCGTAGCTGGCGATGCTGACGATGGGGCAGACCTGGTCGTGGCGAGACAACCACTGCTCCAGCGCCAGGCGATAGGGGCAACCTGAGGGCCACATAAACAGGGTCAGGCCCTGCAGATCCGCGACGCTGCGCACCGGGCCCAGCGACGTGGGGGCAATCAGTACCAGGTCTTCGCTGTACAGCACCGCGCTTTCCAGCCCCGGGCGTTGCACATCCACGGCGACAATCGCCGCGTCCAGCCGATGGTGCTGGATATCATCGAGCAACTGCGACCAGGTGCCGGTGCTCAACTCCAGCGACACTTGGGGGTACAACGCGTGATAACGCGCCAGCAGCTGTGGCAAGCGCCCGGTTGCACTGGACTCGATAGCACCGATGCGCAGTCGCCCATGGGGCGCGCCACCGGGGGCGACGGCACGCCGGGAGGCTTCGGTCAGGTCGAGGATTTTCGTCGCATATTCGATAAACACTTCGCCGGCGGGGCTGACCCGCAGACCCCGGCCCTCGCGCACAAACAGCGCGACGCCGAGTTCCTGCTCGAGGGACTTGAGCCTTGCGGTGATATTGGACGGCACGCAATGCAGCTGCTGCGCCGCACGGGCGATGCTGCCCAGTTCGTAGACCGCCTTGAACATGCGCAGTTGGGACAGTTCCATGGTTCACCTGGAGTGAAGAGTGGGCTCAGTTTAAGTCACTTTTTTCCGGGGCTGGGGTTTCTCATACTTTTGCCAGGCAGTGCCTGTGCGCTGCCACGTCCCTGAGAACGCTCATGCCCCGTGCAAAAATTATCCTGGCAACACTCTTCGTCATTCTCTGCTGGGCGTATTCGCCGATCGGCATCCATATCGCGTTGCAGGCTTATGCGCCCGATAACCTGGCGTTGTTGCGTTTTTTGATCGCCTCCGGGTTCATGGCCGGTGTGGCCTGGATCAAGGGGATTTCCCGGCCCCGACTGCGGGATTTGCCTTTGTTTGCGGTGCTGGGATTGTTTGCCGTGACACTGCACCACATCGCCCTCAATTACGGCCAGCGCGGTGTGAGTGCCGGCGCTGCCAGCGTCCTGGCGCAATCCACGCCCTTGTTCAGCGCGTTACTTGCCAGCACGCTGTTCAGGGAGCGGCTCGGGGCCTGGCAGTGGGGTTGCGTGCTCGGCGGCCTGCTCGGCGCCGGGGTGGTGGCGGTAGGGGATCGCGGCTTGGGCGAGCTGGATGGGCATGGGTTGTTGATCCTACTGGCGGCGGCGTCCTGGAGCCTGTATTTCGCTCTGCAAAAGCGTTATTCCCAGCATTACGACGGGCTGACCCTGGTGTGTTTCACCCTCTGGTCAGGTACGGCGTTGCTGCTGGTGTATCTGCCAGGGCTGCCGGCGGAGTTGGCCCAGGCTTCGGTGTCGGTGAACCTGGCAGTGCTGGTGCTGGGCATCTTTCCCAGTGCGCTGGCGTACCTGGCCTGGGCTTATGTGCTGACGCATAGCCAGGTCAGTCGGGCAGCGATTGCGCTTTATCTCATACCGCCGGTGGCGATGCTGATGGCGTGGGTGATATTGGCGCAGCGGCCTTCGGTGATGGTGATTGTGGGGACGGTGATTGTCCTGGCGAGTGTGGGGGCGTTGACGGTGAAAGTGCGGTGACGTAACTGACTGTCGCCGTTGGGTGGCTGGCGATGGCCATGTTTGGGGTGGGGTACAGATCCGTTGTTGCGATGGCGGTACATCAGTCCCTACCCAGCCTGACGCAAATGCTCCATCGCCCACACCGCCGCTTCCACCCGCGAGCGCAACCCCAGCTTGTGCAGCAAGTTCTTCACATGCACCTTCACCGTGCCCTCGGTAATCCCCAGTTTGTGCCCGATCACCTTATTGCTATACCCCCCGGCAATGGTCTTCAACACCTGCCGCTCGCGCTCGGTCAGTTCCACCGCCGCATGGGGCTGGGGCGAGCGCAGGGCCTGGGCCAGCACCCGAGTCAGGCCGGGGCTGATCACCAGGGCGCCGTGCAGGGCATCGCGGATGTACTGGATCAGCAACTCCGGCTCCATGTCCTTGAGCAGATACCCATTGGCATCCAGGCGCAGGGCGTCGCGGATGTCGTCTTCGGCATCGGACACGGTAAACAGCAAGACCTTGCCGCCATAGGCCATGGCCCGCAGGCGGCGCAGGGTTTCCAGGCCGTTCATCTGCGGCATGTTGTTGTCCAGCAGCACCAGGTCCGGTTGCAGCGATTCGATCAGGCCCAGGGCTTCTTCGCCATTGCCGGCTTCGCCCACCACGTGCAGGTCATCTTCCAGTTCGAGCATCTGGCGCATGCCGTGGCGCATCATCGGATGGTCGTCGACGAGCAGGATGCGGTGGCGGACTGATGGGTTGATGAGCGCCGTGTTCATGACAAGCTACCTTCTTGTAGGGAGGGCCCGAGAAATTCCGGGCGAAACAGCAAGTGCACCCGGGTGCCCTGGGGCTCGCGGGAGGAAATGTCCAGCTGGCCGTGCAGGCTGCGGGCGCGTTCGTCCATGATGGTCAGGCCGTGGTGTTCACGTTGGTCCACCGGCTCGCTGAAGCCGCGGCCATCGTCTTCAATGCTCAGGCTGACGGTTTCGCCATGCTGGCGCAGTTGCAGCCAGGCATTCTCGGCATGGGCATGGCGCAGGCAGTTGGACAGGGCTTCGCGGGTCACCTGCAACAGGTGGATCTGTTCACTGGCCGACAGCTGGAAGGCCAGGGCATCCACGTGCAGGTGTACCTGGAACTCGCCACGCCGGGAGAATTCCTCGGCGGTGTCTTTTAGCTCCTGGACCAGCCCGGCATCGTGAATTTGCAGGCGGAAGGTGGTGAGCAGCTCCCGCAGTTGCCGATAGGCATTGTTCAGGCCTTCGCGCAGTTCGCCGGTGACGGTTTCCAGGGTGGCCTTGGGTTCGTCGCGGCGCAGCAGGGTCTGCATGCGGCTGACTTGCAGCTTCATATAGGACAGGGCCTGGGCCAGGGAATCATGCAGTTCGCGGGCGATGATGGTGCGTTCGTCGAGCAGCAGCAGGCGGTGGTCCTGCTCGCGCTGGCGTTTGAGGGACAGCGAGGTGCCGATCAGGTTGGCCAGGGCCTGGATCAGTTGTTGCTCCCAGGCCTGGGGCGCATGGCCGTCGACAAAGTGCGCCTTGAGTTCGCCCAGTTCCGCGCCCTGGTTGCTGATGCTGAACACCTGGGGCGGGGCCACGTGATGGCGCTCGCAGGTGGCGCAATCGCCAATGGCGCAGACGTTGCGGCTGTTGCCGCCGTGCAGCGCGAGCATCTGTTGCGCCGGGGCGAGGAAGTGCCCTTGCAGGCACAGCGACAGGCGCAGGCCCGGCAGGCGTTTCTGGAAGCGCCGGATCAACTCGTCGAGACCTTCGGCGTTGGCCAGGCGCGTGGCCAGGCTGCGACTGCTCTCGTAGAGCAATTCTAGGCTCTGTACGTAAACCCAAGAAATACGATTTTCTGTAAAATACACCGCCATTAAAGCCAGGAGGCCAAGATGGCAAAGCGGTATGAACTCCCCGACGCAGCCTGGGATCTGGTTGCAGATATC
>NZ_JAEKDC010000027.1:0-60696 GCF_016405645.1 Pseudomonas sp. MF5691
TGGCCGCAGGCAGGTATTGCGCAGTGGGCACCCCGGCATGGATGCCGGGGTAGCCGCGACACGGCCAGGGATGGCCGATCGCGGCGGGCCCACGGAGCAATGCCTGACTGCGGGCATGCCGAGCCTAAGCGAGGCACCGAGTGGTGGGGCAAGAGCGCTTTGCTTACTTTGGCGCTCTTCCAAAGTGAGCCGCCGTAAGGGCGGAACCCTAAGTGGCCGTAACCGCAGCAACGGATATGTACTCATTCCCAATAACCAAAAAGAGCGAGTTGTGTAGACACCTATGGCCATCGCGGGCAAGCCCGCTCCCACACAAGCCCGCTCCCACAAAAAGCCCAACACCGAGCTTTAGAGCTCTACATTACCCCAGCCCGGCCTGGCCTCTTCAGGCGCCACCGCCTTGACCTGCTTGCCCGTCGCCAGCTCCACCCGCCGCGCCACTTCCGGGTCGTCGGCAAACGGTATCAGGCTCGCCTCATCCAGCTCGGTTCCCGATTGCCCGCGCAGGCAGTACTCCACGGCGCCATACAGGCAGATCACCGCCGCCAGGTTGAAAATGACCTCCCACATCAGGCGATCTGCGCATCACTGTGCGCCACCTTCAAGTCAGCCACCCGTACGGTGCGCCAGGTGTTGTAGGCCATCAGCAACATGCCGCCCAGGAAGAACACCCCACCGGCAAACCGCACCACAAACCCCGGGTGGCTGGCCTGCAAGGCCTCGACGAACGAGTAGGTGAGGGTGCCGTCGTCGTTGACCGCCCGCCACATCAGGCCCTGGGTGATGCCATTGATCCACATCGAGGCGATGTACAGCACGGTGCCGATGCTTGCCAGCCAGAAGTGCAGGTTGATCAGCGGCACGCTGTACATCTGCTCGCGGCCGAAGATTTTCGGGATCATGTGGTACAGCGAGCCAAAGGTGATCATCGCCACCCAGCCCAAGGCACCCGCGTGGACGTGGCCGATGGTCCAGTCGGTGTAGTGGGACAGGGCGTTGACCGTCTTGATCGCCATCATCGGCCCCTCAAAGGTCGACATGCCGTAGAACGCCAACGACAACACCAGAAACCGCAGGATCGGGTCGGTGCGCAACTTATGCCAGGCACCCGACAGGGTCATCATGCCGTTGATCATCCCGCCCCAGCTGGGCGCCAGCAGGATCAGTGACATGGCCATGCCTAACGACTGCGCCCAGTCTGGCAGCGCGGTGTAGTGCAGGTGGTGAGGCCCGGCCCAAATGTACAGGGTGATCAGCGCCCAGAAGTGCACGATGGACAGGCGATAGGAATACACCGGCCGCCCGACTTGCTTGGGCACGAAGTAATACATCATCCCCAGGAACCCGGTGGTCAGGAAGAACCCTACTGCGTTATGCCCGTACCACCACTGCACCATGGCGTCGGTGGCGCCGGAATACACCGGGTAGGACTTGAACCAGTCCACCGGGATGGAAAGGTGGTTGACCACGTGCAGCATGGCGATCACCACGATAAACGCGCCGAAAAACCAGTTGCCGACGTAGATGTGCTGGGTCTTGCGTTGCACCACGGTGGTGAAGAACACGATGGCGTAGGCCACCCACACCACAGTCATCCACACTGCGCCGGAGAATTCGATCTCGGCGTATTCCTTGGTGGTGGTGTAGCCCAGGGGCAGGGTGATCAGCATGATCACGATCACCGATTGCCAACCCCAGAACGTAAAGGCGGCGAGCCAGTCGCTGTACAGGCGCACCTGGCAGGTACGTTGGACCGCGTAGTAGCTGGCGGCAAATTGCGCGCTGCCGGCAAAGCCGAAAATCACCAGGCTGGTGTGCAGCGGCCTTAACCGGCCAAACGTGGTCCAGGGCAGGTCCAGGTTCATGTCCGGCCATACCAGTTGCGAGGCGATCCAAACGCCCATGGCCATGCCGATAACGCCCCAAACCACGGTGGCGATGACGAATTGACGGACAACCTTATAGTTATAGGCCTGCCCGGTTGATGCTGTGCTCATGGTCAGTCTTCCACGGTTTCAAGTCCCGGGCACTGTAGGAAATCCATGAAAAACAAAACAGGCTCAGAAAAACTACATTAATACGGATCAGAATCTATCCCTTAAAACATGGGGTATTCCGTGGCTGATATGGTTTTTTAGTTTTTAGCTGAATCTGTGACGTCTTGAGCTGTAGGTGCATAGTCGCCCCCATAGAAACCGCTGCCGTCGAGCGCGGTCAGCCATGATGAGGTAGCGAGATGTATCGGTACGATGAGTACGACCGGGCCCTGGTCTTCGAGCGTGTGGCGCAGTTTCGTGATCAGGTCGAACGGTTTGTCGCTGGCGACTTGAGCGAAGAGGAATTCCTGCCGCTGCGCCTGCAAAACGGCCTGTACCTGCAAAAGCATGCGTATATGCTGCGGGTGGCGATTCCCTACGGCACCCTCGGTGCGCAGCAGCTGCGCACCCTGGCGAGCATTGCCCGGGATTACGACCGCGGCTACGGCCACTTCACCACGCGCCAGAACATGCAGTTCAACTGGATCGAGTTGCAGCAGGTGCCCGACATCCTCCAGCGCCTGGCCGAAGTCGACATGCATGCGATCCAGACCTCGGGCAACTGCGTGCGCAACATCACCACCGAAGCCTTTGCCGGGGTGGCCGCCGACGAACTGCTGGACCCGCGCCCGCTCGCAGAGATCCTGCGGCAATGGTCGACCATCAACCCCGAATTCCTGTTTTTGCCGCGCAAGTTCAAGATCGCCATCTGCTCGGCGCGCCAGGACCGGGCGGCGATCATGATGCATGACATCGGCCTTTATCTATATCAGGACGCCGACGGCCAGATGCTGTTGCGCGTGCTGGTGGGCGGTGGCCTCGGGCGCACGCCGATCCTCGGCTTGCAGATTCGCGATGGCTTGCCCTGACAGCATCTGCTGTCGTATGTCGAAGCGGTCCTGCGCGTGTACAACCGCCATGGCCGGCGGGATAACAAATACAAGGCGCGGATCAAGATCCTGGTCAAGGCCCTGGGTATCGAGGCGTTTTCCCGGGAAGTGGAGGAGGAGTGGCAGCACCTGCGCGATGGCCCGGCGCAATTGACCGAGGATGAGTACCAGCGCGTGGCCTCGGCCTTTGTACCACCGGACTATCAGGCCCTGCCCGATACCGACCTGGACTTTGGCACGCACATGGCCGACAGCCCGGCGTTCGCGCGCTGGGTGACACGCAATGTGCAGCCCCACAAAGTACCCGGCTATAGCAGTGTGGTGCTGTCCACCAAGCCGGGGATCGCCGCGCCGCCGGGCGACGTGAGTGCCGCGCAGATGGACGCCGTGGCGCAGTGGGCCGAACAGTTCGGCTTCGGTGAAATCCGCATCGCCCATGAACAGAACATCGTGCTGCCGGATGTGCCCAAGGCGCAGTTGCATGCCTTGTGGACCCTGGCCTGCGAGCAGGGCCTGGGCAGCGCCAATGTCGGCTTGCTGACCGATATCATCGCCTGCCCGGGCGGCGACTTCTGTGCCCTGGCCAACGCCAAGTCGATCCCCATCGCCCAGGCGATCCAGCAGCGCTTCGACAACCTCGACTACCTGCATGACCTGGGTGATATCAGCCTGAACATCTCCGGCTGCATCAATGCCTGTGGGCATCACCATATCGGCAATATCGGCATCCTGGGGGTCGATAAAAATGGCAGCGAGTGGTACCAGGTCACCCTGGGCGGTGCCCAGGGCAAGGCCAGCGCGCTGGGCAAGGTGATTGGCCCATCGTTCAGTGCGGCACAAATCCCGGATGTGATCTCCCGCCTGATCGCCACCTACGTCCGCTACCGGGAGAGTGACGAGCCCTTTATCGACACCGTGCAACGCATCGGCCTGGAGCCGTTCAAGGAGCGGGTGTATGGCAGCGTGGTGCAACCGGCATGAACAATCTGTTGAGCCTGGAACAGGGCGTGGCGCGTATCAAGCACGATGACCCCTGGACCCTGGTGCGCGATGCACAAGTAGCGCTGCCCGAGGGGGCGCTGATTCTGCCGCTGGCCCTGTGGCTGAGCCGGCGCATTGCGCCAGACCCGCCACAGGACGCGGTGTGGCTCGGCCCGGATGATGAAGTGGAACACCTGCAGCCGTGGCTGGATGTGCTGCCGCTGATTGCCCTGGACTTCCCCAGCTTTCGCGATGGCCGAGCCTACAGCCAGGCCTACCTGCTGCGCACCCGCCTGGGCTGGCAGGGTGAGTTGCGGGCGGTGGGGGATGTGCTGCGCGACCAGCTCAGCCATATGCGCCAGTGTGGCTTCGATGGGTTCGCCGTGCGCGAGGACAAGTCGGCCGCTGACGCGCTCAAGGGCCTGGCGGGCATGAGTGTGAGCTATGGCCGCTCGGTGATTGAGCCGCGGCCGCTGTTTCGGCGGCGCTGAGGTTAAGCAGGAGCGCCCAACTGCGGGGCAAATCGAAGCTGCGAAATAACCCGCACTTGGGGGCTGGAGGCAGGTTATTTCTGAGGAATTGGCTATACCTGTAACTTCACGTTTCGGCGATAAACGCCAAGGAGTTGCGCCATGAAGCTAGGGCTGATGATCAGTGCGTTGTGTATTGCCTCACTCGGGGTGGCCGGTTGCGCGAGTAAAGTCCCACAGCCGGACGAGTATTCGGGGTTTCTTTCGGACTACAGCCAGTTGAAGGAAGCCAAGTCGCCATCGGGCGTAGAGGTGATGCGCTGGGTCGATCCCAAGCTGAATCTGAAGCGCTACACCTCGGTGTATATCGAACCGACCCAGTTTTTCCCCAAGCCCCAAGCCACGGCGCAAATCCCCGAAGACACCTTGCGCAGCATCAACGAGTACTACAACCAGGCGCTAAAGCGTGAGCTGGTCAAGTCACTGCCACTGGCCAGCGCTCCGGGCCCCGGGGTGATCGTGGTACGGGCGGCGATCACGGCGGTCAGTCGCAAGACTGAAGGCCTCAAGCCCTATGAATTCATTCCGGTGGCCCTGGTGGCAGCAGCGGTGAGTACCGGCACGGGGATTCGCGACCAGGAAACCACCTTGGGCACCGAGGCGCAGTTTCTCGATGGTGACAGTGGGCGGGTGCTTGCCCAGGTTGTGCGCAAAGGCACTGGCAAGCCGCTGGACAACGATAGCCAGGTCATGAAAGCGGCTGACGTGAAGGGGGTGATAGACGGCTGGGCGGCTGATTTGCACCAGTCCTACTCCAAGTTCAAGGCCAAATAGCGAGCGCGAACAGTGGCTTGTGGTGAGCGGGCTGGCCCCAGTCTCGTTTCAGGGCCGCTTCGCGCCCCAGCGGGAGCAAGCCCCCTCGCCACAACAAGGCTGCCTACGGACACCTGGGTGCGATCAGCCGCCCACCAGCATGCCTTTGACTTTGTCGCGCAGTTGCTCAATGGAGAACGGCTTGGCAATCATCTGCACACCGGCAGGCAACTCAATGTTTTCGGCATAGCCACTGGCAAGCAGGATGGGCAGGGCTGGGCGCAATGTGCAGGTTTTATCCGCCAGTTCCTTGCCATTCATGCCCGGCAGGCCCCAGTCGGTCATCATCAGGTCGATCACATGGGCGCTGTCTTCCAAGAACGCCAGCGCCGCTTCGGCGTCTGCCGCCTCAAGCACCTTGAACTCCAGTTCTTCGAGCACATCGACGATCAACATGCGCACGATGGCGTCGTCTTCGACGACAAGGATGGTGGAGGCTGCGGACATAGTGAGGGTTCCCAGATAGTGGAGGTACAGGTCTTGAGCAGTTGAAAGACCATCCTCTAGTGAGTTGCGTCGATCCCGGCAAGTTCCCGAAACAGGGCGGGCATTGTGCCGATAATCAGGCTTGATGTCCTGGCTGTGTCGTTGAAATACGGCAGAAACATAGCCCTTGTGGTCGATTTTGGGGCAAACTTCCGGTTTTTCCGCACTTGGCCAAGGCACGCCCATGACTCCCGCTTCGTCAGTCGATGAAAACAGCTTCCGCAAACTCCTGAGCCGCAACGTGGCTTTGCCGTTGGGTGTGGGCGTGCTCAGCGCGGTGTTTTTCGTGTGCCTGATCACCTATCTGTTGTCGGTGATCCAGTGGGTGGAACACACGGACCGGGTGATCAATAACCTTAATGAGACCGCAAAACTGACGGTGGATCAGGAAACCGGCATGCGCGGGTTCCTGATTACCGGCGACGAGCATTTCCTCGACCCCTACGAGGTGGCCAAGCCGCGGATCATTTCCGATCTGCGCAATTTGCAGTCGTTGGTCGCGGATAACCCCCAGCAAGTGGATCGTCTCAAGCGCCTGGAGTCATTGCAGCTGGAGTGGAACAACTACGCCCAGACGATGATCGACATGCAACGGCAAAACGGCGACTACCGTGGCGCGGTGAAGGCCGGGCGGGGTAAGCGTCTGACCGACGAGATCCGCAAGGAATACGACGCAGCGATTGCCATGGAGCAGCAGTTCCGGCTCGAGCGTAATAAGGACGTGACCCGCACCACGGTATTCAGCGTGGCGGTTTACTTGCTGTTCGTGTTGGGCTTGAGCGGCTTCCTGGCCTATGTCGGAAGGAAGAATCTATTAGCTCTTTCAGACAGTTACAGTGCCAACCTGGCCTCGCAGATGAAGATTGCCAAGCGCCTGGAACAGCAGGCCTGGCTGCGCAACGGCCAGACCGAGCTGGCCGAACAGGTGCTTGGCCAACTGACCCTGAACCTGCTGGGGCGCAATATCCTGCAGTTCTGTGCCCAATACATGGGCTCGGTGGTGGCCGCGCTGTATGTGCGCGAGGAGCACGGTGGCCTCAAGCGCGTGGCGACGTATGGCTTCTCCCGTGAGCAGGAGCAGCAGGAGCAGGCGATCTACCGCGACGAGGGCATCGTCGGCCAGGCTGCCCAGCAGCATCGCTTGATTCGCCTGGATGATGTGCCGGTGGACTACTTCAAGGTCAGTTCCGGCCTGGGCGATGGCGCACCGCGCAGCGTGCTGGTGGTGCCGACCAGCGATGATGATCGGGTCAACGGGGTGATCGAGCTGGGCTTTCTGCGCGCACTGGACGAGCGCGATGTGGAGCTGCTGGAGCTGATCGCCGGCAATATCGGCACGTCCATCGAGGCGGCGCGCTATCGCCAGCGCCTGCAGGAAGTACTGGCCGAGACCCAGCAGCTCAATGAAGAGCTGCAAGTGCAGCAGGAAGAGCTCAAGACCGCCAACGAGGAGCTGGAAGAGCAGTCGCGCATCCTCAAGGAGTCCCAGGCCCACCTGGAAACCCAGCAGGCCGAGCTGGAACAGACCAACGAACAGTTGGCCGATCAGACCCAGATCCTCGCCGACCAGCGCGACGCCATGGACCGCAAGAACGTCGAGCTCAATCGCGTACAGGTCGAGCTGGAGGAGCGCGCCGATGAGTTGCAGCGCTCGAGCAAGTACAAGTCCGAGTTCCTGGCCAATATGTCCCATGAGCTGCGTACGCCGCTCAACAGCTCGCTGATCCTGGCCAAGTTGCTGGCGGAGAACTCCGAGGAAAACCTCAGCGCCGAACAGGTCAAGTTTGCCGAGTCGATCTACTCGGCGGGTAACGACCTGCTCAACCTGATCAACGACATCCTGGATATCGCCAAGGTCGAGGCCGGCAAGCTCGATATGCGCCCCGAAAACACCAGCGTGGCGCGCCTGGCCGAGGGCTTGCGCGGGATGTTCGAGCCGTTGGCCAGCGACCGCAAGCTGGGTTTCCAGGTGGAGGTCCAGGCCGGCGCGCCACTGATGCTGTTCACTGACCGCCAGCGCCTGGAGCAGATCCTCAAGAACCTGCTGTCCAATGCGGTCAAGTTCACCGAGAAGGGCCAGGTCAGCCTGACCATTTCCCGCCAGCCGGGGGAGGGCATTGCCTTTACCGTGCGCGACTCCGGGATCGGCATCGCCCTGGACCAGCAGGAAAGCATCTTCGAGGCGTTCCGCCAGGCTGATGGCACCACCAACCGTCGTTATGGCGGTACGGGCCTGGGGCTGTCGATTTCCCGTGACCTGGCCACCTTGCTTGGCGGCTATATCAATGTCACCAGTGAGCCGGGCCAGGGCAGTATCTTCACCCTGGTGCTGCCGGAGCAGTATGTGGAGCGCGACGAAGACGCGCCGGCTATCGAGCAGTCGCGGGCCGTGACGGTTGCCCCGGCACCCGTGGCGCCAGTGAAAATTTCGCCGCTGCCGGTGGCAGACGAAGCATTGATCCCGCGTTTTGCCGACGACCGCGAGCTGGCACCGTTCGCCACCCGTTGCATCCTGGTAGTGGAGGACGAGCCGAACTTTGCACGGATCCTCTTCGACCTGGCCCATGAACTGGGCTACCACTGCCTGGTGGCCCATGGTGCGGACGAGGGCTACAACCTCGCCGAGCAGTACCTGCCCGACGCGATCCTGCTGGACATGCGCCTGCCGGACCACTCCGGGCTCACCGTGCTGCAACGCCTCAAGGAGCACGCCGAGACCCGCCACATCCCGGTGCATGTGATTTCCGTGGAGGATCGCGTGGAGGCCGCCATGCATATGGGCGCCATCGGCTATGCCGTCAAGCCCACCACCCGCGAAGAGCTCAAGGACGTGTTTGCACGCCTGGAGGCCAAGCTGACGCAGAAGGTCAAACGCATCCTGCTGGTGGAAGACGACGACTTGCAGCGCGAGAGCATCGCCCGCCTGATCGGCGATGAAGACATTGAAATCACCGCCGTCGGCTTCGCCCAGGAAGCATTGGACCTGCTGCGCAGCACGGTCTACGACTGCATGATCATCGACCTCAAGCTGCCGGACATGCTCGGTAACGAGTTGCTCAAGCGCATGGCCACCGAGGATATCTGTTCGTTCCCGCCGGTGATCGTCTACACCGGGCGCAACCTGACCCGGGACGAAGAGGCGGAGCTGCGCAAGTATTCGCGCTCGATCATCATCAAGGGCGCACGTTCACCTGAACGGTTGCTGGATGAAGTGACACTCTTTTTGCACAAAGTCGAATCCCAGCTGTCCCAGGAGCGGCAGAAGATGCTCAAGACCGCCCGCAGTCGCGACAAGGTCTTCGAGGGGCGCAAGGTGCTGCTGGTGGACGACGATGTACGCAACATCTTCGCCCTCACCAGCGCCCTGGAGCACAAGGGCGCGATTGTGGTCATTGGCCGTAACGGCCGTGAGGCCATCGAGAGACTCAATGAGGTCGAGGACATCGACCTGGTGTTGATGGACGTGATGATGCCGGAGATGGACGGCTACGAAGCCACCGCCCTGATCCGCCAGGATCCGCGCTGGCGCAAGCTGCCGATCATCGCGGTGACGGCCAAGGCGATGAAAGACGACCAGGAACGCTGCCTCGCGGCGGGCTCCAACGATTACCTGGCCAAGCCCATTGACCTGGACCGCCTGTTCTCGCTGATCCGGGTGTGGTTGCCCAAGATGGAACGCATTTAAGTGGAAATACACTAAGTGGATCGAAGTACTGATATTGAACTGCGCTTGCTGATCGAGGCGATTTACCTCAAGTACAGCTATGACTTTCGCGACTACTCAGGGGCTTCGGTCAAGCGCCGTGTGGCCCATGCCTTGCGCCAGTTCGACTGCAAGACCATTTCGGCCTTGCAGGAGCGGGTGTTGCACGATCCCACGGCCTTTATGCAGTTGCTGCAGTTCCTGACCATTCCGGTCAGCGAGATGTTTCGTGATCCGTCGCACTTCCTGGCCATTCGCCAGGAAGTGGTGCCACTGCTCAAGACCTATCCGTCGATCAAGATCTGGATCGCCGGTTGCAGCACGGGGGAGGAGGTGTACTCCATGGCCATCCTGCTGCGTGAGGAGGGGCTGCTTGAACGCACGATCATCTATGCCACTGATATCAACCCCAGCTCCCTGGAAAAGGCCAAGCAGGGGATCTTCTCCCTGGAGAGTGTGCGAGCCTATACCCACAACTACCAGCAGGCGGGCGGGCAGCGGTCGTTTGCCGATTACTACACGGCGGCCTACGATTACGCAATCTTCGACAAGACTCTGCGCGAGAACGTAACGTTCGCCGACCACAGCCTGGCGACGGATAGCGTATTCTCAGAAACACAATTAATTTCATGTCGTAACGTGCTGATTTATTTCAATAAAAAGTTGCAGGATAGGGCCTTTGGATTGTTTCATGAGTCGCTGTGTCATCGTGGCTTCCTGGTGCTGGGCAGTAAGGAAACCCTGGACTTCTCCGCCTACAGCAAACAGTTCGAACCCCTGGTCAAGCAAGAACGGATCTACCGCAAATCATGAATGAAGCAGCTGCCAGCCCGGCCTTGGTGTCGGGTGTCCAAGCCATTGTCGTTGGCGCTTCCGCTGGCGGGGTCGAGGCGTTGCTGAGTGTTTTCGGGGCCTTGGCGCCAGGGTTCAACCTACCGATCATCGCCGTGCTGCACTTGCCGGATGAACGTCGCAGCCAGTTGGCAGAAGTCTTTGATCGGCGTCTGGCAATACCGGTAGTAGAAGCCCGGGACAAGGAAACGATCCAGCCCGGCACCCTGTATTTTGCCAGCCCCGGCTACCACCTGTCGGTGGAGCATGACCACAGCCTGTCCTTGAGCCAGAAAGAGCGCGTGCATCACTCCCGCCCGGCCATTGATTATCTGTTCGAGTCGGCCGCCGACGCCTATGGCCCGAACCTGCTGGCGATCCTGCTGACTGGCGCCAACCAGGATGGCGCGCGCGGCCTGGCCCAGGTCAAGCAGCGCGGCGGTACCACCGTCATCCAGGACCCCGCGGAGGCCCGGGTGGCCGTAATGCCCATGGCGGCCCTGGCGCTGCATACCCCTGACCATATTCTCACCTTGAGCCGCATTGGCGATTTGCTGGCTTCCCTGGAACCCTCCCCATGCTAAGTACTATCCAGGCCAAACTGCTGATCGTCGACGATCTGCCGGAAAACCTGCTGGCCCTTGAAGCGCTGATCAAGCGCGAGGACCGTCATGTCTACAAGGCATTGAGTGCCGACGAAGCTTTGTCGCTGCTGTTGGAGCACGAGTTCGCCATGGCCATTCTCGACGTGCAGATGCCCGGCATGAATGGCTTCGAACTGGCCGAAATGATGCGCGGCACCGAAAAGACCAAGAACATTCCCATCGTGTTTGTCAGCGCCGCCGGTCGTGAGCTCAACTACGCCTTCAAAGGCTATGAGAGCGGTGCGGTGGACTTCCTGCACAAGCCGCTGGACATCCATGCGGTCAAGAGCAAGGTCAATGTGTTCGTCGACCTGTATCGCCAGAGCAAGGCCATGAAGCTGCAGGTCGAAGCCCTGGAGCACAGTCGCCGCGAGCAGGAACTGTTGCTCAACCGCCTGCAGGCGACCCAGGCGGAACTGGAGCAGGCGGTGCGCATGCGCGATGACTTCATGTCGATCGTTGCCCACGAGGTGCGCACGCCCCTCAACGGCCTGATCCTGGAAACCCAGCTGCGCAAGATGCACCTGGCTCGGGACAACGCCGCCGCCTTTACCTTGGACAAGATGCACGCCATGGTCGACCGCGATGAGCGGCAGATCCAGAGCCTGATCCGCTTGATCGAAGACATGCTCGACGTCTCGCGGATCCGCACCGGTAAACTGTCGATCCGCCCGGGGCATTTCGACCTGGCGCAGTTGGTGCGCAACCTGCTGGAGAACTTTGCTCCACAAGTGGCAGCGGCCGAGTCGTCGGTGCAACTGGATGCGCCGCAGCCGGTGGAGGGCAAGTGGGATGAGTTTCGTATTGAGCAGGTAGTCTCCAACTTGCTGACCAATGCCCTGCGCTACGGCGCCAAGAGCCCGGTGGCGGTGCGGGTGTACGCCGAACATGGCGAGGCCAGGGTGGAAGTGCAGGATCGCGGGATCGGTATCAGCGAAGACAATCAGAAGCGGATTTTCCAGCAGTTCGAGCGGGTGTCCGCCAACCATGCGGTGGCAGGGCTGGGCCTGGGGCTGTTTATCTCTGAGCAGATCGTTGCGGCCCACGGCGGCACGATTGAAGTCGAGAGCCGGATAGGCGAGGGCGCATTGTTCCGTGTGTGCCTGCCTTTGGCGGGCGCGGCGTGAAATCAATCGTCAGCCAGACGCAACCTCTGCGTGACCCAAGGGTCGTATCAGCAGCAATTGACCGGACAAAGGCTTCCCATGAGTGAAGATGCGCAAGATGTTGTACTGATCGTCGAGGACGACGAGTCGATCATGTTCGTATTGGGCGAGTACCTTTCGGGCCTGGGGTACCGGGTACTGAAGGCCATCAACGGCGAGCAGGCCTTTGAAATCCTCGCTTCCAAGCCCCACCTGGACTTGATGGTGACTGACTATCGCCTGCCTGGCGGAATTTCCGGGGTGCAGATTGCCGAGCCCGCGATCAAGCTGCGGCCGGAGCTGAAGGTGATCTTTATCAGTGGTTATCCGCAGGAGATCCTCGACTGCAATAGCCCGATTACGCGCAATGCACCGATCCTGGCCAAGCCGTTTGACCTGGATACGTTGCAGGAGCATATCCAACGGTTGTTGGCGTGAAGTAAAAAACCAGCACTGGCTTGCCGATAATCAGCATGCAGTCGTCTTCACCAAGGCCCGCGTGCTACGCGCACCTGCTGCCTGATCGCTGTGCGATGCGGGAGCCTGGCTCCCGCTGTGCTCATCCGTGTCACGTCGCAATCATCTCCCGCACCTTCGCCGTCAGCAGGTCGAAGGTAAAGGGCTTGGTGATCAACTGCATGCCCGGATCCAGGAACCCCCCGCGCACCGCCGCATGCTCGGCATACCCGGTAATGAATAACACCTTCAAGTCCGGGCGAATCTGCCTGCCGATCTCTGCCAACTGGCGACCGTTCATCCCTGGCAACCCTACATCACTGACCAATAGATCAATGCGCTGGCTGGATTCGATAATCGGTAGCGCACTGTCGGCATCCGCGGCTTCGACAAAGGCATAGCCCAGCTCACTCAGCACCTGGCTCACCAGCACCCGTACCGCCGGGTCATCCTCGACGATCAGCACGGTTTCACCGGCGTTGGCGAATGGCGGCAGGGTCGCGTCCAGGGGGGGCATCGACGGTAACTTCACCGACACAGCGCGGCAGGAACAGGCTCACCGTGGTGCCTTTGCCGACCTCGCTGTGGAGGATCACATGGCCATGGGACTGGCGGGCGAAGCCGTAGATCATCGACAAACCCAGGCCGGTGCCCTGGCCGATGGGCTTGGTGGTGAAGAAGGGGTCGAAGGCTCGGCTGATCACGTTTTCCGGCATACCGCAGCCGGTGTCAATGACACTCAGCTCCACGTAGTCGCCGGGGGTTAAAGTGCCGTAGGCGGCGGTAAACACGTTGTCGAGGTGGCGATTACGGGTTTCCACCACCAGCCGGCCACCATCAGGCATCGCGTCCCGGGCATTCAGGGCCAGGTTGAGCAGGGCGCTTTCCAGTTGATTGGGGTCGGCTTCGGCGGTCCACAGCTGCCCGCTCAACTGCATGTCGAGCACGATGCTTTCATTGAGGCTGCGTTGCAGCAGTTCGCCCATGGAGGTCACCAGTTGGTTGATCTCCACCGGCTTGGAATCCAGCGACTGGCGGCGGGAAAACGCCAGCAGGCGGTGGGTCAGGCCGGCGGCGCGGTTGGCCGAGGTCACACCCAGGTCGATCAGGCTGTCGAGGTCATCCAGGCGGCCCCGGGCCAGGCGCCGGCGCAGCAGCTCCAGGCTGCCGATAATCCCGGTGAGCATGTTATTGAAGTCGTGGGCGATGCCGCCGGTCAATTGGCCGACGGCTTCCATTTTTTGTGACTGGCGCAAGGCTTCTTCGTTGCTGCGCAATTGCGCAGTGCGTTCTTCGACTTGTTGTTCAAGGGTTTCCAGGGTGCTTTGCAGGCGCAGTTCGCTCTGGCTCAGGTCGATCAGGCGGTCGCGGGCTTCGTACTGTCGTCGCCGCCCGCGCAGAGCGGTGGTCACCAGACTGATCAGGGTCACCGGGTGAAACGGCCGCTCCAGCAAGGTGATGTTGCCCAGCCTGGCGCTCAAGTGCGATGAGGCGTTCTGTTCGGTGCCACCATGGTGGGTCAGCAGTACGATGGGCAGGTCCGACCAGGCTGGCTGCTGCTGCAGATACTCCAGCAGCGGCTCCAGCCCGACCCCATGCAACGCTTCGGCGGCGATGATCAGCAGGCCCGCGCCTTGTTCCAGTTCATCGCAGAGCGATGACAGGTTGGGGGTCGCAATACCGCTGAAACCTGCTTCGTTGAGCATCATCAGCGCCAGCGTGCTGTCCCGTCCCAAGGGCGCGAGAATGATCGCGCGCTCGGAAATGGCCGGCAGGCTGCTCACAAGCGCTCATCCTTGAGCAGCGGGTTGCCGGCACCCATGTAGGTGGGGACGCCGCGCAGCACGCCCTGGAAGGCTTCCAGGGGTTCGCCGATGGTCATGCCCTGGCTGCCGATGCGGTATTCGCGAATGGTCGACTCATGGCTGCCGGTGCGTTTCTTGATGATGGAAATGGCCCGTCGCACTTTGCCCAGGGCCTCGAAGTAGCGCAGCAGGATCACGGTGTCGGCCAGATAGGTGATATCCACCGGCGCTTGCATGTCGCCGACCAACCCGTGCTGGGCCACGGTCATGAAGGTCGCTGCGCCCCGGCGGTTGAGGTACAGCAACAGCTCGTGCATGTGCAGCACCAGGGCGTTTTCCTCGGGCATGGCCGCCTGATAACCGTTGATGCTGTCGATAACCACGGTCTTGATCTGGCGCTCATCCACGCAGCGCCGCACCCGGTGGGAAAATTCGCCGGGCGACAGCTCGGCGGCGTCCACCTGCTCGATCAGCAGATTGCCGGTGGCTTGTAGGGCGGCCAGGTCGATGCCTATGTTGTTCATGCGGTCGAACAACAGGCCCAGCTCTTCATCGAAAATAAACAGGGCGGCTTTTTCGCCACGGGCCACTGCGGCAGCGGCGAAGATCATCGAGATCAGCGACTTGCCGGTACCGGCAGGGCCGAGGATCAGGGTGCTGGAGCCGGTCTCGATACCGCCGCCCAGCAGCGCATCCAGCTCGCGAATGCTGCTGGTCAGGGTCTGCCGGTTGTAGCCACCGCGGTGCTCGGCGGCCACCAGGCGCGGGAACACATGCACACCGTCTTGCATAATGGTGAAATCGTGGAAGCCGCCGCGATACTTCTGGCCCCGGTACTTCACCACCCGGACCCGGCGTCGTTCCGCGCCGTAGTTGGGGGTCAGTTCTTCCAGGCGGATCACCCCGTGGGCCACGCTGTGCACGGTCTTATCCAGGGATTCGGTGGTCAGGTCATCCAGCAGCAGCACGGTGGCGTCGTAGCGCACGAAGTAGTGCTTGATCGCCAGGATCTGCCGGCGATAGCGCAACGAGCTTTGCGCCAGCAGGCGGATTTCCGAGAGGCTGTCGATCACCACGCGGGTCGGCTTGACCCGTTCCACCACCTCGAAGATCTGCCGGGTGGCCTCGCCCAGCTCCAGGTCGGAGGAGTACAGCAGGCTTTGCTGATGCTCGGCATTGAGCAGGCTTTCGGGTGGGGTCAGTTCAAAGATATGGATATGTTCATCCAGCTCCCAACCGTGGGACTGGGCACCCTGGCGCAGCTCGCGCTCGGTTTCCGACAGGGTGATATACAGCGATCGTTCCCCTGCCTTGGCCCCGGCCTGGAGAAAATGCAGGGCCACGGTGGTCTTGCCGGTGCCGGGCTCACCTTCGAGCAGGAACAGATGGCTACGCGATAGCCCCCCGGAAAGAATGTCATCAAGACCTTCGATGCCGGTGGCCGCCTTTGCTGTGAACAGCTCTTTGGATGTAGACAAGAAGTGCCCTCGGGTCACGTATAAGTTGAGCGGCGTGCCGGCTAAGGCGCGCCATATTCACTTGACCGTGGGGCTGTGGGGCGGTTCAACGTTTTCTCGTTTTTGTGCAGGCCAATCCACAGTTTTCAATGCCTGCAGCGCTTCAAAGGCCCTGCTGCAGCGCGGGATCGTCCGGGTTTTGCTGCTCCAGTTGGGCCAGCAGTACCTGCACGTTCTGCAACTGGCCGCTTTCCTTCCAGTAGTTGATCAACAGCACCCGTGCCTTGCGGTTGGCGGGATGGCGCTGGACGATTTCTTCCAGCTGGCGCTGGGCGGCTTCCAGTTCCTCCTGGTCATGCAGGGTGGTGGCCAGGTCGTAGCGGTAATCCTGATTGTCGGGCTCCAGCTCCACCGCCTTGGACAGGCCCAGCAGTGCGTATTCCCGTTCGCCATGGTGCAGCAGCCACATGCCCAGGGCGTGTTGCAGATAGGCTGACTCGGGGTGGGCTTGCAGTTGGGTGGCGAGGATCTGGCGCGAGTCATCGACCTTGCCCTGTTTATCCAGCAACTCGATGCGTGAAACCACCGCCGGCAGGTTGTCCGGGTCCAGGCGCAGCGCCTGCTCCAGGGCATGTTGGGCCTCGGGCAACAGGGCGCTGTGGATGTACAGGCGCGCCAGCTGGATCCAGCCATCAGGGCTTTCGGGCTGGGCCTTGAGGTACTTTACATACTCATCCAGCACGAGCTGCAAGGGGCCGAAATACAGGCCCAGGGTGTCGGGCGACAGGCCCAGCAGGGCGTTGGCGGCGGCAAATCGCACGCTTTGCTGGTCATCCTCGAGCAACGGGCCCAGCAACAGGGTGCGCTGGCCGCTGGGCACCAGGCCGACAATGCTGGCAATGGCTGCCTGGCGCACCAGGGGGGATGGGTGGCTCAAGTCCTTGTCCGCCAGCTTCAAGGCCTGGGGGCTTGGGTAGTTATGCAATTCGTTGTGCAGGGCGGCGCGGCGCACGTCGGACAGGTCTGGTCGCCCCAGTTGCTGATAGAGCACGCGCGCGGCGCCGGGCTCGCCGTTATGCGCTTTTTTCAGGGCTTTGGAGTAACCGTGGGCAACAGCCGGCGGCACGGACACGCTCGGGCTGCGGGAGAAATACCAAAAAACCAGTACCACCAATAACAGGGCGCTCAGGCCGATGATCGCGTAACGGCGTGACTTTGACATGCAGGTGTCCGAAAGCTGGGCAGCTAGTGCAAAGCGCTCAGCTTCGGTCAGACACCGGCGAGTGTCAAACCCGCGTCACGTCAGCACATAGTCCACGGGCTCCAGGGGCGCTGGCAGGGCAGTTTCGCCCAGGGTGGCGAGGATCTCCCGTTCCAGGGTGCGCACGATGGCATTGCACGGCAGGTCGTTCTCGTCGAAGCCGAAGGGGTCCTCCAGGTCATCGCCGATTTCATCCAGGCCAAAGAAGGTGTAGCTGACAATGGCAGTAAAAATCGGCGTCAGCCAACCCAGGGGCTCGGCCATGGCAAAGGGCAGCAGGATGCAGAACAGATAGATGGTGCGGTGCAGCAGCAAGGTGTAGGGGAAGGGCAGCGGTGTGCTCTTGATCCGTTCGCACGCCGCCTGGACTTGACTGAGACCCACCAGGCGGGTTTCCAGCTGGGTGTAGCGCCAGTCGCTGATCCGCCCCTGTTGCGCGGCATCCGAGCAGTGGGCGCCGAGGGTTTGCAGGATCCGGTCCGGCAGGTTCGGGTGGCCGGGCTCGACATTGACCCACGGCTGGATGGCACGGGCCTCGTCTTCCAGGCGCAGGCGTGCCACCAGGCCATGGGCAAAACCACACAGGCCGCGCAACAGGCCCTCGCGCTCGCCGGGCTGAGTGAAAACCTGGGTTTCGCGGATCAGCGAGCGGATTTCAATGACCATCTGCCCCAGTTGCTTGCGACCTTCCCACCAGCGGTCGTAGCAGGCGTTGTTGCGAAAACTCATGAAAATCGACAGCGATAGCCCGAGCAGGGTGAACGGCGTGGCGTTGACCTTGGAGAAGTAGGCCGGGTGCAGGGTTTCCACCAGCACGATCACCGAGGCCAGCAGGGTCACCAGCAGGCTGCGCAGGGCAATACGCTTGGCAATCGAACCCTTGAGGGAGAACAGGATGCCGAATAGGTTGGGTTTGGGGCGAACAATCATCGAGGGGCTTCTTCGTGGCGCAGGCCCTCAGATTAGAAGCCGGCGGGCGGGGCGTCCAATCGCTTGCGTTGACCGGCTGATTGTTGGCCTCTATGACGCAACGGTTTGGTCCATGGCGCCATTGGCCAAACCAGTCAGCCACATTGAAAGCTTTGACCATTGTCCCTGCGCCGCTCTGGCGCCACTATTTCCCCTGATTCAACCCCGCAAAAGCACGCCCCCCAAAACAACAAAAGACACAGGGATTTGCCACGATGCGCGATTATTTGGCTGCTACCACCCAGTTCAACTACCAGCAAACCGTCGAGGCCGCACTGGCCGGCCACTTGCAGGCGCTCAACGCCTGCGTCGAATGCTGCGACCGGCACGCGTTGCCGGGGCGCATTGCGTTGTTTTGGGAGGGCAAGGATGGCCGCAGCGCCACCGTGACCTTCAGCGAATTGCAGGATCAGGCGGCGCGCTTGGCCAACTTCCTCCTGGCCCAGGGCGTCAAGCGTGGCGACAAGGTCGCCGGCCTGTTGCCACGCACTGCCGAATTGCTGGTGACGGTGCTCGCCACCTGGCGCATCGGCGCGGTCTATCAACCGCTGTTCACGGCCTTTGGCCCCAAGGCCATCGAGCATCGCCTGAACAGCTCCGGCGCGGCGCTGGTGGTGACCGACGCGGTCAACCGCAGCAAGCTTGCCGAAGTCGCTGACTGCCCGACCATCGTCACCGTGGCCGGCGCCAAGGGCGAAGGCATTGTGCGCGGCGATTTCAGCTTCTGGGCCGAGTTGCCCAACTATTCGAATGTGTGCGAACCGGTACTGCTGGGCGCCGATGATCCATTCCTGCTGATGTTCACCTCTGGCACCACCGGCCCGTCGAAAGCCCTGGCCGTGCCGCTCAAGGCCCTTGTTGCGTTCCAGAGTTATACCCGCGACGCCGTGGACCTGCGCCCCGAAGACGCGTTCTGGAACGTCGCCGACCCGGGCTGGGCCTATGGCATCTACTTCGGTGTGACCGGGCCGTTGTCCATGGGCCATCCGATCACCTTCTACGATGGCCCGTTCACCCTGGAAAGCACCTGCCGGGTCATCAACAAATACGGGATCACCAACCTGACCGGTTCGCCCACGGCCTACCGCCTGCTGATCGCCGGTGGCGAACAGTTCGCGCGCTCGATCAAGGGCCGGTTGCGCATTGTCAGCAGCGCCGGCGAGCCGCTGAACCCGGAAGTGATCCGCTGGTTCGCCGATAACCTGGGCGTGACCATCCACGACCATTACGGCCAGACCGAACTGGGCATGGTCCTGTGCAACCACCACGGCCTGGAACACCCGGTGCATGTCGGCTCCGCCGGCTTTGCCTCGCCGGGGCACCGCATCGTGGTACTGGACGACAACCACCAGGAACTGCCCGCCGGCCAGCCCGGCATCCTGGCGATCGACCGCGAGCAGTCACCGATGTGCTGGTTCGCCGGCTATGAAGGGGTCAAGACCAAGGCCTTTGTCGGCAAGTACTACTTGAGCGGCGACACCGTGGAATTGAACCCCGATGGCAGCATCAGTTTTGTCGGGCGCAGCGACGATGTGATCACGACGTCTGGCTACCGGGTAGGACCGTTTGATGTGGAAAGCGCCTTGGTCGAGCACCCGGCGGTGATCGAAGCCGCCGTGGTCGGCAAGCCGGACGCCGAGCGCACCGAACTGGTCAAGGCTTTTGTGGTGATCAACAGCCAGTACCGCGCCGACGCCGCGTTGGCCGAGGAACTGCGCCTGCATGTGCGCAAGCGCCTGGCGGCCCACGCCTACCCGCGGGAAATCGAATTTGTCAGCGACTTGCCCAAGACCCCGAGCGGCAAGCTGCAGCGGTTTATTTTGCGTAACCAGGAAATCGCCAAGGTCCAGGCAGCGACCACGGCTTGATCCCTCTTTAAGGAAACAACGATGCAGATTGAAAACAAGGTATTTATGGTCAGCGGCGGCGCTTCGGGCCTCGGCGCGGCTACCGCCGAAATGCTGGTGGCTGCGGGTGCCAAGGTGATGCTGGTGGACCTGAATGCCGACGCCGTGGCGGCCCAGGCTGCAAAACTGGGCGCGCAGGCGCGCAGTGTGGTCGCGGATATCAGCCAGGAAGCGGCCGCTGAAGCTGCGGTACAGGCCACGGTGGCGGCGTTTGGCGCCCTGCATGGCCTGGTCAACTGCGCGGGGGTGGTGCGCGGCGAGAAAATCCTCGGCAAGAATGGGCCCCATGCCCTGGCCAGCTTTGCCCAGGTGATCAACGTCAACCTGGTCGGCAGCTTCAACCTGCTGCGCCTGGCCGCAGCGGCGATTGCCGAAACCACGGCGGATGTCGACGGTGAGCGCGGGGTGATCATCAACACCGCTTCGGTGGCGGCCTTCGACGGGCAGATCGGCCAGGCCGCCTACGCGGCGTCCAAGGGCGCGATTGCCAGCCTGACCCTGCCGGCCGCCCGTGAACTGGCGCGCTTCGGCATCCGCGTGATGACCATCGCCCCGGGCATCTTTGAAACACCGATGATGGCCGGCATGACCCCGGAGGTTCGTGACTCCCTGGCGGCCGGCGTGCCGTTCCCGCCACGCCTGGGCAAACCGGCCGAATACGCCGCGCTGGCCCGGCATATCATTGAAAACAGCATGCTCAATGGCGAGGTGATCCGTCTTGACGGTGCCTTGCGCATGGCGGCCAAGTAAGGAGGACTTGTCATGACTCAGCTTCACGATCCGATTGTTGTTGTCAGCGCCGTACGCACGCCCATGGGCGGCTTCCAGGGCGACCTCAAGGGCCTGACCGCGCCGCAACTGGGCGCCGCCGCGATTCGTGCGGCTGTCGAGCGCGCCGGTATCGCCCACGACGCCGTGGATGAAGTGCTGTTCGGTTGCGTGCTGCCCGCCGGTCTCGGCCAGGCCCCGGCACGCCAGGCCGCGCTGGGTGCCGGCCTGGATAAATCGACACGTTGCACCACCCTCAACAAAATGTGCGGTTCGGGCATGGAGGCGGCGATTCTCGCCCATGACTCGCTGCTGGCCGGCAGCGTGCAGGTGGTGATCGCCGGCGGCATGGAAAGCATGTCCAATGCCCCGTACCTGCTGGATCGGGCCCGTAGCGGCTACCGCATGGGCCATGGCCGGGTGCTTGACCATATGTTCCTCGACGGCCTCGAAGACGCCTATGACAAGGGCCGCCTGATGGGCACCTTTGCCGAGGATTGCGCCGAGGCCAATGGCTTTACTCGCGAAACCCAGGATGCGTTTGCCATTGCCTCGCTGACCCGCGCCCAGCAGGCGATCAGTGCCGGGCGTTTCAGCGCCGAGATCGTCCCGGTGCAGGTCACCGTGGGCAAGGAGCAAAAGACCATCACCGACGACGAGCAGCCGCCCAAGGCGCGCCTGGATAAGATCGCCACCTTGAAGCCGGCGTTCCGCGAAGGCGGCACGGTGACGGCGGCCAACTCCAGCTCGATCTCCGACGGCGCGGCGGCCTTGCTGATGATGCGCCAGTCCGAAGCGCAGAAGCGTGGGCTCAAGCCCCTGGCAGTGATCCACGGTCATGCGGCCTTTGCCGATGAGCCGGGGCTGTTCCCGGTGGCGCCGGTGGGGGCGATTCGCAAGCTGATGAGCAAGACCGGCTGGGACCTGGGCGATGTCGACCTGTTCGAGATCAACGAAGCCTTTGCCGTGGTCAGCCTGGTGACCATGAGCAAGCTGGAAATCCCCCACGACAAGGTCAACGTCCACGGTGGGGCGTGTGCCCTGGGGCATCCGATTGGCGCATCCGGCGCGCGGATCCTCGTGACCCTGCTTTCAGCGCTGCGCCAGCGGGGCCTCAAGCGCGGCGTTGCAGCCATCTGCATCGGCGGCGGTGAAGCCACGGCCATCGCCGTCGAATGCCTGGATTAAGGAATTTTTATGTTGCCCAATGACGAACAACTGCAAATCAGCGACGCGGCCCGGCAATTCGCCCAGGAGCGGCTCAAACCGTTCGCTGCCGAGTGGGACCGCGAGCATCGCTTCCCCAGGGAGGCTATCGCTGAGATGGCCGAGCTGGGTTTTTTCGGCATGCTCGTGCCGGAACAGTGGGGCGGCTGCGACACCGGCTACCTGGCCTATGCCATGGCCCTGGAAGAGGTCGCTGCCGGTGATGGCGCCTGCTCGACCATCATGAGCGTGCACAACTCGGTGGGCTGCGTGCCCATCCTCAAGTTCGGCAATGACCAGCAGAAAGAACAATTCCTCAAACCCCTGGCCAGCGGCGCAATGCTCGGTGCGTTTGCCTTGACCGAGCCCCAGGCCGGGTCCGATGCCAGCAGCCTGAAAACCCGCGCGCGTCTTGAAGGCGATCATTACGTGCTCAATGGCTGCAAGCAGTTCATCACCTCCGGGCAGAACGCCGGGGTGGTGATTGTATTTGCCGTGACCGATCCTGCGGCCGGCAAGCGTGGGATCAGCGCGTTTATCGTGCCCACCGACTCGCCGGGCTACACCGTCGCGCGGGTCGAGGACAAGCTGGGCCAGCATGCGTCCGACACCTGTCAGATTCTGTTTGAGGATGTGAAGGTGCCGGTCGCCAACCGCCTGGGCGAGGAGGGCGAAGGCTACAAAATCGCCCTGGCCAACCTGGAGGGCGGTCGCGTGGGTATTGCCTCGCAATCGGTGGGCATGGCCCGTGCGGCGTTCGAAGCTGCCCGGGATTACGCCCGTGAGCGGGAAAGCTTCGGCAAACCGCTGATCGAGCACCAGGCTGTAGCGTTTCGCCTGGCGGACATGGCCACCCAGATCGCTGTGGCCCGGCAGATGGTGCACTACGCGGCGGCCCTGCGCGACAGCGGCAAGCCTGCGCTGGTGGAGGCGTCCATGGCCAAGCTGTTTGCCTCGGAAATGGCCGAGAAAGTCTGTTCTGCCGCCTTGCAAACCCTGGGTGGATACGGTTACCTGAGCGACTTCCCGTTGGAGCGGATCTACCGTGATGTGCGGGTCTGCCAGATTTATGAAGGCACCAGTGATATTCAGCGCATGGTCATTTCGCGCAATCTTTGAAGAGGAACGGATCAATGAGTTATGAAACCATTTTGCTCGACGTTCAAGGCCGTGTCGGGCTGATTACCCTCAATCGCCCCCAGGCGCTGAATGCCTTGAACGCGCAATTGGTCAGCGAAGTGAACCAGGCCCTGGACAGCCTGGAAGCCAATCCCGACATCGGTTGCATCGTGTTGACCGGCTCGAAGAAAGCCTTTGCCGCTGGCGCCGATATCAAGGAAATGGCCGAGCTGACCTACCCGCAGATCTACCTTGATGATCTGTTTAGCGACAGCGACCGTGTGGCCAACCGCCGCAAGCCGATCATCGCGGCGGTCAATGGTTTTGCCCTAGGTGGCGGCTGTGAACTGGCGTTGATGTGCGACTTTATCCTGGCCGGTGACACGGCCAAGTTCGGCCAGCCGGAAGTCAACCTCGGCGTCCTGCCGGGCATGGGCGGCACCCAGCGCCTGACCCGTGCGGTGGGCAAGGCCAAGGCCATGGAGATGTGCCTGACCGGGCGTTTTATCGACGCCGTGGAGGCCGAGCGTTGCGGCATCGTGGCGCGGATTGTGCCGGCGGACGAACTGCTGGACGAGGCGCTCCAGGTTGCGGCGCTGATCGCCAGTAAATCGGTGCCGATCAGCATGATGGTCAAGGAAAGCGTGAACCGCGCCTTTGAAGTCAGCCTGTCGGAAGGCGTGCGCTTTGAGCGCCGGGTGTTCCACGCCGCCTTCGCGACCCAGGATCAGAAGGAAGGCATGGCCGCGTTCGTGGCCAAGCGTGCGCCGCAGTTCAAGGACCAATAAGCCCCTGACCAACTGCCCCGTGGCGAGCAGGCTTGCCCGCGTTGGGTGGCGTAGCAGCCCTAAAATCCGGCCCCGCGTGTTCAACTGAAGCAATGCGCTGGGTGTATTGGGGCTGCTACGCAGCCCCGCGCGGGCAAGCCCGCTCGCCACAACCGTTGCGCTGGCAAGGCAAATAGGGTCATGCCAAAGCGCTTTATCGCCTGTAACATGAGGCCCTGATACGCCCCAGATACAATTTTCAGGTTTCAGGAACCCGTCATGACCCAGAAGCAACGCTTGATTTACTCGATTCTGATTTCCCTGGTCGTCCTCGGCACGATGTTTGGCCTGTCCTATTTGCAGAACATCGGCGCCATCAGTGAGAAGACGTTCCAGTACATCGCCATTGCCGTGGCGGTGATTGTGGTGGTGATCAACGGCATCATGCGCCGCAAGGTCAAGCCCAACCTGTAAGTCAGGCGCTGGTCGCCAGGACCTTGGCAGCCTCTTCATGGAGGCTGTAGCTTTTGTCGCTGTTGAGGGTGATCACGCCCTCGCTGCACAGGCGCTTGAGCACCTCGCGCACACTGAGAAACGACAGCGGGATGCCCAGTTCCAGCAAGTGGCTGTGCACACCCCGTACACCCAGCGAGCGGCCGTTGTCGGCGGCGGTGAGCAGGGCGTCGATGACTTTCAGCCGGATCAGGCTGGTACGCAACCCAAAACACTTGAGCAGATGCCGGATGCGTTGGTTGCCTTGATGCTCGGGGGCCTTGCCGAAGGCTTGGTTACTTGCGCCGAAAGCGGCGTCGTGTGCCATAAAATGTCCGTCCGTGGGCAGTTGCGGGTTGTGCATGCAAAAACTCCTTATCAGAGCCTGATCAGGAAAACGATGGTGCTCTCTAGTTAATAAGACGTATGAGCCACGCAAATCATGAAGTCCAAGCCGGATAAATTTTCTCGGTCTTACGTCTGTCACCTTCCTGGCGCCGGTAAATAAGGCGCGCGCGGCCTAAATTTCTGCGGATTTCTACGTCTTTATCCATGGGCTGGTGTTGGCGAGTCGGCCCCGCCTTGGGCGTTCAATTTGGTTTGATGATGGGGTCTGCGTGATTATTTCCAACGGGTTGTCCAGGGTTTGCGTGGCGGGTGTGTTGCTGGGGGTGAGCCTGTGTGCGACGGCCCGCCAGGTGAGCGAGGTGCAGGCGGGTACGCTGAGCGCCGATATCCGCCGCACCGGGTTTGGTATCCCGCATATCCGCGCCAACGATGAGCGCGGCCTGGGCTATGGCATCGGCTATGCCTACGCGCAGGACAACCTGTGCCTGCTGGCCAACGAAGTGGTCACGGTCAATGGCCAGCGCGCTCGTTACTTCGGTGCCGAGCAGGCGACCCTGGAAGAGCGCAACAACTTGACCAGCGATGTGTTCTTTACCTGGCTCAATACGCCCGAAGCAGTGACGGCTTTCTGGAAGGCGCAGACCCCGCAGATGCAGCAGCGTCTTGCCGGCTATGCGGCGGGTTACAACCGCTACCTGCAAGAGCGCGGGGCCAAGGACCGACCGATGCAGTGCCAGGGCGCCTGGGTGCGGCCGATCACGACCGATGACCTGATCAAGCTGACCCGGCGGTTGCTGGTGGAAGGTGGCGTGGGGCAATTCGCCGAGGCCTTGGCGGGGGCGACACCACCCCAGCCAGGCGTGGCGGTGCAGAGCGATGTGCGAGCGTTTGAGGTCGCCACCTTGAAGCAGCAACGCTTTGCCCTGGATCGCGGCAGCAACGCGGTGGCGGTGGGCAGCGAGCGCTCGTTCAACGGGCGCGGCATGTTACTGGCCAACCCGCATTTCCCGTGGATCGGCGGCATGCGTTTTTATCAGATGCACCTGACCATTCCTGGTCAGTTGGACGTAATGGGCGCCGCCTTGCCGGGCCTGCCGGTGGTCAATATCGGCTTCAACCAGCATGTGGCCTGGACCCATACGGTGGACACATCCAAGCATTTCACCCTGTATCGCCTGACCCTGGACCCGAAGGACCCGACCCGCTATTTGCTCGACGGCAAGTCGATCCCCCTGCAGAAAACCCAGGTAACGGTACAGGTCAAGGGTGCCGAGGCCCACACCCAAACGGTCTACAGTTCGCAGTTCGGGCCCGTGGTGCAATGGCCGGGCAAGCTCGACTGGAACGGGCAATACGCTTTCAGCCTGCGCGACGCCAACCTGGGCAATGACCGCGTGCTGCAGCAGTGGTACGCGATGAACCAGGCCCGCAGCCTCAAGGACTTGCAAGCCTCGGTACACCGCCTGCAAGGGATTCCCTGGGTCAACACCCTGGCGGCGGACGATCAGGGGCAGAGCCTGTATATGAACCTGTCGGTGGTGCCGAACGTCAGTGCAAAAAAACTCGAACAATGCAGCGACCCGCGTGCCGGTCTGCAGATGATCATGCTTGACGGTGCCCACAGTGCCTGCGCCTGGGATATCGATCCGCGCGCCGCCCAGCCGGGGATCTTCGCCGCTGATCAACTGCCGCAGCTGGCGCGCCGGGACTACGTGCAGCACTCCAACGACTCGGCCTGGATGGCTAACCCCAAGGCCCCGCTGGCCGGCTTTTCGCCGGTGGTCAGCCAGGATCACATTGCCCTGGGCGCACGTTCGCGTTTTGCCTTGCAGCGCTTGCAGGACCTGGACACACAGCCGATCACCGTCGCCGATTTGCAACACATGGTGCTGGATAACCAGGTGTACCTGGCTGGGCAGGTGATGCCGGATCTGCTCAAGTTCTGCGCGCAACAGACGGATGCCGCCCTGAAAACCCTGTGTACCCGCCTCAAGGACTGGGACCAGAAGGCCAACCTCGACAGCGGCCTGGGCCTGGTGCATTTCTTCCAGGTCATGGAGCACCTGCAGCAAGTGCCGCAGGTGTGGCGCGTTGCGTTTGACCCGGACCACCCACAAACCACCCCGCGCGGGTTGCTCATCGAGCAGCCTGAGGTGGCCAACGCGTTGCGTGAGGCAATGCTGGCGTCAATGGCGCAGGTGAGTGAATCGGGGTTGAAAGAAGGCACTCGTTGGGGCGATATCCAGGTCTCGGGCAGCACCCCGATGCACGGTGGCCCACAGGAACTGGGGATCTACAACGCCATGCAAAGCGTGCCGAGGGCCGATGGCAAGCGTGAGGTGGTCAGCGGCAGCAGTTACTTGCAGATCGTCACCTTCGACGACCAGGGGCCGAAAGCGGAAGGCGTGTTGGCGTTCTCACTGTCCAGCGATCCGGCGTCGCCGTACTTCAAGGACCAGACCCAGGCGTTTTCCGCGAAAAAGCTCAGCCCGTTGCCGTTTACCGAACAGCAGATCAAGGCTGACCCACAGTATCAACGGCAGGTGATCCACGAGTAGGGGCTTTATTGGCCGAGCAGGTGCGCCACGGCGGCAAACGCCTGGTCATGGCGTGCCTGCCAATCCCCGCCAATCACCTTGTACGGTTGCTGATGCTGCTCCAGCCAGTCGCGGCTGGCCTGGAAGAAGGCCCGGCGGTCGGCCAGGTCCGGCTGGCAGCGTTGACCGTCGGCGGTCCAGCCAATGCCTTCGGGCGACAGCAACAGGTGCAGGTCGTAATGGCGGGCCAGCAGTGCCTCGTCGAGCCACGCGGGGGCATCGCCAAACAGCGTCAGGCTCCACAGCTTGTTGGTCAGCAGGTGAGTATCAAGGATCAGCAGTTGCGGCTGCCGGGCACGGCCGGCATCTTCCCAGGCCAGTTGGCCACGGGCGATGTCCGGGATGTCGGCGAGGGTCGTATCACGCTGGTAGTGGTCGATGAAATAGCGCACATACTCGCCCACCAGCACCGCACCGAAATGCGCCTGCAACTGCTCGGCCAGCCAGCTTTTACCGCTGGACTCGGGGCCTGCCATCACCAGCACCTTCATGTGCGCAACGCCGGATCGGCGCGCCATTCGCGCCAGCCTTGTACGGCAATCACTGTGAACAGGGCATAGAGCGCGGCCGTCAGGTACAGCCCCTTGTAGACAAACAGGCCGACAAAAATCACATCGACCACAATCCACAGTGCCCAGCATTGCACGCGTTTTTGCGCCATCCACATCTGCGCCACCAGGCTGAAGCCGGTCAGGGCGGCGTCCAGCCAGGGTTGTGCAGCATCGGTCCAGTGTGCCATGGCGGCGCCCAGCAACAGGCTGCCGACTGCGCCAACCGTCAGGCTCAGGAGGATCGCCTGGCTGCCAAGACTGCTGACCTGGCGCCCTTGCTTGACCTCGCCGGCGCGAGTCCATTGCCACCAACCGTAGACCTGCAGGCCGGCATACACCACTTGCAGCAGCATGTCGGAATACAGCTTCACCTCGAAGAACACCCAGGTGTACAGCAGCACCATGACCAGGCCGATCGGCCAGCACCACGGGTTCTGCTTGACCGTCAACCAGACGGCAATCACCCCCAGCGCGGCGGCAAACAGTTCAAGCCCGGACATGGGATTCCTTGGAAGAGTCGAAGAGGAGGGCGATTGTACCCAACCGGCCGGGCAAAATCCTGTCCAGGCCGGGGGCTAATTATGGGAAGAGGGATTGCTGTGGCAAACCCGCTCGCTGTGGCGAGCGGGTTGCTGTCGGGAGGAGGGCTAGACCTTGAACTGGCGCAGCAGGCCGTTGAGTTCTTCGCTCAAGTCCTTCAGATGCACGCTGGCCTCGCTCGATTGCTGGGCCGCCAGCGCAGTGCTATGGGACAGGCCGGCGGCCTGGGTCACGTTCTGGTTGATGTCTTCCACCACGTGGGCCTGTTGCAGGGTCGCGCTGGCAATCGAGGCGTTCAGGCCGTTGAGGTTGCGCAGGGCCTGGCCGATGGCATTCAGGCTGGCGCCCGCCTGGCCGGCTTGTTCGATGGTCAGTTGCGAGGCCTGGTGGCTGTCGCTGATGACCTTGACCGCTGCTTCGGAATGCCCTTGCAGGCGCTCGATCATGTTCTGGATTTCGGCAGTGGATTTTTGCGTGCGCTGGGCCAGCAGGCGCACTTCGTCGGCGACCACGGCAAAACCACGGCCTTGTTCACCGGCGCGGGCCGCTTCGATGGCGGCGTTGAGAGCCAGCAGGTTGGTCTGCTCGGCAATCGAGCGAATCACCTCCAGCACCCCGCCAATCTGCGTGCTTTCGGTGGACAGGGTGCGGATCACTTCCACCGCCTGGCTGATGGTGCCGGACAGCGCGTCGATCTGTTGCAGGCTGCCGTCGATATTGACCTGGCCCTGTTCGGCCTGGGTCTGCGCGTCACGCATTTCGCTGGCGGCGTGCTCGGCATTCTTGGCCACGTCCTGGACGCCGTAGGTCACTTCATTGATGGCGGTGGCCACCAGCTCCATTTGCTGGGATTGTTGCTGGCTGCGGTCATGGGCCTGGCTGGCGTTGTTGCCCAGCTCGGCGGACGACTGGGCCAGGGCATTGGCGCACACCTGCAACTGGCTGACCACCTGGCGCAGTTTGGCGGTGAAGGTGTTGAAGTGTTGGGACAGTTGCGTGACTTCGTCCTGGCCATGGGTGTCGAGGCTGCGGGTCAGGTCGCTTTCGCCACTGGCGATGTTGGCCATGGCCTGTACCGCTTCCTGCAACGGGCGCACGATGCTGCGGGCAATCAGCACCACCAGCAGGGCCATGATCAGGGCAATGCCCAGGCCGATCAGCGAGGCTTTCCAGACCTGGCCGCGAAATTGTGCCTGTACGTCGTCCACATAGACGCCGGAGCCTATGATCCAGCCCCAGGGTTCGAACAACTGGATATAGGAGGTCTTGGCCACGGGCTCAGCCGCGCCGGGTTTCGGCCAGCGGTAATCGACCATGCCGACGCCCTTGGCCTTGGCCAGGGTGACGAACTCATTGAAGATCGCAAAGCCGTCCGGATCGCGGATGGCCGATAGGTTCTGGCCGTCGAGCTTGGGGTTGGCCGGGTGCATGATCATCACCGGCGTCAGGTCATTGATCCAGAAGTATTCGTTCTGGTCGTAGCGCAGACCGCGCACCACACTCAGGGCTTGTTTCTGCGCGGCTTCGCGGGTCAGCACCCCGGTGGTTTCAAGGCCGTGATAAAAATTCAGAATCCCGCTGGCAGTTTGCACTACGTGCTGGGTTTTCTGGCTCTTGGCCTGGTAGAGGTCGTCGTGGATCTGCTTGAGCATCAACAAACCCAGGGTCATCAACATCAACACGGCGACTATCAGGATCATCCAGAGGCGCCGACTGATCGACATATTGCGCAAACTGTTCATAGTCTTGTCACTCCGCGTTCTTATAATTTTCGGTGCTGCGTTGATCGGCCAGTGATAACGCGAAGCGAAATTCGGGCTTGTCTGATAGGCTTTCGGCCCGGAATCAAAAAACCTGAGTACTGCCTGATTTTTCACAGAATTTTTGCAGGTCAGCCTTGATCCTGCGCGCAGCCTTGCCGCGTGCTCATCGTTAGTGAACACCTAGAAAATATCAACGAGGCATGCCGTCGCATGACCTTTGGGGGAATAATGGATCTTTGGACCGCCTTTCAGGCATTGATACTTGGCATTGTCGAAGGGCTGACAGAGTTCTTGCCGATCTCCAGTACCGGGCACCAGATTATCGTCGCTGACTTGCTCGACTTCGGTGGCGAGCGCGCCATGGCGTTCAACATCATCATTCAACTGGGCGCCATCCTGGCGGTGGTCTGGGAGTTCCGGCGCAAGATCCTCGACGTGGTGACCGGCCTGCCGACCCAGCGCAACGCCCAGCGCTTTACCGTCAATCTGCTGATCGCCTTCCTGCCGGCGGTGGTGTTGGGGGTGATTTTTGCCGACCTGATCCACGAATACCTGTTCAACCCGATCACGGTGGCCACTGCGCTGGTGATCGGCGGGGTGATCATGTTGTGGGCCGAGCGTCGCGAGCATGTCATCCATGCCGAAACCGTCGATGACATCACCTGGAAAGACGCCTTGAAAGTGGGCTTTGCCCAGTGCCTGGCGATGATTCCAGGGACGTCGCGTTCCGGCTCGACCATTATCGGTGGCCTGTTGTTTGGCCTGTCGCGCAAGACGGCCACCGAGTTTTCGTTCTTCCTGGCGATGCCGACCATGGTCGGGGCGGCGGTGTACTCGGGCTATAAATACCGTGACCTGTTCCAGCCTGCGGATCTGCCGGTGTTTGCCGTCGGTTTTGTGGTCTCGTTCATCTTCGCGATGATTGCAGTGCGTGGCTTGCTCAAGTTCATCGCCAGCCACAGCTATGCAGTGTTTGCCTGGTACCGCATTGCGTTCGGTTTGCTGATCCTGGCCACCTGGCAGTTCGGCTGGATTGACTGGGCGGCGGCCAAGGCGTGATGACAATCCAGCATCTGCGCTTGAAGGCTGTGGTGTTTGCACTGTTGTGTGCCGTGCCGTTGTTTGGCGCGGCACTGCTGGCGTATCGCGGGGTGTCGCTGATCCCGTTGGCGGCCTATGGCCTGGTCAGCGTGGTGACGTTTTGCCTGTATTGGAGTGACAAGCGCAAGGCCCAGAGCGATAGCTGGCGCACCCCGGAGAAGATCCTGCATGCCATGGAGCTGGCTGGTGGTTGGCCGGGGGCCTTGGTTGCGCAGCAGGTGTTCCGGCACAAGACGCGCAAGGTGTCTTATCAGGTGGTGTTCTGGCTGATTGTGTTGCTGCACCAGGTGTTCTGGATTGATCGGTTGTTTCTGGGTGGCACGCTGCTGGCAGTCTTCTATCCGCGCGGGGCTTGAGAGCGAAGCTGCGCCCACAGGGGGCTGTGCATGTCTCGATGATCAAGGTGTGTCCAAGACGACCTGGGCTGGCTTACTCGTCCAGCCTCAGGCCGATCTGCGTGCGTTTGGGCAGTTTGCTCACCACCAACTGGTGGGAGCGCTGCAGCAAGCCGCGCAGTTCTTCGCCGCCCAGTGGGTAGGGCACCTGCATGATGATCCACTGCGCCCGCGCCAGGTACGGCGCCGGGTGGATGCCGGGGCGGTCGACGTGACCGAGGAACAGTTCTTTGTCGACCTTGAACGCCAGGGAGTCGCCGCGCAGGTTCTGCAGGGCGAACATCTTGTTGCCGGCAATCGAGAACACCCGCACACCGCCCCACTTGTAATCCTCCCGTGCACCGGGCAAGCCCAGGCAGAACTGGGCGACGTCGTCTTCGGTCATGCTCCGGGTACTCATAGCAGTCGATCTCCGCAACTGTTGAAGGCATGGGCCAGAAAGTCGATCCAGGCGCGCACCGCTGGGGATACGCCGCGTCGATGCGGGTACACCGCTTGCAGCCAGCCACCGGGCAGCGACCACTCGGGCAACAGTTGCACCAGTTGGCCACTTTCCAGCTCCTGCTCGCAATACATCATGGGCAGCACGGTGAAGCCCAGGCCGGCGAGGGCGCTGGCCTTGCGCACCAGGAAGTCGTCGATGCCCAGGCGGGCCTCCATCGCCAGGTCGGTGGCATTGCCGGCAGGGTCGAGCATGCGCAGGTGGACCATACGGTCGGCTTCCAGGGCGCCCAATACCGGCAGGTGTTTGAGGTCGGCCGGGCTGTTGATCTGGCGGTCGCGCACAAACTCGGGGCTGGCGACCATGGCCGTCTGCGCCTGACGCAGGCGACGGGTCACCAGCAGTGGGTCTTCGTCCCCCAACTCGCGCACACGCAAAGCTACGTCTACACCCTCGGCCACCAGGTCGACGCGGCGATTGATCAGCATCATCTCCAGTTGCACCAGCGGGTGGGCCGCGAGGAATTGCGCCACCACCGTCGGCAGGATTTCGTGGGCCAGGCCCACCGGGCAACTGACCCGCAGCCGGCCCCGGGGTTCGCTGGACATGTTGACCACGGCTTCGTCGGCCATTTCCGCTTCCAGCAGCATCGCCTGGCAGTGCCCCAGGTAGCGTTCGCCGACGGCCGTCAGGGTCAGTTGCCGGGTGGTGCGCTGTAAGAGGCGGGCGCCGAGGCGTTCTTCCAGTTCGGCAATGCGCCGCGACAGCCGCGACTTGGGGATGCCCAGCAGCCGGCCAGCCGCCGCGAAGCCACCGGCTTCCACCACCTTGGCGAAATAGTAGAGGTCATTGAGGTCTTGCATGTTGGGCCTATTGTCCTGTCAGTGGGACGAACTATCGCATTTTAACCGGCTAATCGGCTATTGGATTGATCTGTAGGATTCTCCCCATCAGATCGCCGGTGGCGATCCTCACTTGGAGATCCCACATGAAACTCTTGCATATTGATTCCAGCATCCTCGGTGACAACTCGGTATCCCGCCAGTTGAGCGGCGAAGTGGTCAAGGCCTGGCAGGCGGCTGAGCCGGGTGTCGAAGTGACCTACCGTGACCTGGCCAGCGAAGGTATCACCCATTTTTCCGGGATTACCCTGGGCGCGTTGGGCACCAGCGCCGAGTTGCGTGATGCCGTACAGAAGCACGAAGCCGACCTGAGCGCCTCGACCCTGGCCGAGTTCCTGGCTGCCGACGCGGTGGTTATCGCCGCGCCGATGTACAACTTCACCATTCCCACCCAGCTCAAGGCCTGGATCGACCGCATTGCCGTCGCTGGCCAGACGTTCCGCTACACCGAAGCCGGCCCGCAAGGCCTGTGCGGCAACAAGAAAGTCATCGTGGTCTCCACCGCCGGTGGCCTGCACGTTGGCCAACCGACCGGAGTCGGGCACGAGGACTACTTGAAAGTGCTGCTGGGCTTCTTCGGTATCACCGATATCGAGTTCGTACGTGCCCACGGCCTGGCCTATGGTGACGAAGCACGCAGCAAGGCATTGAACGATGCCAATGCGCTGATCAGCGAGCAGTTGTTCGTCGCGGCGTAAGCACGAGCGCCTTTCAATCTGATTCGGGCTGTCTAAACTCTGTATTCTGCTAGCTTCAATGCCGGCGGAATACGGAGTTTTTTGTTTTGAACCGGCGAATATGGCGCAGCTTATGCAACACCGGGTCATACCGCCCGAGGCTGCATCGGCCTGCAGGCGTCACCCAGCACAGGTGGACATCCCCATGATGCGTCTTTGTGCAGTCTTGCTGGTTTCCCTGCTCGGCGGCCTCGTTTCAGTGCACGCCGCTGTCGCCCCGCACCCCCATTGGAGCGTGGGCTATCACCGCATGAGCTTTCTTGACCCGCTGGATTCGCAGCCGATGAAAGCCATCGCGTTTTATCCGTCCAAGGGTGATGAACATCTCAGTCAGGTGGGGGCGTATCGCGTCGCCGCCGCCGAGGACGCCAAGGTCGCCATCGGCCGCTTCCCGTTGCTGATGCTGTCCCATGGCAACACCGGCACGCCCCTGGCTTTGCACGACCTGGCGACGTCGCTGGCGCGCAAGGGGTTTGTGGTGGTCGCCGTGCTGCACCCGGGCGACAACTATAAGGACCACAGCCGCCTGGGTACCTTGAGTAACCTGTATGGCCGGCCGATCCAGATTTCTGCGGCGATTACCGCGACCCTGGGCGACCCGATGCTGTCGCCGTTCGTCAACGTGGGCCAGGTAGGGGTGATTGGCTATTCGGCGGGCGGCGAGACGGCGCTGATCCTGGCCGGGGCCAAGCCGGATTTCGAGCGTTTGCGCCGCTATTGCCAGGAGCGTCCTGAAGACCGCGACGCCTGTACCTCTAAGGGTGAGCTGGTGGTCGACCGCGATGACCTGCAACCCCAGGCCGACCCACGGATCCACGCGTTGATGCTGATGGCGCCGCTTAGCCTGATGTTCGGTCGTCAGACCCTGGGCGACGTGCATGTGCCGGTGCTGCTGTACAGCGGCGATGGCGACAAGCTGGTAGCCGTGGATAAAAACGCCGCCGCCCTGGCGCGCAAGCTGCCACAGCCGCCGGATTTCAAACTGTTGGCCGGGGCTGGGCACTTTATCTTCATGGCCCCTTGCGATGACGAGCAACTGGCGCTGATGCCGGCGCTTTGTACCGATGCCGATGGGGTGGACCGCGAGGGTATTCACCGCGACCTGATCTCCGAGGCCGGGCGTTTTTTCGGGCGCACCCTCGGCCAGCACTCGCGGGCCGGGATACAGACTGCGGATCAGTAGGCCCGGCGCATCAGCAGCCAGGTCAGGCCCAGGCCCGTGACGGACAGTAGCGCCGCGCAAAAGAAAATCCACGAGTAGCCCAAGTTCAACGCCACCGCACCCATCAGCGGTCCGGCAATCGCCAGCGCCAGGTCAAAAAACACCGCATAGGCACTCAGCCCGGCGCCCCGGCTGCTGTTGGGCACCTGTTTGATGGCTTCGACGCCCAGTGCCGGGTACACCAACGACAAGCCAAACCCGGTGAGGCCGGCGCCGATCAGGGCAATGGCGGGCGAGGGCGCGAGCCACAGCAGGGTCAGGCCGAGGGTTTCCAGGGTCATGCAGGCAATCGCCGCGCGAAACCCGCCAAAACGGCTGATGCTCGAGATAAACAGCAGGCGCGAGAGGATAAAGCAGATGCCAAACACCGTCAGGCACCAGGCGGCGCCGGTCCAGCCGCGATTGAGGTAGAACAGGGCAATGAAGGTGGTCAGGGTGCCGTAGCCAATGGACGCCAGGCACAGGCTGGCACCAAACGGCGCGATCCGCCCGAACACCGCCCAGAACGGCAGGCGCTCGCCGCGCACCACCGGCACCGAGGGTTTTTTGCGGATCAGCACCAGGCCCAGGGCTGCCAGCACGGCCAGCGCGGGACCGAGGCTGTTGTAACCGTATTGCGCAACCATCACCACGCCCAGCGGCGCGCCAATGGCGATGGCGCCATAGGAGGCGATGCCGTTCCAGGAGATCGAGCGCGCGGTGTGTTCGGCGCCGACCTGGCCCATGCACCAACTGATGGTGCCGACACCGATCAGGCCCTGGGCCACGCCCAGCAACACGCGACCGACCAGCAGAATTCCCAGGCTCAGGCTGGGCAGGCTGTGCAGCAGCGTGGCAAAAAACGTCAAGACACCGCTGAGCAGAATACCGCTCAAGCCCAGCACGATCGCGCGCTTGGTGCCGACGTTGTCCGACATGCGCCCGGCCATGGGGCGGCTGAGGAGGGTGGCCAGGTATTGCGAACCGATGGTCACGCCGGCCACCACGGCGCTGAATCCCAGTTGTTCATGGACGTAGCCGGGGATCACCGCAATCGGCAGGCCGATGCAGATAAACGCGATAAAGGTATAGAAGACGATGGAGACGATCTGCAGGGTGATCGACAGGGAGCTGAGGGCGGCTGGCATGGAGGCTCATTCGCGGCAGGGCGGTGAACGCATCATGGCAAGGGCTTGGAAGAAAAGGAAGCAGGCTAACAATCATCGGCCCTGACGCGCCGTTGGTCGAGCCTGGAAATGCAAAAAGCCCCGTCACTGCTGACGGGGCTTTTACTTGCAGCGTGTGGCTAACCGCTATTGGCGGCCCTTAAAACACCACGCCCTGGCTACGCAGGTAGTCGTCATAGGTGCCGCTGAAGTCGATCACGCCGCTTGGGCTCAGCTCGATGATGCGGGTGGCCAGGGACGATACGAACTCACGGTCGTGGCTGACGAAGATCAGCGTGCCCGGATAGTTTTCCAGCGCCAGGTTCAGCGCCTCGATGGATTCCATGTCCAAGTGGTTGGTCGGTTCGTCCATGACCAGCACGTTGGGCTTTTGCAGGATCAGCTTGCCGAACAGCATGCGACCTTGCTCACCACCGGAGATGACCTTGACCGACTTGAGGATCTCATCGTTGGAGAACAGCATGCGGCCCAGGGTGCCGCGGATCACTTGTTCGCCCTGAGCCCACTGGCCCATCCAGTCGAACAGGGTGACGTCGTCTTCGAAGTCGTGGGCGTGGTCCTGGGCGTAGTAGCCCAGTTCGGCCGCATCGGTCCACTTCACGCTACCGGCGTCCGGGGTCAGTTCGTTGACCAGGGTGCGCAGCAGGGTGGTCTTGCCGATACCGTTCGGGCCGATGATCGCCACGCGCTCGCCGGCTTCAACCTGGAAGCTGAAGTCCTTGAACAGGGTCTTGCCGTCAAAGCCTTTGGCCATGCGCTCGACGATGACCGCCTGGCGGTGCAGTTTCTTGGTCTGTTCGAAACGGATGAACGGGCTCACACGGCTCGAAGGCTTGACTTCGGCCAGTTGGATCTTGTCGATCGCCTTGGCGCGGGAAGTGGCCTGCTTGGCTTTCGAGGCGTTGGCCGAGAAGCGGCTGACGAACGATTGCAGTTCGGAGATCTGCGCTTTCTTCTTGGCGTTGTCCGACAGCAACTGCTCGCGGGACTGGGTCGCCACGGTCATGTACTCGTCGTAGTTGCCCGGGAACAGGCGCAGCTCGCCGTAGTCCAGGTCAGCCATGTGGGTGCACACGCTGTTCAGGAAGTGCCGGTCGTGAGAGATGATGATCATCAGGCTGTTACGCTGGGTCAGGATGTTTTCCAGCCAGCGAATGGTGTTGATGTCCAGGTGGTTCGTCGGTTCGTCGAGCAGCAGCACTTCCGGATCCGAGAACAGCGCCTGGGCCAGCAATACGCGCAGCTTCCAGCCTGGAGACACTTCGCTCATCGGGCCGAAGTGTTGCTCGATGCCGATACCCAGGCCCAGCAGCAGTTCACCGGCACGGGATTCGGCGGTGTAGCCGTCCATTTCGGCGAACTCGGTTTCCAGCTCGGCCACGGCCATGCCGTCTTCTTCGCTCATTTCTGGCAGCGAGTAGATGCGATCGCGCTCGGCTTTGACCTTCCACAGCTCTTCGTGACCCATGATCACGGTGTCGATGACATTGAATTCTTCGTAGGCGAACTGATCCTGGCGCAGCTTACCCAGGCGCACGTTCGGCTCCAGCATGACCTGGCCGCCGGACGGGTCGAGATCGCCACCGAGGATTTTCATGAAGGTCGACTTGCCGCAACCGTTGGCACCGATCAAACCATAACGGTTACCGGCGCCGAACTTGACCGAGACGTTCTCAAACAGCGGCTTGGCGCCGAACTGCATGGTGATGTTAGCTGTGGAGATCAATTACTTTACCTATCAATAGCTTGGGGTGCGCTTATTTGGGCCGGGACCCATTCGGAGCCCGGGCCAACGGGCATGCGTCAACAGCGACATCAAGGCGTGAAGCCCAGTCGCCGAGCAGAAAATATGGGGTGTATGTTGGAATTTGGCGCGCATTGTCGCATATGTGCGGCGTGAGTTATATGACAGGCAGGCGTGTCGGGCCGCTGGAAGTGCCTGGTTTGTCTTTTTTTTGCGGAAATCCTTACAAAAAGCATCGAGTTGTATCGAAACTGTATCGGCCGTCCGATCTGTGTTTGTTAACAGTTGAACATGCAATGGCCGTGGATTAAGTTTCCAGCGTTCGCCCTGCAGTGATGGCTCTTTACCGGTTCAAGGATGGCGAGGCTGTCGGTGCGGGGCGAACTCCCTTCTGTTTTCTTGACGGCGCTCATCGCCATCGTGGTGCGCACGTTCAATGGTTTGGAGACGCAATGGACACGCTGTCTGCTCAACAGGCAATCGCCAGCAACAAGGCCGCCTGGAACGAATCCGCCGAACACCACAAAGCTACCGAGCACTGGCAAAGCCTGCTCGCGGATGTCGGCGCGCCTGATTTTTCCTGCCTGGATCCCACCCTGACCACCCTGTTAATGCAGGTGGGCGTCAAGGGGCGGGACGCCGTGCAACTGGGTTGCAATAACGGCCGTGAAAGCCTGTCGCTGTATGGGCTGGGCGCCAGCAGTGTGGTGGGGGTCGACCAGTCCGATGCATTTCTGGCACAGGCGGCGGAGCTGGCCAGTCGCTCACCCCATGCGCCCGAGTTTATCGAAGCCGATATTCATCATTTGCCCGAGCGGTTGCAGGGGCGTTTTGATATCGCCCTGATCACCATCGGGGTGTTGGGTTGGATGCCGGATATCGGGCTATTCATGGGGCATGTCGCCAGCACCCTCAAAGACGGCGGGACGCTGGTGATCTACGAGACTCATCCGATCCTGGAAGTATTCGACCCCGAAGCGCCGAACCCGATGCTGCCGGTCACCTCATATTTTCGCCGCGAGCCTTTTGTGCAGCACGAGGCAATTGTCTATGAAGGTCCGAGTAACAGCGCAGCCGCGGCGTCTTACTGGTTCGTGCACACCTTAGGCGAGGTTGTCAGCGCGGCCATCGCGGCAGGCTTGCAGATCAGCCATCTGCAGGAGTACCCGCACTCCAATCGCGAAGAGCTCTACGACCAGTATGAGAACCAGCCGGCGCAACTGCCGATGTGCTACACCCTGACCGCCGTCAAGCGCCCGGCCTGAAGGCAAAAAAAGGCCCGCTGGGGCGGCGGGCCAAGGGATTCATCTGAGGAGTTGGGTCTAACCTAGCGTGCCAAGCGTGAATACTTCGTGAAAATCCTGTCGCAAAAACGAATGCCCCTCATCCGTTCATGACCGGCGTACGAAAGTGCGCATTGTCTGCCCTGGCGTCGTACTGAAACGCGTCGGCCGGGGCATGCCTTCATCCGCCGCGATAAACACGAAGCGCTCATCATCCAGGGTGTAACTGGCGGGCAGGTGCTTTCCGGCGTCGGCACCGATGGCGTCGATCCAGGTGATGCTCTTGGGCGTGGTGTTGGCGTCCAGGGTAAAACTGCCCTGCAGTAATACCTCGCCATCTTGGGTCATGACCCGAAACTGATCCCCCTCGATTGTGGTCAGCGCACCGGGCGCACTGTGTTCATCCGGTGGGTTGGCGATGCCGCTGTCTTCCAGGGCGATTTGTTCCCAGGTGCCTTGCAGGGCTTGTTTATCCTTTTCGGTCGGGCACGGCGTGGAGCGGGAAGGGGACGAGGGCATGTAAAAAATCCTTTTTGATGCGACATGTAAATGGCGGGCCCGCCAACAGCAAGAAATGTTCCGTAGCAAGTTCCGTTAAAAGATTTTGCAGGAAATTTCCCAAAGTTGTGCTGCGGTCGGTTTTTTTCCTTTGCCAGCAGATATTTAAAGCGATTCTGACATATCGTGAGCGCGGTGGTTTCCGATATGTCGTCTACGCTGATCAATGCCTTATATGACATTATTTTTTCTGAAGGAAAACAATCTGAGTGCGGTAGGGATTTTTTCAGTGACGCAATGGTCGGATAACCGTCGCCTCGTGTCGTATTGGCTATATCCAGGGCGTTGTCCCTGTATTTTCAGTTGGTTATTCAGATCTACCGTGTAGTGGGCAGCCAGCGTCCACTTTTAGAAGGGTGTCCCCATTTTGAACAGAGCTCCCCAGGTGCAAGCCCCCGTGGTGTCCGATGAAATTGATTTATTTGATCTGTTCCACTCAATCTGGCGACAAAAGAAACTGGTCATCGGTTGTACCCTGTTTGCCGGCGTGATTGGCGTTGGCTACGCGTTGCTGGCGCCCCGTGAGTATCAGGTCAGCAGCGTGCTGCGCCCGGCGGCTATCAATGAGCTGGATGCCCTCAATCGCTCCGAAGTCTACAAATTGCCACCAGCGGACGCACTGGCCAAAGTCGGCGCGCAACTGGATTCGTATGACGCACGACTGAGCTTCTTCAAGGCCAACCCCGCGTTGTTCCAGGCGTTTCAGGAGCCAGGGCGCAGCCTTGAACAGAGTTTCGAAGCGTTCAACCGTAACTCGATCAAGCTGATCCTGCCCGATCCGAAAAAATCCGACTCCCTGAGCAGCTATATTCGTCTTGAACTGCAATACCCCACGGACATTGACGGGGTGGCGATTCTCAACGGCTTTGTTGATTACGCCATTGCCGCAGAGCGTGAGCAGGTGGGCGCCGACCTCAAGGTGATCGTCAACAACCGCCTTACCGAGCTCAAGGGCAAGATTGACGCGGCGCGCTCCAATTATGAAACCGACAAGGAATCGAAGATCGCCAAGCTGCTGGAGGGCGACAAGCTCAAACGCGCACAGCTGGAAGATGAACTCAGTGCCTTGCGCCTGCAGATGAAAATGCAGCGTTCCAACCGCCTGGCAGAGTTGAATGAAGCGATCTCGATTGCCAAGTCCATGGGCATCAAGAACCCGACCACACCTTCGTCCATGGCCGATGCCGGGCGTAGTGGCTCCAGTCAGGTGATGCGTACCGAGGTCAATAACCAGCAGATTCCCCTGTACTTCCTCGGCACCGATGCCCTGGAAGCCGAGCGTACGGCCCTGCAGCAGCGTACCAATGACGACTTCACCAATAGCCGTGTTGCGGAAATCGGCAAGGAGCTGCAACTGCTGGAGGTCAATCGCCAAGTCGAAGTCATGAAGCGGCGGGGCAATGAAGATATTTTCCTGCAGGACGTCGAGCCCTTGCGTGCTGAAGTGGCACGCCTGCGTGGCCTGAATATTGATATGAGTGCGTTGAAACTGGTGACCATTGACCGGCGCGCGCAAGAGCCGCTGAGCCCGATCAAACCGAAAAAAGTCCTGGTGGTTGCATTGAGCCTGGCCGTCGGCTTGCTGCTGGGGATGTTCGTTGCGCTGGTTCGCCATCTGGTCCTGACGCGGCGCCAGACTGTGGCCTATTCAGGCCTGGACGATGACCGTTTTACCCGGCGTGAACGCAAGGATGACTCGCCATTGGGCTGAGTCACACCGGACCTTTCCCGGGCTGCGTCGCAGCCCGGCACTCCCGCCACCGCCCGTTCGAGGTGGCGCGGCTATACAGTCGGAAGACACCTTTTCACAATTCTTAGTTAACCTTTGGTTACAAACTATGGCTAAAATAACTGCCATTGGCCACTATCCGAATTGTCTCCAAGACGGTCGTGGGTCTGTTAATGAATTGTGATTTCAGGTGCTGCATTTTCCATCCTCAGCCCGGTAGGGCCTGGCGGAGCAGCCTGTACTCTTCTGATATGTGACGAATTCCCGTGAAACTCATTATTGTTGCTCTGTACGTTGCGTCCATTGCGTATGTCCATCTGCGTGGCCGAGTGCGACATAAGCTGGGCCGTCAATTAAGCGACCACTCCACCTTCCTCGCCCCGGTCAATTGCTTCCTTTACCTGTTCTCCAAGCTGCCCGGCCGGCCGTACCTTGCCCCCAGTGACTTCCCCGACCTGAGCCCGCTCCAGGAGCATTGGCAGGAGATCCGCGAGGAAGGCCAGAACCTGATGCGCGCCGGCGAGATCAAGCGCTCCGACCAATACAATGACGTGGGCTTCAACTCGTTTTTCAAATCGGGCTGGAAGCGTTTCTACCTCAAGTGGTACGGCGACAGTCACCCCTCGGCCATGAAGCTGTGCCCGCGCACTACCGAGCTGGTGCAAAGTATCGGTTCGATCAAGGCGGCGATGTTTGCCGAACTGCCGCCAGGTTCCAGGCTGGTCCGCCACCGCGATCCTTATGCTGGCTCCTATCGCTACCACCTGGGGCTGGATACGCCCAACGATCCAGGCTGCTACATCAACGTGGACGGTGAGAATTATTACTGGCGTGACGGCGAGGCGGTGATGTTCGATGAGACCTACATCCACTACGCCGAAAACACCACGGCGCAAAACCGCATCATTCTGTTCTGCGATATTGAGCGGCCGATGAAATATCGTTGGGCGGCTGCGTTCAATCGCTGGTTCAGCCGCAACGTCATGGCGGCCGCCGGCTCACCCAATGATGCCGGGGACAAGACCGGTGGCTTGAACCGCGCCTTTACCCGCCTGTACAAGATCCGCTTGCGGGGCAAGGAGCTGAAAAAGCGTAACCGCACCCGCTATTACCTGGAAAAGTGGGCGATCTTTGCCGGTTTGGCAGTGATTTTTATCCTGATCTGAACATCAGCCCCCTTGCCACCGGCGGGGGGCTCTATTCAGGCGGCTGGGCCCCCAGTTTCTGCCACATCTTCTTGCTGAGCCGCTGGCGGTTGGCATAACCCGCCCAGGGATCGGCTTTCAGGCTGTTTAAGCGCGCCTGCAAATTCGTCACATTCCATTGCTGGGCGCTGCGCAGGCTGTCGAGTTCATCTCGGCTGATGGGCACGGAAACCGGCAGCCCCGGGCGGGCACGTACCGAATAGGCGGCGACGGTGCTGGCACCGCGGCCATTGCGCAGGTAGTCGATAAAGATCTTGCCGATGCGGTTTTTGGGGCCGCTGGTGGCGGTAAAACGCTCCGGCAGTTGCTGTGTCATGAACAGCGCAATGGCCAACGATGTTGTCCTTGGTGACCTCCTTACCGGTGGTCTTGTTGATGCGCTTATAGCCCACGGGGTCCATGCTGCGTTTGTCCAGCCAGTCGAAATCCACGCCCTGGGCCGAGGTGGCCGAGACCAGCGACACGGGGATGTGTACCAAGCCGAAGCTGATTGCGCCTTTCCATATTGCCCGTGGCATAGCCGAGCTTTCTGATGGGGAATGGTCTTCAGGTGACCTGCAGCCGCTGGCAAAAGTTTCGGCTGTCGGCCGGTTGGCACAGGGGCATTCGAAAAGCCGTGTTACACCTGCCTGGAAAGTATTTAGTTACCAAATCCGAACCCAGGGCGTAGCGTGTTATCGAATGCAGGTATTCCTCGCCCTATAGAGGTTTTGTCATGAACAGCCGTACACGCAGCCTTGCAGTACTGGCCCTGGGCCTTGCCTTGAGTGGCGGGTTGCAGGCGCAAAACCTGCCCGGCAATAACAACCCGTATAACAGCCCGATCAAGCGGGCCAATCCCAATAGCATGCAGGGCACCCAGCCCAATACGCCCGCCGCCCGCGGTACCTACACCGCGCCGGTACCGCGGCCGCCGACCCTGGAAAACGGCGGTATCGGCAATCGCTATCCGCAACGTGATGCAGCGCCCACACGCCCTGCCACCCAACCTTCAGCCCCGACACAAGATGCCAATGGCAATCGCCGGCCCTGAACGCAAGGAACCCCACGTATGTTTCTACGCAAAACCCTTTTAGCGACCTGCTGCGCTGCCGCCCTGGCAAGCGCGCTGCCCGCGTTGGCCGCCGAGACCCGCCAGTTCCCCAGCGAGCAAGGCAGCCTCACCGCGACCCCGATTGTCAAAGGCCTGGACCATCCCTGGGCGGTGGCGTTTTTGCCCGACAAGCAAGGTTTCCTGGTCACCGAGCGGCCGGGCGCGCTGCGCTATGTGAGCAGTGATGGCAAATTATCGGCGCCGTTGAGTGGCGTGCCGCAGGTCTGGGCCAAAGGGCAGGGCGGTTTGCTGGATGTGGTGGTGTCACCGGATTTCAAGGAAGACCGCCTGGTCTACCTGTCCTACGCCGAAGGTGGCGGCAAGGGCGGTACGGCCGGCACGGCGGTAGGCCGTGGCCGTTTGAGCGATGACTTGAGCGGCCTCAAGGACTTCCAGGTGATCCTGCGCCAGGAGCCCAAGCTCTCTACCGGTAATCACTTTGGCTCGCGTCTGGTGTTTGACCGAGACGGCTACCTGTTTGTGACCCTGGGCGAGAACAACGATCGGCCCACGGCTCAGGACCTGGACAAGCTGCAAGGCAAGGTGGTGCGCATCTACCCGGATGGCCGCGTGCCGGATGACAATCCGTTTGTCGGCCAGCCGGGAGCGCGGCCGGAGATTTGGTCCTATGGCCAGCGCAACCCCCAGGGCGCGGCGCTGAACCCGTGGACCGGCACCCTCTGGGAGAACGAACACGGCCCGCGTGGCGGCGATGAAATCAATATCATCGAACGTGGCAAGAACTATGGCTGGCCCCTGGCGACCCACGGCATCAACTATTCCTTGCTGCCGATTCCCGAGGCCCGTGGCAAGACAGCCGAAGGCACGGTCGGCCCCCATCATGTGTGGGAAAAGTCACCGGCCATCAGCGGCATGGCGTTCTACGACGCTGACCGCTTCAAAGCCTGGCAGCACAACCTGTTTATCGGCGCCCTGGCCAGCCAGGAACTGATTCGCCTGCAGTTCGAGGGCGACAAGGTGGTCCACGAAGAGCGTCTGTTGGGCGAACTGAAGGCGCGCATCCGCGATGTACGCCAGGGCCCGGATGGTTTCCTGTACGTACTCACGGATGAGGAGGATGGCGTGTTGTATCAGGTGGGGTTGAAGCAGGATTGACGGGCATTGCAGGAGCCGGCAAGGACTGGACGCCCCCCCGGCTCCTACAAGGTTACAGCCCCAGTTCGGACAGCCCCGGATGATCATCCGGGCGCCGTCCCAGCGGCCAGTGGAACTTGCGTTCGCTTTCCTTGATCGGCATGTCATTGATGCACGCATGCCGATTGGACATCAGACCGTCCTGGTCGAACTCCCAGTTCTCGTTGCCGTAGGAGCGGAACCAGTTGCCGGAATCGTCGTGCCATTCATAGGCATAACGCACCGCGATGCGGTTGCCGGTAAACGCCCACAACTCCTTGATCAAGCGGTAGTCCAGTTCCCTGGCCCATTTGCGCGTCAGGAAGTCCTTGGCCTGCTCGCGGTTATGGGCGAACTCGGCGCGGTTACGCCACTGGGTGTCCAGGGTGTAGGCGAGCGACACGCGTTGCGGGTCACGGGAGTTCCAGCCGTCTTCGGCGAGACGGATCTTTTCAATGGCCGATTGCTCGGTGAAGGGCGGTAAGGGCGGACGCACGTGTGCATTGGCGGTCATTTGACTGCTCCTTTGGATCGTTAGTTGTTAAACCCGTACAACTTTCAAAGTGCCAATAAGTTCTGCGCCATGCATTGCGCATTATCAGCGGCGGTGACATCGCCCATGATCAGGGCGATGGTAATGGCGCCATCGACCAGGATCAGCAGTTGCGCGGCCTGCTGCTCCGGGGCCGGGGTGCCATGTGCCTCGCACAGTTCAAGCAAATACTCGAACAGTTTCTGTTTGTGTGCCTTGGCCAGTAAACGTACCGGGTCTTGCGGGTTACCGGTTTCGCCGCTGGTGTTGATAAAGGCGCAGCCGCGAAAGTCCGCAGAGTCGAACCAGGTCTTCAGAGCGCTGAACACGCCGAGCAAGCGGGCGCCGCTGCCGGCGTATTGCTCGACCTCGCTGCGCAGCCATTGCAACCAACGTTCATCGCGCCGCTGCAGGGCGGCGATCACCAGTTCGTCCTTATTGGCAAAGTAGCGGTAGATACTTTTCCTGGAGACGCCGGCGGTTTTCACCAACAGATCCATACCGGTGGCCGCAATGCCGTGCCGATAGATCAACTTTTCGGTGACGTCCAGAATAATGTCGCGGGTTTCACTGCTGGTCATATTGTTCATACTGCAAACAGTAGAACGATCGTTCTTCTTGGTCAATCAATTATTTTCAGTGGCCAGTGGGCAGACCTGAGGACCCCCCATGGTGTAAGCTCTCGGGCTCTTCGGATTCGATCATTGCGAGCCCTATGCCGTCGTTATTCAAACGTTCCCTGTTGCCCAAGTTGCGCGGTTTCCCCCTGGCCACCGACGCGATTGAGGTGCTGTCCGGCGCCGCCGAGTTTCGCCGCTGCCTGCTGGAGCAAATCGCCCAGGCCCAACACCGCATCTACATCGTCGCGTTGTACCTGCAACAGGACGAAGCGGGCCAGGAGGTGTTTGACGCGCTGCACGCCGCCAAGGCCGCACGGCCCGAACTGGATATTGTGGTGATGGTGGATTGGCTGCGTGCCCAGCGCGGGTTGATCGGTGCGGGCAAGCAGCCGGGCAACAGCGCCTGGTACCAGGCAATGACTCAGTCACATCCGACACATGTGCCGGTGTATGGGGTGGCGGTGCAGACCCGCGAGCTGTTTGGCGTGCTGCATCTGAAGGGCTTCGTGATCGACGACAGCGTGCTGTACAGCGGCGCCAGCCTGAACAATGTGTATCTGCACAAGTTCGATAAATACCGCTTCGACCGCTATCACCTGATCCACAACAAGCCATTGGCCGACTCCATGCAGCACCTGGTGGAACACGGCCTGGTGGCGGCCAAGGCGGTACACCGCCTGGACCTGCCCAACCTGCCCACCACCCGCAGCCTGCGCAATGACATCGGCGACCTGCGCAGCCGGCTCAAGCACGCGACCTATGACACCACGGCCGGCCAGGCTGGGATTGGTGGGTTGTCGGTCAGCCCGTTGTTGGGAGTGGGCAAGAACAACCCGCTGAGCCGGGTGATCTGCGAGCTGATCGCCAGTGCCCAGCAGCAGTTGACCATCTGCACCCCGTATTTCAACCTGCCGCTGCCGGTGACCCGGGAAATCAACCGGGCCCTGGCCCGTGGGGTGAAGATCGACATCATCGTCGGCGACAAGACCGCCAACGACTTCTACATCCCGCCCAGCGAGCCTTTCAAAATCATCGCCGCGCTGCCGTATCTCTACGAAATCAGCCTGCGCCGCTTTGCCAAGCGCCACCAGCGCATGATCGACAGTGGCCAACTCAACCTGCACCTGTGGCGCGACGGGGATAACACCTATCACCTCAAGGGCATGTGGGTCGACGAACGCTATACCTTGCTCACCGGCAATAACCTCAACCCCCGGGCCTTTCGCCTGGACCTGGAAAACGCCTTGCTGATCGACGATCCCCAGGGCCAGTGGCTGGCGCCACGGCGCCGCGAGCTGGAGGACATTTTCCAGCACGCCACGCGGATCCAGGGCTACCAGCAGTTGCAGACACTGGTGGATTACCCCGAAGCCGTCGGCAAGTTCCTGCGCCGGGTCAGTCGCGTCCGAGTCGAGCGCTTGCTTTACCGGATCCTCTAGTGGCGCGGTGCCGGCCAGAGTGCAATGAGCAACAGCAGGGCAGCGGCGACCAGGTAGGGTAGCCGCGGTTCGACGGCATAGATCAGGGTCCCGGCCAGCGGCCCGACCACCACACCCAGCCCTTGCGCCGCCCCCACCGACCCGGCAGTGGCGCCTTGTTCCGAGGCGTCCACCGCGTTGGCCGCCAGGGCGGCGAACGATGGGAAGATCCAGCCCATGCCGGCCGCCGAGACGAAGAAACACAGCCATAGGATCCACGCCGTATCGGCGAACATGCTCCCGGCAAACCCCAGGGCCGAAACAAGCGCGCCGACGCGGATCAGCCGCAGGGGTGGCCATTCCAGCTTGCGCACCAGCAATTGCGAGCAGATCAAGGCCAGGCCGACCATGGTCAGGGCGATCCCGGCGGTTTGTGCAGCGTCGGCGGGGTTCATCTGCAGGCGATCCAGGGCAAAAAAGCCCACCGTGATCTGGGCAATCGACACGCAGAGCATCGCCGCAAAGGCCACCACCAATGGCCGGCGCAAGCGTGGGTCCGAGAGGTTGACGGCCTTGGGCGGTTGCTTGAGGTGCAATTCCTGGCGCGGCAGCTTCATCAGCAACACCAGAAACCCGAGCATCGGCAGCAGCGCCATCACATAAAACGGCAGGCTCAGGCTGTGGCGGGCCAGCAGCGCGGCAATCGCCGGGCCCAACACCAGGCCACAGGCGTTGGCCGCCCCCAGCGAGGCCATGGCCTTGGCGCGATGGGCCGGCTCGATATTGTCCGCGATCAGCGCATAGCCCCCCACTGGGATCGCCGCGTAAAACACCCCGATCAACCCGCGCCCGAGCACCAGCCCGATAAATGCCAGCATGGCCGAGGGCAGCAGTTGCAGGGAGGCGTCGATAAACACGCACAGGGCCCAATAGGCCAGGGTGAAGCCCCCGGTGCCCAGCAACAGCACGCGCCGCCGACCCAGGCGATCACTGGCCTGGCCCCAGGGCCGCGCCAAAAGCATCCAGATCACACCGGACACCGTCACCGCCGCGCCGGCCTGCCAGGTCGCCAGCCCCAGCACCCGCGCGATGGGGCCGATCAGCGAGACAAACGCCATCATCGCCATGGTGCAGGCCATATTAGCCAGCAGCAGGGGGCGCAGGTTGAAGGGAGTGGGCGGAGCGGCATCAAGGCGGGTGGCCGAATGAGGCATGGGAAATCTTCCGTGAGTGGGAATCTATGGAACGTTATAGGTAAGACGGTTAAACGCACAGCGCGATTAACCCGGATGATAGGGATCTACAGCTGTGGGAGTGGGCTTGCTTGCGATGGCGGTGCTTCAGTCACTCTGGGCGGTGATTGAATCACCGCCATCGCAGGCAAGCCAGCTCCCACATTTGATTGTGGTGTGGCGAACATTTTCTGCACCTTTGAGCCCCCACATTTGATTTGTGGTGTGGCGAACATTTTCTGCTCGCTGAGACCCCTGTGGGAGCGGGCTTGCCCGCGATGGCGGTGGGTCAGGCTCAGAGCCGCTAGCGTTGAGGTGTCAGTTCAAACCCAGTTTGCCACGCAGGGTCGACAGGTCTTCGGCCAGGGTGTTGACCGGGCCCACCAGGGCCTTGCGGTCGCTTTCCTTGACCTTGTCGTAGGTTTCAAAGCCGCCATCGGCAGTTTTGTATTTGGCCAGGATGGTGTTCACCGTGGCGAAGTTCTTGTCGACCTTGGCCAAAAACGCCTTGTCCTGCTGTTCGATCTGCCCACGGAACAGGTCGACGATTTTTTTCGCTCCATCGATATTGCCCTGGAAGTCATACAGGTCGGTGTGGCTGTAGCGGTCTTCTTCGCCGGAAATCTTCGTGGCGGCCACTTCTTCGAGCAATGCGGCAGCGCCGCCGACGACTTTTTCCGGCGGGAAGGTCAGACCGGCAACGCGGGTTTGCAGATCCTTGACGTCCGTGTTCAAGCCGTCGGCAAGGGCGCCCAGGCCCTGGGTAGTGTTTTCGGCAAACAGGCTGTATTCAATGCGGTGGAAGCCGGTGAAGTCTTCGGCTTTCACACCTTTTTCGTGGTCGTCGACCCGTGAGTCGATCGATGCATCGAGGTCGCTGAACAGCTCGGCGATGGGCTCGATGGATTCGTAGTAAACGCGGGTGGGCGCGTAGAGTTTTTTCGCGGTGGCCAGGTCACCTTTTTTCACCGCGTCGGTGAAGGCCTGGGTCTGGGTCACCAGTTCCTCGATCTTGTCGGTGACATAGATCTTGTAGTCCGACACCGGGCCCACCAGATCCAGGGGCGCCGGCGCGGCAAAGGCCGCGAGCGGAGAAAGGCTCAATAACAACGCAAGAGACGACATGTTCATAGGGCGGTTTCCGCTGTGGAGGGTTAGGTCTTGGCAGTGCTGTGCAGCAAGGTTCGGCCGATGAAATCCTGCGGCCCGGTGGCGCCCGGCAAGGTGAAGAAATACCCGCCGCCCACTGGCTTGAGGTATTCCTCCAGGGGCTCGCCATTGAGCCGGGTTTGTACGCTGATAAAGCCTTTCTCCAGGTCCGCCTGATAGCAGATAAACAACAGGCCCATGTCCAGCTGGCCGTTCTTGTTGACGCCGTTGGAGTAGTTGAATGGCCGACGCAGGATCAGGTTGGCCTGGGTCGCGGCCGTGCGCGGGTTGGCCAGGCGGATATGGGCATCGAGCTTGGTCAGTTTGCCGGCCGGATCCTTGCTGTAGTCGGGCACCTGGGCTTCGCTGTGACCGTCCATGGGCGCGCCGCTGGTCTTGATCCGGCCGATGATGCTTTCCTGCTCCTGCAAGGGCGTGCGGTCCCAGCGTTCGACGAAATTGCGGATGATCCGTACCGCCTGGTAGCTGCCATGGGCGGCCCACGCGGGCTCATCACTGCCGGGCTGGACCCAGACCAGTTGGTCCATGGTTTTGGTGTCGTTGGAGTCGGGGTTGGCCGAGCCATCGCGAAAGCCCAGGAAGTTGCGTGCGCTCTGCGCCGGTTGCCCGGCACGGGCAGGGGCCTGGGGCGGTACGCTGCCTTCCTGTTTCCAGCGCACCAGCAGCAGGTCCGGCAGGTTTTTCACGATATCGCGCAGGGCGTGGATATTGGTGTCGGGGGTGTTGGAGCTGAACTGCAGGCTCAAATCACCGTGGCACTGCGCCGGTTCCAGGGCGTCGTTGGGGAAGCCGACCATGCGGATCAGGCGCTTGGGTTTGGCGGCGGCCAGGCCGAAACGCTCGTCGAACAGCGATTCACCCACCGATACGGTGATGGTCAGGTTATCCGGGCTGACCACCGGGCCGAGGATCCCGGAGTCGCTGGGCGGCAGTTTCGGGTCGACTTGCGGCACGCTGCCGCCGGTCATCAAAAAACGGATGCGCTGGTTGAGGGTGCGAAACAGGCGCTCCAGGTCTTCGCGGTCGCTGGCCAGGACGTCGAACGCTACCAGCATGCCGCAGGCCGGGCGGGGGGTGACGATGCCGCTCTGGTGCTTGCCGTGGAAGGCCTGGTGGTCCTGGGTTTTTTCGCTGCTGGGCGCGGTGGTGACCTGGGCTGCGCCGGCTGCCATTGCCGGGCAACTGAGGCTGCTGCCGGCAATCGCGGCGCCGGTGGCGGCCATCCCGAGCAACACACGGCGGCGTTGGGCGTTGAACTGTGGTGAATCACTCATGTGTTTGGTCGTCTTCACTTAAGGCCGGAGAGGCCAAGGGCTGGGTCGATTCCATCGAGTGCGGCGGCCAGAGCCTTGGCCTTGTCGGCGATCAGCTGGCGCTGAGCGGCGGTAACGCGGTTGTAGCTGCGGTAATGGCCATCGACCTGCAAGTCGTCGAGTTGCGCGGCGAAGGCGTTGATCGCGCTATCAATTCCCGGCAGCAGGTCGGCGGCGGACTTGGTCAACAGCGGCCGCATCAGGTCCACCACCTTGCGCGTCACCGTCAGGTTGGCGGCAAAACCGTTGAGGTCGAGGTGGCTGTAGCGCTCCTCTTCGCCACTGGCGGCGCGCACGTCGGCCAGGCTGTTGAGGTTGCGCACCAGGACGCTTACCAGTTGCTCGGGCGGCAGCGACTGCGCCAACAACTGTTGCTTGAGGGTGGTGACATCGGCCAGCAGACGCTGGGCAATCGGTGTCAGGTCGCCGAGAGTGTGCTGCTCGAACAGGCCGTATTCCAGGCGATGGAAGCCGCTGAAGGCCGGGTCTTGTTCACGCTTCTCGAAGTAATCGGCGCGGGCATTGATCGCGTTGTCCAGCTCGGCCAGGCGCTGGGCCGCCGGGGCCAGTTGTTGGTAAGCCTCGCGAGCCGGCAGGTACAGGGCCTGGGCCTGGGCCAGGTCGCCGGCGGCAATCGCTTGTTCAAGGGCGCTGACGGCCTTGATCAAAGCGCCACCCTGGCTGCTCAGGTACACGCGAAACTCCGACAGCGGGCCGATAAAGGCCACCATCGAGGGCTTGGCTTTGGCCTGGGCGTCAGACTCGGCCGTCGGGGTTACATGCAGGGTGCCGCGTGGGTTGCTCAACAGGCCGCAGGTGATGGCGTAGTCGCCCGGCAGCAGGTTGGCGTTGATCACCTGGCTCAAGCCCGGCGCAATGTTTTCGCGCTCTTCGACCACCAGCACGCCGTCAAGGATTTCCCACTCCACCGCGCGATCCGAACGGTTGATGATGCGAAAACTCGCACGGCCCGCCGGTACGGTCAGGGCGTTGGGTTCGCAGGCGTGGGCGTGGATGATCACGGCGATTTCGTTGTGATTGACCTGGCGCTTGGCGGCGGCCAATTGCGCGGCGTAGTAGAACAGGCCGCCGGCGGCGATCATCACGATCACCGAACCGGCGACCGCCCAACGCAACGCGCGGGGTGGTGAGGCAGGGGCTGGGTTTGGCAAGGGACGACCTTACTGGCTGGAGACGGAAGAAGGGGTTATCGGCGCGGCGGGCATAAAGAACATCGCCAGCGCCAGCACCAGGTAAATCAGGTAGGCGCCCAGGGTGCTGACGGTCGGTGCGTCCTGGTAGCCGAACATGCCGGCCAGCACCGAGCCCAGCGGGCCATCCATCGGCAGGGTTGCGCTGAAATCGAACAGCACGCCTTGCAGGTGGTTCCACACCCCGGCTTCATGCAGGGCCTGCACCGAGTTGGCGAGGATCCCGGCGGCCACCACCAGGATGAACAGCCCGGTCCAGCGAAAGAACGCACCGAGGTTCAGGCGCATGCTGCCGCTGTAGATCAGGAACCCGACGATGATCGCCAGCACCAGGCCGAGCAGGGCGCCGATGGGCGCGGCGGGGCCTTCGCTCTGTTGGAACACCGCCAGCAAGAAGAACACCGTCTCCAGGCCTTCACGGGCCACGGCGAAAAACACCATGGCGATCAGGGCAAGCACCTGGTTGCGCGAGCCGGCCAACGCATGATCCAGGGACTGGTGCAGGGAGTGCTTGATCGAGCGTGCGACCTTGCGCATCCAGAACACCATGGAGCTGAGAATCCCCACGGCGACCAGGCCGACAATGCCTTCGAACAGCTCTTGCTGTTTTTGCGGGAACTCGGCGCTGACCAACTCCAGGCCACCGCCGACCAGCAGGGCCAAAGCGGCGGCGAGAAATACGCCGATCCATACCGCTGGCATCCATTGGCCACGGCCGGTCTGTTGCAGGTAGCTGGCGATGATGCCAACGATCAATGCGGCTTCAATGCCTTCGCGCAGCATGATGAGAAAGGGGACGAGCATCGGGCACCGCAACGTAATTAGTTAGGGTGCTAAGTTGTAACATAATGATACTCATTGCTAAACAGAGGATCTTGACGTTTTCTGAACGCGGCCTGAACAGCCCTCTATGTCGTTGCTGCGTGGGGTATGTGTTCCTTACAAGCCAACACGCTCCTACAATGGCCGACCTACAAGATTGAGCCCTGGCCCATGTCGGAAAAAGACACAATCTCCATCCACCTGGTTCGTGAAGCCCTGTTGCAGAGTTGCGCCCCCGGTGCGGCGACGTGGGAGGCCCTGAGCAAGGTCGGGATCGACCCCGCGTTGCTGGAGCAGCCCGCCGCCCGGGTTCCGGCGCTGGCGTACGCGCGGCTCTGGCGCTTGCTGGCGCGGCGCCGGGATGATGAGTTCTTTGGCATGGACCCGCGCAAGTTGAAGTCGGGCAGCCTGGGGTTTTTGTGTCGTGCCTCCATGGCCCAGCCCACCCTGGGCGAGGCCCTGGAAACCGGTCTGGGCTTCCTGTCGTTGATGCTTGAGCACCTTCCCGCGCAGTTGGTGCGTCAGCAAAGCCTGGCGGAAATCGTGCTGCTGGAACCTGAGCCGGAACCACGGCGCGCGTTTACCTACTTTTGCTACTGGATGATCGTCCACGGCGTCGCCTGCTGGCTGGCCGGCCGACGCATCCCGATCCTGGCCATCGAATTGCGCAGTGCGCAGCCGGCATTTTGTGATGATTACCAGGTGATGTTTTCCGACAACCTGCGTTTTGATCGCACCCGTACCCGCATGATCTTTTCGGCAGACTGCCTCGACCTGCCGGTCAAGCGCAGCCCCGAGGAACTCAAGCGCTTCCTGGCCCAGGCGCCCGCCAACATCCTGGTCAAATACCGCGACCCGGACAGCCTGGCGATGCGCATCAAACACGACCTGCGCCAGCGCCCGGCCCAACAGTGGCCGGAAACCGACAGTCTGGCCCATGAGTTGTGCATGTCTGCCTCGACGCTGCGTCGGCGCTTGGCCGAAGAAGGGCAGACGTACCAGGGGCTCAAGGACAGCGTGCGCAAGGAGCTGGCAGTGGTGTGGCTGGCCGAGGCCGATATCAGCTTCGCCGAGATCGCCAGCCGCCTGGGTTTTGCCGATGTGAGCTCGTTCTACAAGGCCTTTCGTAAATGGTCGGGCTCCAATCCCGGGCATTACCGCAGCTTGATCCTCACGGAATCCAGCTGAGTCAGATCAGCGCAGCTCCCACCTTTGATCTTTGTGACCGTCTTTAAGCACAGGGTTTGACCGGTTTCACGCAGGCAAAAAAAGCCCCGTGACCGAATGGACCACGGGGCAAAAATTGGTTGGATGCGACCAACCAAAGGAGCTCTTTAAATCATTTTGCGCTGGCGACCACCGTCTCCGGCTGCCAGCCGCCACCCAACGCCTTGTAGATCGCCACGATGCCGCGATACAGGTCCACTTCGGCCAGGGCCTGGGCGTCTTCGGCCGCCAGGCGTTCACGCTGGGCGTCGAGCAGCACGAGGAAGTCGGCGGTGCCTTCGCGGTAGCGAATCTGCGCCAGGTCGGCCGCGGCACGGCTCGATTCGCTCTGGCGGATCAGCGACACCAGGCGCTGCTGCCGCTTGCCGTAGTCGCTGAAGGCGTTCTCTGACTCTTCCAACGCCAGCAGCACTTGCTGCTCGTAGGTGGCCAGGGCGCCATCGGCTTCGGCATCCGCACCGCGCAAGCGGGCGCGTACGCTGCCCAGGTCAAAGGCGGCCCAGGTGATGCTCGGGCCCAGGGCCCAGGCATTGGCGGCGGATGAGCCGATCTGCGAGCCACGGCCAGCGGTAAACCCGAGGAAACCACTGAGGCTGACCCGTGGAAACAGGTCGGCCTTGGCCACGCCGATTCGCGCGGTGGCGGCCGCCAGTTTGCGTTCGGCACTGAGAATGTCCGGGCGCCGTTGCAGCAACTGCCCCGGGTCACCAATCGGCAAGGCCTTGGCAATCGCCGGCAGGTTGGCCGGGCTCAGGTCCACGCTGAGTTTGTCCGGGCGCTGGCCGAGGAGGGTGGCGATGCGATTGCGCTCGCGCACCTGCTCGGCCTGCAATTGCGGCACGCTGGCTTCGACCGCTGCCAGGCGCGCATCGGCACGCACCACGTCCAGTTGGTCGCCGACGCCGGCATCGCGCAGGCTTTCGGTGATGGTGCGCGAATCCTGCTGGTTCTTCAGGTTGGCCAGGGCGATTTTTTCCCGCAGTTGCGCCCCGCGCAGTTGGCCGTAGGCGTCCACCAGTTCGGCAATCATGCTGACCTGCAGTTGATAGAGGTCGGCTTCGGCAGCCTGCTGGTCAGCGTCACTGGCTTCGAGGTTGCGCTGGATGCGGCCAAACAGGTCCAGTTCCCAAGCCATGTCCAGGCCCAGGTCATAGCGTTCGCTATTGACCCGGCGGGTGGTCTGGCCTGGGATCTGGCCCTTGGCCAAATCGCTGCTGGCACGGCTGGTGATGGTCGGCATCGCGTCATTGCTGGCGTCATCGCGAATCGCCCGGGCAGCTCGCAGGCGGGCAAACGCTACCCGCAGGTCTCGGTTGCCGCTCAACGATTGGGTCACCAACTGGTTGAGGATCGGGTCCTCGAACTGCTGCCACCAGATGCCTTCGAACTTGGCGTGGTCGTACTGCTTGGCATCGGTGGCGGCCGTGATATTGGCCGCCTCCAACTGCTGGGCTTTATAGTCCGGGCCGACGGCACAGGCGGCGAGCGCCAGTACCAGCAGGCTCGGCAGGAACACTTTCACACTCATTGCTGTGTCTCCAGCTGCAAGGCCTTGGCCGCTTTGCGTGCTTCGCTGCGCTCCACATAACGGCGGATCAACACGTAGAACACCGGCGTCAGCAACAGGCCGAAGAAGGTCACCCCGATCATCCCGGAGAACACCGCCACGCCCATGGCATGACGCATCTCGGCACCGGCACCGCTGGAGAACACCAGGGGCACCACGCCCATGATGAAGGCGAACGAGGTCATCAGGATCGGCCGCAGACGCAGGCGGCAGGCTTCCAGCACCGCAGCCAGCGGGTCGAGGCCTTCTTCCTGTTTATCCTTGGCGAACTCGACGATCAGAATCGCGTTCTTACAGGCCAGTCCCACCAGTACGATCAAGCCGATCTGGGTAAAGATGTTGTTGTCGCCACCGGACAGAATCACCCCGGTAATGGCCGATAGCAGGGTCATCGGTACGATCAGGATCACCGCCAGTGGCAGGCTCCAGCTTTCGTACTGGGCGGCCAGTACCAGGAACGCCAGCAGTACGCAGAGCGGGAACACGAACAGCGCGGTGTTGCCCGAAAGGATTTGCTGGTACGTCAGGTCGGTCCACTCGTAGGTCATGCCGTTGGGCAGTTCCTCTTTGAGCAGTTTTTCGATCGCTGCCTCTGCCTGGCCCGAGCTGTAGCCGGGTGCAGCGTTGCCGTTGATCTCGGCGGTGATAAAGCCGTTGTAGTGCATCACGCGGTCCGGCCCCGAGGTGTCGCTGACCTTGATAAAGGTCGCCAGCGGGATCATCTCGCGCTTGTTGTTGCGCACTTTCAATTGGCCGATCTGATCCTGGTCCAGGCGGAACTGCTGTTCAGCCTGCACGTTGACCTGATAGGTCCGGCCAAAGCGGTTGAAGTCGTTGGCATACAACGAGCCCAGGTAGATCTGCAGGGTGTCGAAGATGTCGCTGATCGCCACGCCGTGGGTCTTGGCCTTTTCCCGGTCGATAGCAGCATCGACCTGGGGCACGTTGACCGTGTAGCTGGTGAACAGGCCAAACAGTTCCGGCACGTTGTGGCTCTTGGCGATGACGTTCTGCACTTCTTTGTACAGTTCCTCGTAGCCCAGGTTGCCACGGTCTTCGACCTGCAGGCGGAACCCGCCGATAGTGCCCAGGCCCTGTACCGGCGGCGGTGGGAAGATCGCCATGTAGGCTTCCTGGATATCGGCGTACTTGCCGTTCAGCGCTCCGGCAATCGCCCCGGCGGACATGCTTGGATCTTTACGCTCGCCGAACGGTTTCAACGTTACGAACACGATGCCGCTGTTCGGGCTGTTGGTGAACCCGTTGATCGACAGGCCCGGGAAAGCGATGGCGCTTTCCACGCCGGGCTGTTTCAAGGCGATGTCGGACATGCGCTTGATCACGTTTTCGGTGCGGTCCAGGCTGGCGGCGTCCGGCAACTGGGCGAAGGCCACCAGGTATTGCTTGTCCTGGGCCGGTACGAAACCGGTCGGTGTGTGGGCAAAGCCGAAGAAGGTCAGCACCATCAGGCCGCCATACACGAACAGCGCGATACCGGTGCCGCGAATCACCCGGCGCACGGTGCCTACATAACCATGGCTAGCCTTTTCGAAGAAGCGGTTGAACGGGCGGAACAGCCAGCCACCGAAGAGCTTGTCGAGGAACCTGGAGAACCGGTCTTTCGGCGCGTCATGGCTGCGCAGCAAGACCGCTGCCAGGGCCGGCGACAGGGTCAGGGAGTTGAATGCCGAGATCACGGTGGAGATGGCGATGGTCAGGGCAAACTGCTTGTAGAACTGCCCGGTCAAACCACTGATAAAGGCGGCCGGAATAAACACCGCACACAGCACCAGCGCCGTGGCAATGATCGGCCCGGTCACTTCGCTCATGGCTTTTTCGGTGGCCGGGAAGGGCTCCAGGCCCAGCTCGATGTTACGTTCGACGTTCTCCACCACCACGATGGCGTCGTCCACCACGATGCCGATGGCCAGCACCAGGCCGAACAGCGACAGCGCATTGAGGGAGAAGCCGAACAGGTGCATCACCGCAAAGGTGCCGATCAACGACACCGGCACCGCGACCAGGGGGATGATCGACGCACGCCAGGTCTGCAGGAACAGGATCACCACCAGCACCACCAGGATCAACGCCTCGAACAAGGTGTGCACCACCGCCTCGATCGAGCCGCGCACAAACACGGTCGGGTCGTAGGCGATGCGGTAGTCCATGCCTTCGGGGAAGCTCTTTTTCAGCTCGGCCATCTTGCTGCGCACATCATTGGAGATGTCGATGGCATTGGAGCCTGGGCGCTGGAAGATCGGAATCGCCACCGCCGGCTGATTGTCGATCAGCGAGCGCAGGGCATATTGGCTGGAGCCCAGCTCAACACGGGCGATGTCCTTGAGGCGCGTGATTTCACCGTTGTCGCCGGCGCGAATCACGATGTTTTCGAACTCTTCCTCGGTGACCAGGCGGCCCTGGGTATTGACCGACAATTGGAAGCTGGTGTCGTTGGGCGCAGGCTGCGCGCCCAGGGCACCGGCGGCCACCTGGCGGTTCTGTTCGCGGATCGCGGTCACCACATCCGTGGCAGTCAGGTTGCGCGAGGCGGTCTTGTTCGGGTCCAGCCACACCCGCAGGGAGTAATCGCCCATGCCGAACAACTGCACGTCACCCACGCCGCCCAGCCGCGCCAATTCATCCTTGATATTGAGGATCGCGTAGTTGGACAGGTAGAGCATGTCGTAGCGCTGGTCCGGGGAGGTCAAGTGCACGACCATGGTCAGGTCGGGGGAGGCCTTGTCCACGGTAATCCCGATGCGCGTCACTTCCTCAGGCAGTTTGGGCTGAGTGCGCGTCACACGGTTTTGCACCTGTACCTGGGCGTTATCCAGGTCGGTGCCCAGGGCGAAGGTGATGGTCAGGGTGAGCTTGCCGTCGGCGGTCGACTGCGAGGACATGTAGAGCATGTTCTCGACGCCGGTGATCGCCTGTTCCAGCGGCGAGGCCACGGTTTCGCCGATGACCTTGGGGTTGGCGCCGGGGAAGTTGGCGCGCACCACCACGGTTGGCGGTACCACTTCCGGGTATTCGCTGATCGGCAGTTGGAACAGCGAGATCGCGCCGGCGATCAGAATCAGCAGCGATAGCACCGCTGCGAATATCGGCCGCGATATGAAGAACTTGGAAAAATTCATCTGGTGTGTAGTCCCTTAACCGCGTGGAATCGCGACACTGGCGAGCTTGGGCGCGGCTTTATCCGGCGCCACTTGCTCCAGGTTGCTGGCTTCAAGCGCTTGTCGTTGTTGGGCCAGGGCGGCGAGGGTTGCCTGGCTGGCCATCGGGATGGTTTCTGGGGCAACCGGCGAACCCGGACGTACCCGCTGCAGGCCTTTGACGATAATGGTGTCGTCCTTGCTCAGGCCGCTGCGCACGATGCGCAAGCCTTCGATCTTCGGCCCCAGTTCCACGGCGCGGTAGGCGGACTTGTTGTCGGCGTCCATCACCAGCACAAACTTCTTGCCCAGGTCGGTGCCCACGGCTTCGTCGGTGATCAGCACGGCAGAGTAGGTGCCGCTGCCGACCAACTTGAGGCGCGCATACAGGCCGGGGGTGAAACGCCCGTCACTGTTATCGAACACCGCGCGGCCGCGGATGGTACCGGTGGCCGGGTTGACCTGGTTGTCGACAAAGTTCATCTGGCCCAGGTGCGGGTTGCCGTCTTCATTGGACAGGCCCAGGTACACCGGGGTGGTGGCGCCGCGACGGCCCTGGCGCGCCAGTTCGGTGTACTTGAGGTACACGCGCTCGTCGGCGTCGAAGTAGGCGTAGACCTTGTCGGTGGAGACCACGCTGGTCAGCTCGGTGACATCGGCGGTGACCAGGTTGCCGGCGGTGATTGCGGCGCGGCTGACACGGCCACTGATGGGCGAGGTGACGCGGGTAAAACTGAGGTTCAGGCGGGCCAGGTCCAGTTGCGCCTGGATCCCGGCCACCGCGGCGCGGGCTTCCTGGGCGGCGGTGGTGCGCGAGTCGGCCAGTTCGGCGGAAATCGCATTGCTCTGGCGCAAGCGCTCGCCACGCTGGGCCTCGTTGTCACTGCGCGATGCGGCGGCTTTGGTTTGTTGAAGCTGGGCTTCCAGGCGGCGGACTTCAGCCTGGAACGGACGCGGGTCGATCTGGAACAGCAGGTCGCCTTTTTTCACCAGTGCGCCTTCGGTAAAGGCGACCTGGTCGATCTGACCCGACACGCGTGGGCGGATCTGTACGGTTTCCGGGGCTTCCAGGCGGCCGGTGAACTCGTCCCATTCATTGACCGGTTGTTCCAGGACCTTGGCAACGCTGACTTTGCTGGCGGGCATGGCGGCCGCTTGCTCGGGGGCCTTGCCGCATGCGCTCATCACCAGCACGGCCAAAAGGGCCAGGGGATAGCGCAAATGTTTGAGTGACTGTTCCATGAGGTGCATCCGCCAAATGTATTTGAGATGGGCGGATCATGCTCGGCAGCGTGCTCGCTCACGAATCGAATGAAACAAAGGTAACTATCATTCGGAATGATATAAGGGCCGGGCAAGCCCTCTAGGATGGGGGTTTCGTTAGGGGGCTATCAATCCCATTGATGACAAGACACCGTTGCGCGAACTGCAACCAACCAAGAAATCCTGCCCTAAAGAGATCACCCTGTGGGCGGGCTTGCCCGCGATAGCGGAGGGTCAAGTAGGGATGTGTCGACTGACCTACCGCTATCGCAGGCAAGCCAGCTTGTATGGTTAGACTTGTAGGGGTGGTGGGACTAAAAGCCAGCATCTGACTCTAGCCAGTACAGACCGTGGGAGACTTCGCCCCACCCCTTCACCAAAGCGCCGATA